>JAHCJK010000019.1 GCA_026184295.1 Planctomycetota bacterium
ACAGCCTCCTCAAGAGCCAGCAGGTGGTCCGCGCGATTCCCATCGCCGGCGCGATCGCCTCGTACGCCGTCGATCTGGTCAACGCCTCGCGCCCCGACGACGCCAAAGCCCCCGATTTCGTGAAGCAGTACGTCTCCGTGGGCGCGTCGCTGCGCGGCTCGCAGTACCTGGTGCTCGGCGCGCGGGCGCGCGCGGCCATGGCCGGGCGCCTGGCGGTCTCGGTCGAAGACATCCGCTCCGTGGCCTACAGCGTCCTGCGCCACCGCATCGTGGTGAACTTCAAGGCCGACGCCGCGAAGGTGAATTCGGACGAGATCGTGAAGCGCTTGATCGAGAAGGTGCCGGCCCCGAAGGCGAAGATGTAGGCGTGTATTCACCGCAGAGATCGCAGAGGACGCTGAGCACAGCTTCTTATTGTAAAGGTCGTGCCGTGCTCTGCGTGCTCGGCGATCTCCGCGGTTGGAAAAGGTAAACTGCATGGCGAAGCAGCCCGAGAAACCCGACGTCCTCGACACCGCCACCCTGGCGCGGATGAGCAACCTCCAGTTGCTCGCGAAGACGGTCGTGGAAGGCTTCATCCTCGGGCTGCACAAGTCGCCCTTCCGCGGGTTCAGCGTCGAGTTTGCCGAGTACCGGCCGTACGTGCCGGGCGACGACATCAAGCACATCGACTGGAAGGTCTACGCGAAGTCGGACAAGCACTACCTGAAGCTCTTCGAAGAAGAGACGAACCTGGCCTCGCACGTGATTCTCGACGCGAGCGGTTCGATGGCGTACGGCTCGGGGGAGATCACCAAGTTCCAGTACGCGGCGCGGATGGCCGCGTGCCTGGCGTACTTCATGATGGGCCAGCGCGACGCGACGGGGCTGGTGGTCTTCGACACCGAGATCCGCGAAATCCTGCCGCCGCGCCTGCGCCCCACGCACCTCCAGCACATCATCAACGTCGTCCAGTCGTGCGAACCCGGCGGCGAGACCGACCTGGCGCAGCCGCTGCACGCCGCGGCCGAATCGATCAAGAAGCGCGGCCTGGTCGTCGTCATCAGCGACCTGCTGGGCGAGATCGACGCGCTGAAAGGCGCGCTCCAGCATCTCAAGTTCGGCGGCCACGACGTCATCGTCTTCCAGGTGCTCGACCCGCACGAACTGGAATTCCCCTTCGACAACCTGGTCGAATTCACCGATCTCGAGACGGGCCAGCGGCTGCGCACCAGCGGGCGCGCGGCGCGCGAGGAGTACCTCAAGGAATTCAACGCGCACCAGGAGGCCGTCCGCGAGACCTGCGGCGACCTGAAGATCGACCACGTAGTCTACGACACGCGCCAGCCGCTCGACATGGCGCTCGCCGAATACCTTTACCGCCGCGGGAGGGCCGGATGAACTGGCTGAACCCGGGTCTCGTCTGGTTCGCCGTGCTGGCCGCCGTGCCGGTGCTGCTGCACTTCCTGCTGCGCGAACGCGTGCAGAAGGTCGCCTTCGGCGCGATGCGCTTCCTGCGCAAGCAGACCAACCAGCTCCTGACGCGCAAGCGCTGGCTCGAATGGCTGCTCACCGCCATGCGCGCGCTGGCCGTACTGATCCTCGCGTTCGCTTTCGCGCGGCCGTTCTTCGCCGACCCGCAGGCCCAGGCGGCTTCGGGCACGCGGCCCGCGACGGTGGTCGTGCTGGACGTCTCGCGCTCGATGTCCTTCGGATCGCGCTTCAAGGACGCCCAGGCGAAGGCGGAGGAAGCGGTCAAGTCCGCCGGCCCCGGGCGGCTCTTCCGCGTCGTCACCTTTTCCGACACCGGGCGCATGCAGGTGAACGACGTGGACAGCGCGGGCGAGGCGCTCGGCCTGATCGGCAAGCTCGCGCCGACGCCCTACGCCACCGACCTGCTGGAAGGCCTCGACCGCGTCTTTGCCGGGCTGGCCAGCCAGTCCGCGGGCGGCGACGTGTACCTTATCAGCGACCTGCCCGCCGCGGCGCTCGCGGCCAACCGCGAGATTCGCCCGCTGCCCAAGGGCTTCCGCCTGCATGTCGAAGCCGTGGGCGGCGGCGAAAAGGCCGACGGCGCCGTCGTGACCGGCGGTTCGAACACGCTCGAGACCCACGCCGAGGAACGCAACGTCCAGTTGGCCGTGCGCGTCGCCAACTACGGGCCTGCCCGGGACGCGACGGTGAAACTGATCGTCAAAGACCAGGCCCTCGACATGCGCAAGGCCGCGCTCCCCGCCGACGGCGAGGCCGCCCTGACGCTGACCGGAACGCTGAACCAGGTGGGCGAATACCCCGGCGAAGTGAAACTGGAAGGCGTGAAGCCCGTGCTGAACGGCGACGACACCTTCCATTTCGTGCTTCGGGTGGTCCAGAACATCCGCGTCGCGGTGCTGAACGGCGCGCCGAGCGCCGACTCGACGCGCGACGCGGCCTACTACGCCGTCGAGGCGCTGAACGCGGGCGAGAACAGCCCCTATCGCGCCAAGGCCTACGACCGCCTGCCCGATCTGCGCGAGACCGACGTCGTGGTGCTCTCCGGCGCGCACAAGCTCGACGCGGCCGACGTAAAGCGCCTGGACGCGTTCGTCAAGGAAGGCGGCGGGCTGCTGGTCGCGGTCGCGCCGGAGTCTTCGCCGGAGGCGTTCAACGCGAGCATCGGGGAGGTCGCGCCGGCGCGCCTGCGCCTGCTCAAGGACCCGAATGCTTCGATTTTCCTCGTGGCCTCGGACCTCAAGCACCCCTGGGTGCGCGGCGTCACCGGCAACAACCGCGGCGACCTGACCGGCGTGC
The DNA here is from genome assembly GCA_026184295.1 of Planctomycetota bacterium. Classification (GTDB taxonomy): domain Bacteria; phylum Planctomycetota; class SZUA-567; order H5-PLA8; family H5-PLA8; genus JACQFI01. Next base: position 2,770 of record JAHCJK010000019.1, read on the forward strand.
ACGTCCGCGGCGCGTGGGAACTTAAGGATTCGCAGGAGGCCAGCGTGATCCTGCGCTTCGACGACGGGCGTCCGGCGCTGATCGAGAAGCCGCGCGGCAAGGGCGCGACCCTGATGTTCGCGGCCTGCCTGGACCGCCGCGCGGGCGACTTTCCGCTGCGCGCGATCTACGTGCCGTTCGTCCGCGAATGCCTGCACCTGCTCTCTCAGCGCGCGGGCGCGTCGGGTTCGCTGGGCCTGGGCGACGCGGTGGCCGTGAACGCCGGCGCGGCGCTTACCAGCCCCGCCGGCAAGGAAGTGGCCGCGAAGGGCGAGCCCGTCGAGGTGACGCTCGACGAGTCCGGCATCTACCGCCTCCAGGACGGCGCCCACACGATGCTCTACGCAGTCAACGGCGCGCCGTCGGAAGCCGATCTCACGTCGGTCTCGGCCGAGGACGTGGAACGGCGCTTCAGCCCCGCGGCGGAAGGAAGCATCCGCCAGACCGAACACGGTTACGAGCGCGTGCTCGCGCCCGAGGAACGCCTGAAGAACGAACAACGCGGCAACATCGGCTGGTGGCTGCTCGCCGCCATCCTGCCGCTGACGATCGCGGAGCTGCTGCTGGCTCGCTATGTAGGCAAGACGTAACCGCTGGGGTCAGGGATAAAAGGTCAGGGCACAGGGAACGGAAACGGCGGCGAAGCAGGGATACACGGGAACCATATAAAGGAGGCGGGAAGGGTCGGCGATCGAGGTGCGGCGAACAGTGCGTGCGTTCCCCGGACTCGATCCCTCTGCCCTGAACCCTGATATGAGCGAACTGCAGGAGAAACTCGAACACGTGCGGGCCGCGTGGCGGCGCACCGAACTGCTCAAGGGCCTGAGCGTGCTCGTGGCCGACGCGGTGATCGTGGTGCTGGCGCTGGTCGCGCTGGACGCGCTGTATCATCTGCCGCCTCCGGTGCGCGGAGGCCTGCTGGCCGCGGGCGCGGTCGTGCTGGTGACGGCGGCGTTCGTGCTCTGCATGCGCCCGCTGAAGAAGCAGCACAGCCGCGAGGAGATCGCGCTGCATGTCGAAGGCCGCTTCCCGCAGTTGCAGGGCACGCTGCTGGCCGCCGTGGACTACGAAGAGCGCGAGAACGAGTCCGAGATCGAAGCCGACCTGGTGGACGCGCTGCTGCTCGAGTGCCTGGACAAGGCCGCCGAGATCGACCTCGCGCAGGCGATCGACCGCAAGCGCCTGGCCTGGCGCGCGGGCGCCTGCGCGCTGCTGCTCGCGTTCTTCCTCGGCGCGGTGGCCGTGCAGCCGGGCTTCTTCAAGCGCGAACTGCAGCGCGTGCTCGCGCCGTGGAACGACCCGCCGCCCACGCAGGAGGAACTCGCCGCCGAGCAGCGCCGCAAGGACCAGCAGGAGCAGCTCGCGGAATACCTGCGCCAGGCGAGCAACCGCGAGGCCGAGCCGCTCAAGTTCGAAGTGACGCCGGGCGACGTGGAAGTCGAACGCGGCGGGCGCTTCGAGGCCGGCGTGAAACTCAGCCGCGCCGCCGGCGCGCCGGTGCTGATGTTCTCGAAGAGCGACGGGGGCTGGGGCAGCCTGCCGATGAACGAGGACCCCGCGCGCCCGCAGCATTACTTCCAGACGCTGGCCGACGTGACCGAGGACCTGGCGTACTACGTCGCGGTGGGCGAGGAGAAGTCCGAGAAGTACCACGCGAAGGTCTTCGACCCCGGCGTGCTGAAGGAACTGCGCCTGACCTACCGCTATCCCGAGTACACCAAGCTCCCGCCCGCGACCGTGACGGGCTTCGACGGCGCCATCGACGCCTACGAGGGCACGCAGGTGGACGTGGCCGTGGTCGCGTCCAGCCGGCTCGCGAAGGGCACGCTGCATCTGAGCGGCGGGACGGACGTGCCGATGGCGGCCAACGGCAACGAGGCTTCCGCGACGCTGACGCTTTCCAAGCCCGGCGACTACGGGATCGAAGCCTACGACGTCCACGGCAAGAAGATTCCCGTGGAGCGGCGCTTCTCGATCCGCGTGCGCGCCGACGAACCGCCCGAGATGGACCTGCTGCACCCGGCCATCGACCTGATGGTGCATCCGATGGAAGAGGTCGTCTTTGCCGCCGAAGTGAAGGACGACGTGGGCCTGAAGGAGGTGCGCCTGCACTTCACCTACGGCGTGATGAACGAAGAGGTGCTGAAGCTGCCCTGCAACGGCGAGAAGCGCAAGGTCGCCGATTTCGTGCTCGACCTGGAAAAGCGCGCCAACGTCCAGCCCGGCGACTCGATCACCTTCCATCTCGAAGCCGAAGACCTGAAGGGCCAGAAGGCGTACACGGACGTCTACCAGATCACCATCCGGCTGTGGGAATCCTGGAGCTTCTACGCGGGCGGGCACCACCCCGGCGAACCGCATCCGCCCGGCGACCCCGAACTGATCTCCGTGATGGGCGCGCTGTGGGACCTGCACACCAAGAAGGGCCAGATGACGAAGGAAGACTTCGAAAAGGAGATGCGCCGGCTCTCGAAGAACCTGGAGCACACCGGGAAGCCGGGCATGGGCCAGCCGTACAAGCCGTAGACCCTATGGAAGCCGAACGCTTTTGACGAACGGAGGACGGAACCGATGTCGATGCGCATGACGATCCTGGCCGCGGGCGCGGTGCTTGGGCTGGGAGTCTTTTCCCTGCACGCCGAAGACGGCGGCGAGGTCGAGGTCCGCAAGATCGGCCTGCCGATCGGCTTCCCCGAGCCCACCGAGTCGGACAAGAAGCTGCTCGCGCTCGGCGACGCGGCCCTGCTGCGCGCGTACGACGCGATGCGCAAGCACGACGAAAAGACCGCGATCGATGAACTCAACAAGGCCATGGCCTTCCGCAACCAGGTCATCCAGTCGAAGATGACCAGCAAGGAACTCGCCGGGAAGGGCTACTACGAAGCCAAGCAGGGCACCGCGGTGGACAAGGTGGACGTCGAAGGCGGACTCGAACGCTTTTTGGAAATCAAGAAGACCGGCGGGCAGATGGCCGCGGCCGACCACGACTACGAACTCCATAAGCGCAAGGTGATCAAGGACAGCGAGAAGGAAGCCAAGAAGCTGGCCGAGGAGCAGAAAGAACTGGCCGAGATGCTCCAGCAACTCGCCATGACCCAGCCGCAGGCCGGCGGCGGCAAGCAGAACAAGAACCAACCGCAGAACCAGCCGCAGCAGGCCCAGGCCAACGGCGGCGGCGAGCAGCAGCAGAATCAGAATCAGCCGCAGAATCCCAATGGCCAGCAGCAGGCCAATGCGCAGAATCCGGACGGCCAACAACAGGAGAACCCGCAGAATCCGAACGGGCAGCCACAGGCGAATCAGCAGAATCCGAACGGCCAGCCGCAGGCGAATCAGCAGAATCCGAACGGACAACCGCAGGCGAATCAGCAGAACCCGAACGGCCAGCCGCAGGCGAATCAGCAGAATCCGAACGGGGCCCAAGATCCGGCGGGGCAGGCGGCGCAGAAGCAGGACGAGATCACCGGGATGCTGAACCAGCTCGCCACGAAGCTCGACCAGGCCAGCCGCAAGCCCGGAGACCAGCAGGCCAAGGCGGCGGAGGCCTTCCGGCAGGCGGCGGAGAGCGGGCAGCGGACGGCGGACAACATCCGCAAGGGCGAGATGCAGGCCGCCGCGGCGAACGGGCGCAACACCGAACAGCGCATCCGCGAAGCGCTGGCCGCCGCCGGCATGGCCAACACGACCTCGCTGGAGACGGCGCTGGAGAACGTCGAACGCGAGATCAAACGCCTGCAGAACGAGCAGCAGAAGGTGCTCGACCAGGCGCAGCGCGCGGGCGAAGGCGCCAACGGCAAGGAAGCCGACGAACGCGTCCGCAACGAACGCACCAAGGCGCTGGCGGGCCAGCAGGCCGGCCTGATGGGCCAGATCAAGGAACTCCAGAACCAGGTGAACGCGCTCGCGCAGGGCACGGGCACCAACGACCCGACGCAGCGCACGCCTGAAAACGCCGCCCGCCAGGAACTCCAGGGCGCCTCGCGCGCGATGCAGGGCAAGCGCGCCGCGCAGGCCGCCACCAACGCCGCCGTGCAGCTCGGCCAGGGCGATATCCAGTCGGCGAGCAAATCCATGGCGCAGGTCCAGGAGGCGCTCAACGCCGCGCGCCAGAAGGTCGCCGACGCCGGCAACGCGCTGACCGGCGAAGACCGCACCGCGGCCGAACGTACCCTGCGCGAGCTGAAGAACCTCACCTCCTCGCTGCGGCGCCTTGAGCAGACCGCTCAGGCGGCCGCGAACGGCGGCGAGGGCGCGCCGAATCCGGACGGCAAGACGGCCGAAGGCAAGGGCGAGCACCCGCGCGCCGGCGAAGGCAAGGATCCCGCCGGCAAGAGCGGCGATCCCGCCAAGGGCGAAGGCAAGGACCCGGCCGCCGCCAAGACGGGCGAAGGCAAGACCGGCGAGGGCAAGGGCGAGCAGGATCCGAAGGGTTCGTCCGAACAGGCCGGCCGCGAGGAACAGGGCAAGGAAGGCGTCTCCGCGACCTGGGGCCAGGTGCTGAACCGTTCGGCCAAGGACGCGCAGGCGGAAGCCATGAAGATGGCCGGGCGGCTGGAAAAGTTCACCGAGAAGGCCGACGCGAAGGCGATCGAAAACGCTTCGAAGAAGGAGACGGAGTTCGAACGCGACTTCACCGGCAGCCTGAAGCAGGTGCGCGCGCTGCTGGCGGAACTTGAAAAGGCCGAGGTGGACCTGCAGAGCAAGGTCAGCAAGGAGCAGGAAAAGCGCGCGATGAAGAACATCCAGAAGGACAACGTCCCCAGCGAATACCGCGGCGCGGTGGCGGCCTACTACGAGGAACTCTCGAAGGAAGGCGGCGCGCCGGACGCGAAGGAAGAACCGAAGAAGTAACGCGGGTGCGAGGCCGGGAGCCACATTGAGAATGGGACCACCACGAGGGAGCACGCGTGTTTCAGTGGCTGTTTAAATATCCGCTGCAATCCTACCGCGAAGGCGATCTGGGCCTGACCTGGAACCTTCGTCCGGAACTGCTGCTGCTCGCGCTGGCGCTGGCCGCCTTTGGCGCGTGGTGGCTGTACCGCCGCGAAGCCCGCGCGCCGCAGGGCTGGCGGCGCTGGGCGCTGCCGGCCTTGCGCGTGGCGGGCACGGCCCTGGTGGCGCTGGCGCTGCTCGGGCCGGTGCTGCGCTTCAGCAAGCGCGACGAACAGAAGGCGATCTTTGCCGTCGCCGTGGACGCCAGCACGAGCATGAACGTGAAGGACGGCGCGAGCGGCAAGACCCGTTTCGAACGTGCGCGCGCGGCGCTGGGCTCCGAAGGCAAGCTGGCCGAAGCCCTGGCCGAGTTCGGCGAGGTGCGGTTTTTCACGGTCGGCAGCCAGTGCCGCCCGGTGACGCCCGAACAGATGGCCGCGCTGCAGCCCGCCGACGACCAGAGCGCCCTCGCGCAGGGCTTGAAGGAACTCTCGCAGATGCTGCGCGGCCTGCCCGTCGAAGGCGTGGTGCTGCTGACCGACGGCATCGAGACCACCGGGGCCGACCCGGCGGGGCTGGCGCGGCTGGTCGCATCGCGCGGCGGGCACGTGCACTGCATCGGTTTCGGCGAAGCCAAGGGCCTTCCGGACCTGCAGATCGTGGACGTGCGCGCGCCCCGCAGCGCCGAACGCGGTTCGCTGGTGACGATGAACGTGCAGGTGCGCCGCAGCAACATCCAGGAACCCGTGCGCGTGCGGCTGTACCAGGACACCGAACTGCTGAAGGAAGAAGAGGTGCTCTTCGAACCCGGCGCAAACCTGGCCGACGCGCGCATCTCCTTCGTCGCCGAAGCCGAAGGCGCGGTGAAGTACAAGGTCGAACTCCCCGCCGCGCGGGACGAACAGATTCTCGACAACAACGAACGCATCGTGCAGGTGGACGTCAAGGAGACGCGCGTCGAGGTGCTGCTGGTGGAAGGTTCGCCGCGCCACGAGTACGCCTTCATCCGCCGCGCGATGGCCGACAACAAGCACTTCAAGGTCGTCACGCTTCTGCGCCTGGGCAAAGGCAACTACTACAAGCGCGCCGACGACGACAGCTTCCTCAGCGAAGGCTTTCCCGACACGGCCGAACGCCTGGGGCGCTTCAAGGCCGTGATCCTCAGCGACATCGAGGCCGGGTACTTTACCTCCGAGCAGCTCCGGCTGATCGTGGACTTCGTGAAGGTCCGCGGCGGCGGCCTGCTGATGCTCGGCGGCGTGAACGCCTTCAACCTCGGCGGCTACCAGAACACGCCGCTCGCCGACCTGCTGCCGGTCTCGCTGGCGCCCGGCGGCGTGGGCGAAGCCTTCGACGATTCGAAGTTCCAGATGCAGGTGACGCGCGAAGGCGCCGAAGACGAAATCCTGCGGCTGAGCGGCAACTCGGACGAGAACATCGCCCAGTGGAACCTCATGCCGCCGCTGAAGGGCTACAACCCGCTGTACGCGGCCAAGCCCGGCGCGGCGGTGCTGGCGCGGCATCCGCAGCCGGGCCCCGACGGCCGCCAGGCGGTGCTGCTGGCGGTGCAGGAAGTGGGCGCGGGGCGCACGGGCGTCTTCGCGGCGGCGAATTCGTGGCGCTGGCAGATGCTGCGGCCCGCGAACGACGATACGTTCAGGCGCTTCTGGTCGCAGACGATCCGCTGGCTGGCCGCGGGCAGCAAGGAGATGCTGAGCGTCGGCACCGACACGCGCGTCGCCGGCGTGGGCCAGAACGTGACCATCACCGCGACGGTGCTCGACCGCCGCCACCGCCCCTGCAACGAAGCCAAGGTGCTCGCGCGGGTCAAGGACGGCTTCGGCAACGTGGACGAGGTCCGCCTCGCGTGGATTCTTCGGGAGGAAGGCGTCTACCAGGCCACCTTCCGGCCCACGCACGCGGGCGATTACAGCATCGGCGTCGAAGCGCAGGTGGAAAGCAACACGCTCGAAGCGCTGACCTCCCTCGCCGCCATCGAGACCTCTCCGGAACTCAACCGCATCGACATGGACGCCGCCCTGCTCACCCGCATCGCCAACGAAGGCAAGGGCGTCGCCGATCTGGAAGGCAAGACCGACGCGGTGATCGCGTTCGTCCGCGAACACGCGGTGAAGCGCAGCCGCATGCTCGACCTCGTCGAAGAGAAGGAACTCCGCGACGCCCCCATCCTGCTGCTGCTGATCTGCGGGATCTGGTTCGCGGAATGGATCGTGCGAAGAAGGAGCGGCATGGCATGAAGACCCTGGCGTCCGGATGCGCGCTGCTGCTGGCGCTGGCCTCGCTGGCCGCGGCCGAACAGCCCAAGCCCGCCCCCGAAAAGGGCACGGTGGAAAACTACGTCCAGCTCTCCAAGACCGGGACGCGGGGCGAAGACCGCGTCAACACCGGGCAGTTTTACTTTCCGCGCCTGCAGTTCAAATGCCGCGAAGACGTGCCCGACAAGTGGGACATCCATCCCGTCGGGGACCAGAAGCTGCGCGAGTCGATCAAGCGCCTGACCAACATCAACATTCTCGCCGAACCGGTGGTCGTGAACCTGGACAAGCTGGAAGAGATGTGCGAGTACCCGTACGTCTTCATGACCAGCGAAGGCGATTTCGTCCTGCCCGAGAAGCACGTCGAGAACATGCGCGAATACATTTCGCGCGGCGGGTTTGTCTTCGGCGACGACTGCGTGCTCCACCAGGTCGGCGACAACTTCTACCGGGCCTTCGTGCGCGAGATGAAGCGCGTCTTTCCCGACAACCCGATGCGGCCGATTCCCGAGGACCACGAACTCTACAAGATCTTCTTCAAGCACAACCACATGCCCTTTCTGCAGGGAAAGAAGAATCCCCCGATGGGACTCTTCGACAAAAAGACCGGACGCCTGATGGCGCTCGTCACCAGCGGCGACCTGCACTGCGGCTGGGTCGGCTTCGGCAACCTGAACAAGGACGAATGCAAGCGCGCCATCGAGATGGGCGTGAACATCGTCATTTACTGTCTGACGCATTGACAGCAGTGGGCAGTGAACAGCAGTGGTCAGTGGTCAGTGGTCAGTTAAAGGTGAACAGTAGTCAGTGAACAGTGAAGGATACGAATTGAGGATGCGGGCTATGCGAAAACTGGGCTTGGTGCTGGCGGTGCTTGGCGTGCTCGGGTGCGGGCGAGCCTTTGCGGGCGATGCGCGGGCGCTGATCGTCAGCGGCGACCCGGGGCTCGAACCGGACGCGGCCACGCGCTTCGCCGACTGGACCGCGCGCTGGAAGAAGCTGCTCACCGAGACCTACGGCTTCAAGGCGGAAAACGTGCGCGTGCTGCGCGCCCCGGCCCTCAAGATCGACGGAAAGCCCGCGGAGGACGTGCCGGAGGCCGACCTTTGTTCGCACGAGAACGTCCTCAAGGCGCTGGGGGCGCTGGCGCAGGCCGGCCAAGACGGCGACCAGACGGTGCTGATCCTGATCGGGCACGGGTACGGATCGCAGGGCCTCGGGAAGATCTGCCTGCCCGGGAAGGATCTGGACGACGTCGAGGCCGCCAAAGCGCTGAAGGGCCTGAAAGGCCGCCTGGTCTGCCTCAACACCGCGCCGGCCAGTTCGCCGTGGGCGAAGTCGCTTGCCGGGCCCGGTCGCGTGACGCTGACCGCCACCGTCAGCGACACCATGGCCAGCGTGACGTACTACAGCGAGTTCCTGCTCCTGGCGCTCGAACCGGGCCGGGTGAACCTGCTCGACGCCTTCAACGCCTCGTCCGCGCGCATGATCCGCTGGTACCAGAACCAGTTCATGGAAGAAGCGACCAAGAAGAAGGCCGACCAGTCGAAGCTGATCATGACCGTCAACGGCAAGGAAAATCTGGCGCTCTGGAAGAAGCTCTACCCCAGCAAGCCCGTGTTGGCCGGCACCGACGACCCGATCGAGTCCAGCAACAATTTCGAAGCCAAGGAAGCGTGGCAGGGGCGCCGCGTGCTCTCCGAACTGCCCGGCCTGGAAGACAATGGCGACGGCGAGGTCGCCAGCGTATTCTCGGACAGCGAACTGGAAGAGGAAGGCCGCGCCATCCACTCGCTGCCCGCCAAGGACCAGGACGGCGTGAAAGGCGACGGCCATCTCGCGAAAACCACCGTGCTGGGAAAACCATGACATGCCCTCCTTCAAACGCCGGACGCTTTCCCCGCGCCTGATCCTCCGCGGGGCGCTCGCCTTCGCCGCGTGCGCCGCGGCCCTGCGCGCCGGGGAAGAACCGCCCGCCGCGCCCCAGCCCAAAACCCCGCCGATCGCAGGCTTCGCCTGGACCAAGGTGTCGGGAATGGCCGACGTGGAACGCGTCTTTCCTTCGGAGGCCGACCCGGCGACCGCGTACGTCTCGACCGCGCACGGGCTTTTCGTCAGCCACGACCGCGGTGTCGCTTTTAAGGCGCTACCCGCCGAGGCCGCCAAGCCTCTGGGCGTGATCACGGCCTTGCTCGAAAGCCCCGTGCGCCGCGGACAGCTTTACGCCGGCACGCGCGAAAAGGGCGTCTTCGCCAGCGAGGACGGCGGCGCGACCTGGCGCGGGCTGGGCGGCGTGGACAAGGGCCTCGCGCATCCGCACATCCACAAGCTGATCTTCGACGACTACGACCCGAGCTTCACCACGCTGTACGCGCTGCATTCGATGGACCACGGCGGGGTGAGCGTGAGCGTGGACGGCGGCGCGACCTGGCGCGCCTTCGCCAGGGAGTACGGCGTGCAGGACCTCGCGGTCTTCCAGAGCACCTTCTTCATGGCCGCCTCGCACCCGCCGGGGCAGGGCGAAGACGGCCTGTACCGCGGCGCGGACTTTTACCGCTCGCTGGACGCGGGCAAGAACTGGTTCCGCCTGCTGAACGTCGAGGCGCGGCCTTCCGACCTCGTCGGCAGCCGCCTGAACACGCGCACCGTCTGGTTCGGCACCGCCGGCGGGCGCCTGCTGGTGACCTACGACTTCGGCACCTCTTCTTCGGAAGCCGGTCCCGAGAACGGGATGAACACCGCCTCGCTCGCGCGCGGGCTGGGGCCCTCGGGCGAGGAACGCATCTTCGCGTACGATCCCACCGGCGAAGGCGTCGTCTACTCCTCCGACCATTTCGATTCCTGGCAGAAGCTCAACGAGGGGCTGTACGTCGGCGACCTGGTGGCCGACGGCGCGATGATGGCCGCCAACGCGGACGGCTCCGTGCTGTACGTCGTCAAGAACGGCGAACTCAACCGCGGCGCGCCCAAGGACCCGCGGGCGCTCGGCGCCGAGACCCGCGCGGAACCGCGCGCGGTCTTCGCGGGCGATGGCGAAGTGCTCTTCACCTGCCGCACGGCCGCGGGCGCGGACGTGAAGATGGACCTGACGGGCGTCGCGGGTCCGGCCGACTTCGCCTTAAAGGACGACGGCCAGAGCGGCGACGGGGCCGCGGGCGACGGCGTGTACGCCGGGCGCTTTCAGGTTCCGGACAAGGCGCTGCGCCCGCCGCCGGAATTCAAGGGTCCGCGTCTGCCGGGGCTGGCGGCGCTGCCCGTGCGCATTCAAAAAGATGGCGCGTCCGAGGCCTCCCTGGCGGTCGTGTACGTCCTCCAGAAGTCCGAAGACCAGCCGCTCTGGAACGGCGAGACCCCCGGCGGCGGCGCGGCCTGGGCCGCGGGCGGCGTGGCGGCGGGCGCTTCGTCCGAACGGCCGCTCACCGGCGCCTCGCACCTGCGGGTCTCGGTCAACGCGCTGGGGCAGGCGGGCTTCAGTTGGAAGAACGCGCCCGTGGACGCGCGCGGCTCCAAGTACCTCGCCTTTTTCGTGCGCTCGAACAAACCCGGCGCGACCTCCCTGCGCCTGGAACTGCGCGACGACGGGCGCGGCTACGGGCTGGAACACGCGGGGCGCTCGAACCTCGTGGACCTCGGCCGGTACCTCCGCGAACCGCTGAGCGACCGCTACCAGTACGTCGCGATCCCGCTCGCCGATTTCATCCTCGGCGGGGCCGCGGTGCCGCAGCGCCTGCGCGAGATCGTCTTCGATTCGCCCGGCGAGGACCGCGTGTACGACTTCGACGAGTTCGCGTTCACGCCCGCCAACGGCGCGCGCTTGGGGCCCGTTTCCGCCGAGGTCAAGCCGGACGGCTCCGGCCTGCGGCTCACGCTGCGTGCGATCAACGCTTCGGCGGCCGTGAAGGCGCGCGTAACCGCCGGCGGCAAGACCGTGGACCTCTTCGACGACGGCAAGCACGGCGACGAGGCCGCGGGCGACGGGCTCTTCGCGGCCGACGCGCCGCTGAACGCCTTCGGCGCGGGCGTAAAGGACCTGGCCTTCGAGATGGACGAACAGGGTCAGGCCGCGCGCGCGAATGTGACCGCGTTCCTGCCGCGCCGCGCGCCGGGCCTGTTGCCCGTCGTCCCCGCGAACCTGAAGCTGGACGGCAGCGCCGCCGCCTTCGAGGGCATCCCGCCCTTCGAGGTGAAGCAGGGCGCGCTGGAACTGAAGGCCTGCCTGGCCAAAGGCCCCGGGCACCTCTTCGTCGGCCTGGCGGTGAAGGACCCCGGCTTCGCGCCGCCGGATTCGAAGAAGAAGCGTCCTTCGCCGGAGACGCTCCTGGAAGGCGCGCACGTCGAACTGCGGCTCACGTCCCCGACCACCGCGTTGGCGGAGATGCGTTCGGCGGCGGGCCCCGCGGACCACAAGCTCGTCTTCGCGCTGACCGACCGCAACGCCTTTGTCCTGCGCAACGGGAAGCAGATGGTCCAGACCGGCGGGAAAAAAGTGGACGGCGGATACTGGATCGAGGCGCAGGTGCCGCTGGACTGGTTCCACGCGGGCAACAAGCGCTGCGACTTCGACCTCGGCAAGGCCACGCGCATCGACTGGGTCCTGCGCGGCTCCGACGGCAAGACTGCCGCGTGGTCCGGCGCGCCGAGCGAGAACCCCGACGCCTGGGGCCTGGCGTTCTTCGTCAACGAACCCGGCGCGCCGCGGCTGGCCTTCGTGAGCTGCGCGGGGCCGCTGGCCACGTTCTCAAGCAACAAGCCGCTCGACCCGGCGACAGCCAAACCCGCCGCCTTCGATGCCGGCGCGGTGAAGATCGCCGGCGCGGAGCTTTCGCCCGACGGCCGCGTGCTCTACCTCAAGGCCGCCGACTGGCCGATGGGCCAGGCCTTGACGCTCAAGGCGCCGGGCCTGAAGGCCGCGGACGGTTCGGGCGGGACGGCCGACGTGAGCTTTACCGCCGTCCCGGGCCGCGCGGTCACCGGCGATCTGCTGCAGGAATTCCTCCTCGGCCCCGTGCGCGAAGGCGTCGATCCGAACTCGGTGCTGAACGAGGACCCGCCCGGCACCGCCGATCTGAAACCCAGCGAAGGCCGCGGCTGGCGCACGGTCCGCGCGGAGAACGGCCTCTTCGACCTCGGCGCGCTCGCCGGGAACCTCGGCAACGTGACCGTCTGCGCGCACGTGTACGTCTACTCCGACGCGGACCGCACGGCGCAGGTGTGGGTCGGAAGCGACGATGGCATCAAGGTGCACGTCAACGGCGCGGCGGTGCATACGAATTCGGCCATGCGCGGCGTCGCGCCGGACAGCGACAAGATTCCGAACGTGAAGTTCGTGAAGGGCTGGAACCGCGTGCTGCTGACCATCGCGCAGGGCGGCGGCGGCTGGGGCTTTTGCGCGCGCATCGTGGACGAAGCCGGCAAGCCGCCGAAGGGCCTGAGTTACACCGCGGCGAGCCCCTTCGGCCCGCAGGACGATCCCAAGCTGCCCAAGGCCGATCCCCCGGCGGCGCCCAAGGGCCAGAAGGTGGAAGCCGCCTGCACGGCCGGCGTGACGGTGGAGAAGGTCGAATTCCGCGGCTGGAAGGACGCGTGGAAGCTGAGCAACGAATCGTGCGAAGCGATCGTGGTGCCCGAGGTCGCGCGCATCCTGCATTTCGCGATGAAGGAGAAGCCGAGCGTGCTCTGGATCAACGGCGACTTGGCCGGCAAGACCGCCAAGTCCGACAATCAGTGGTACAACTTCGGCGGCGACAAGATCTGGCCCGCGCAGCAATCCGAATGGGGCTGGCCCCCGGTCTACCATTTCGATTGCGCGCCCAACAAGGCCGAGGCCGTGCCCGGCGGCGTGAAGCTGAGCACGCCGACGAGCCCGAAGTTCGGCGCGGAGGCCGTGCGCGAGATCGTCCTCGACGAAAAGAAGCCGCTCCTGCGCATCCGCCAGACGATGACGCGCAGCGGCGATTCGGCCAAGGATCTGACGCTCTGGTCGGTGACGCAGGTGATCAAACCATCCTTCGCGCTGCTGCCGCTGGGCCAGCCGTTCGATAAGGACCGCCACAAGCCGCTGGGCGAACTGAAGCCGAACCTCTTCCGTGTTCACAAGACGGTGCTTTCGATCGAGAACGACGACGACGCGGGCCAGAAAGTGGGCGTGCGCTCCGACGAGGCCGCCCGCGAAGGCTGGGTCGCCGGCATCTTTCCCGGGCAGATGCTGGTGATTTCGCACGCGATCGAGAAAGACGGGCGCTACCCCGACGGCGGCTGCCACGGGGAAATCTTCACCGCGCCGAAGTCGCTGGGGAGCAATGTCGAACTGGAGTTGCTGAGCCCGCTGACGGCGCTCAAGAAGGGCGAGTCCTTCAAGCACGACCTGATCTGGCAGCTCGTGCCCATCGACGCCAACCAGCAGGACGAACCCGAACGCGCCGCCGCCGCCGCGCGCAAGGCCCACGAAGAAGCGCTCGCGATTCTAAAATAAGCGGTCAACTGCCGTTGGCTTTGAGCGCCTCGGCCGGCGACTGCGGGAACCCGCCCGCGTCGGAATCGCTCGCGTCGCCCAGATACCGCACCAGCGCCAGCGTGGAACGGTCCACGAGCATCTGCGTGATGCGGTCGAAGATGAAGAAGAGCAGCAGCGCGACGAAGCAGTTCGTCAGGCCCCAGTTGAGCAGCGCGTGGGCATGGTCGAGCGCCGTGTACTGGCCGACGCGGTCGCCGACCAGCCAGGCCTGCATCGCGCGCGGCATCAACTGAGACGCCGAGAGCAGCCCGAGGGCGAGCGAGACCAGCCCGAGCGCGATCAGGACGCGAGGCCAGTGCCGGTAGCGCCCGCGCTCGGTCTCCCACGCCGCCAGCACGGCCGACTTGCTGATCAGCAGGCCTCCGCGCCCGGCCACCAGCCCCACCTTCAGCGCCCGGTGCATCGGTCCGGACTCGGGGCGGTCGCGGATTTCCACCAGGCCTTCCGGATTCGTGCGCGGCGGCAGCTTGGCAAAGGCCGCGCGCGAACCGCAGCGGTAGGCGTTGCCCGCGTTGGCGGTGCAGAAGACGATCGCGGCCAAAATCCCGCCGCTGAAGCCGACCAGCGCCTTGCCCCAGCGCTCGGTCTCCCAGACCAGGCGCACGTTCTCGCTCAAGCTGCCTTCGGCCTCGTAGTCGAACGCGTCTTCGGCGTGCAGCACGCACGCGCAGCAGGCCAGCCAAAGTGAGGCGAGCAGAAACGGTTTCCAACGCCGCATGCGATTCATCCCACCCAACCTATAGGGCCGACCCAGGTCGGCAAGCACGTTCAACGCGGCGCCCGGCCGAGGGTTCATCCGAACCTCCGTTAGTCGCCTCCGGAAGGGGTAGAACGCGAGGATTTTTTGCCGGGCCACGGGTACGATGGATGCCACGCCGTACATCGAATGAAAGGAGTTTTCCCGCATGGGCAAGCGCGGAGCCGGCCGCGTCATCGTGGTCGGGAGCAGCAACACGGATCTGGTGGTGCATTGCGCCACGCTGCCCGGGGGCGGCGAGACGGTGCTCGGCGGCGATCTCGCGACCTTCGCCGGCGGCAAGGGCGCGAATCAGGCCGTGGCCGCCGCGCGCGCGGGCGCGAACGTCCGCTTTATCGGCGCGTTCGGCGACGACGCCTTCGGCCAGGCCCGCCGCGCGGACCTGGAGCGCGAGGGCATCGACTGCTCGGGCTGCGTGACGAAGAAGGGCGTGCCGAGCGGCGTGGCGCTGATCGCGATCGGCAAGGGCGCCAAAGGCCAGAAGGCCGAGAACCTGATCGTCGTCGCGCCGGGCGCGAACGCGCGGCTTACCCCCGCGGACGTGCGCCGCGGCATGCCGAAGGACCTGACGCTTGCCGACGTGATTCTGGTCTCGCTCGAGATTCCCTACGCGTCGGTGCTGGAAGCCATGAAGCTGGGCTGGCAGGACATCGGCCGCGCGCGCGTGATCTTGAACCCCGCGCCGGCGCCGGCCAAGGGACTGCCGAAGGCCTTTTTCGCGCACTGCCACTGGGTGACGCCCAACGAGACGGAATTCGAGGGCCTGGCCGGGACCAAGGCCGGCGGGAACAACGCCAAGCGCAAGGCCGACGCGCTTTCGCGGAAGTCGAACAAGTTCGCGCCCTTCCCCGTCTTCGTGGTCACGCGCGGCGCGCGCGGCGCCGAGACCTACTGTTCCGATCTGCCGGAGATTCTGTACGCGAAGGCTCCGAAGGTCCGTCCGGTGGACACCGTCGGCGCGGGCGACTGCTTCAACGGTTGCTACGCGGCCGAACTGTCCATCAAGGAAGTGAGCGCCCTCGATTTCGCCGTCGCGGCCGCCTCCTTAAAGGTGACGCGCCACGGCGCGCAGGCCGGTATGCCGTACCGCAGGGAAATCCTGAAGACCATGAAGAAGGCGTAGGCCCTCCTTATAAGGATATCGAATGCAGGAAGCGCTCAGCGAACTGGAACAAAAATTCGAACGATTCCGCGCACGCTCGGGATGGGTGCTCGCGCCCATCGTCTTCCTCGGCCTGCTCTTCGCGCCGCTCAGCGAAGCCCCGCCGCCCAAGCCGGCCCCGCCCTCGGTAGAAACCAAGAGCGAAGCCAAATCGGAAGCAAAGTCCGAGGCGAAATCCGAATCCAAGCCCGAAGCCAAGGCGGAAGCACCGGCGCGCAAGGGCATGACGCCGGCGGCGCACCGGCTTGCGGCCATCGTGGGCCTGGTGGTGGTGCTCTGGATTACCGAGATCATCCCCATGTCCGTCACGGCACTGCTCGGCGCGTGCCTGTGTGTGATCTTCAACGTGGCCTCGGCGAAGGCGGTCTTCATGCCCTTCGCGAACCCGCTGATGTTTCTCTTCATCGGCTCGTTCATCATCGCGCAGGCGATCATGCACCACGGCCTCGACCGGCGCCTGGCCTTCGGCGTCCTCTCCCTGCCGCTGGTCGGGTCGAGCCCCTCGCGGCTGCTCTTCGCGTTCGGCGCGGTGACGGCCACGATCTCGGCGTTCATCTCCAACACCGCAACGACGGCGATGATGTATGCGATCGGCCTCGGCATCCTGCGGTTCCTCTACGACAAGGACCGCCCGGGCTCGGAAAAGCTGAGTCCGCGCTACGCGACCGGCATGATGCTGATGACGTCCTTCGCGGCTTCCGTCGGCGGGCTGGCAACGCCCATCGGCACGCCGCCCAACGTGATCGGCCTTAAGTTCATCCGCGACCAGCTGCATGTCGAATTCCCCTTCTTTAAATGGTGCGTCATCGGCGTACCGGCGGTGCTTGCGCTCTTCCTTTTCATCTTCGTCGTGCTGAACTGGTTCTGTTCGTCGGGCGTCAAGCGGCTGGAAGGATCGCAGGAACTGATCCGCGCCGAGCGCGCGAAACTGGGTCCGTGGACGGCGGGGCAGATCTCGACGGCGTTCTGCTTTCTCCTCACGGCGGGGCTCTGGATCGCGCCGGGCGTGATGGCGCTCATCTACGGCGAAGACGATTCGGCGTACAAACAGTTCACCAACCTGATGCCCGAAGGCGTCGCCGCGCTGCTCGGAGCGGTGCTGCTCTTTTTCCTGCCCGACGGCAAGGGCGGGCGCGCCATGTCCTGGGCCGAAGCGACGAAGATCGACTGGGGCGTCGTGCTGCTCTACGGCGGCGGCTTCGCGCTCGGCGAACTCTCCTTTCAGACCGGTCTGGCCGAACACCTGGGCGTGACGCTGACCGGCTGGCTACCCGGCGGCGGAAGCGGCCTGTGGCTGCTGGTCGCGGCCTCGCTGATTGCCGTGATCACCAGCGAATTCACCAGCAATACGGCCTCGGCGAACATGGTGGTGCCGGTGGTGATCGCCATCGCGCGCGCCTCCGGCGGCGACGCCCTGGAAGCGGCGCTCGTCGCGACCATCGCCGCGAGCCTCGGGTTCATGATGCCGGTCTCGACGCCCTGCAACGCGATCGTGTACGGCTCCGGCTACGTGCCGCTCAGCCGCATGATCCGGTACGGCATCCTCGTGGACATCTTCGGCGCGGTGTTGGTGGTCTTCCTGATCAAAGGTGTGATCCCGCTGCTGTAGCGGCGTTGCTTTTAAATTCCAACGGCCTGGGCTAAAGTATTCGCATGGCGGAAGCGGGCCTACGACAGACGATGCGCGGCGGCATGCCCGGTACGGGCGAAGGCGGCCGCAACCAGGGCGGCGGAGCGGCGGGGTCTTCCGAAGGCGGCGAAAAGAAGAAAGCCTCCTTCGAAAGCGCCTGGCGCGAAGCGCGCGACCTGATTTCCCAGAATCGCGGCCGCCTGGGCGCCGGCCTCTTCATCCTCGCCATCAACCGCACGGTCGCGCTTTCGATTCCCTACAGTTCCAAGGTCTTCGTGGACGACGTGCTGGCGAACCACCAGTACGATGTCCTGAACTTTTTGATCCCGCTCGTGGCGGCGGCCTCGATCGTTCAGGCCGCCACGTCCTTCGCGCTCTCGCAGCTGCTTGGCGTGGCAGCGCAGCGCGCCATCACCGAAATGCGCCGCAGCGTCCAGGAACACATCTCGCGCCTGCCGGTCAACTACTTCGATTCGACGCAGACGGGCGTCCTGATCTCGCGCATCATGAGCGACTCCGACGGCATCCGGAACCTGGTCGGCACCGGGCTGGTGCAGCTGACCGGCGGCGTGGTCACGGCCACGGTCTCGCTGTGCATCCTCTTTTACCTGAACTGGCAGATGACGCTGGCCAACGTGCTGGTGCTCGCCACCTTCGGCGCCGGCATGGCGGTGGCGTTCAAGCGCCTGCGCCCGCGCTTTCGCGAACGCAACAAGATTCAGGGCGAAGTGACCGGGCGCCTGGGCGAGAGCCTGGGCGGCATCCGCGTCGTGAAGTCGTACACGGCTGAAAAGCGCGAGGCGCTCGTCTTCGCCCGCGGCGCGCACAAGCTGCTCCGCAACGTCACCGGCACGATGACGGGGGTCAGCGCCGTCACGGCCTTCACGACCGTGATCATCGGCTCGACGTCCATCGTGATCATGATCTTCAGCGCGCACTCGGACATGACGCCCGGCGAATTCCTCTGGTACATCATGCTCACGGGCCTGATGGCCGCGCCGGTGATCGAACTCGCCAGCATCGGCACCCAGATCAGCGAAGCTTTCGCGGGGCTCGACCGCATCCGCGAGATCAAGCGCATGGCCACCGAGGACGCGGAGGACAACGAGCGCGCCCCGCTGAAGGAGATGCGCGGCGAACTGGAATTCCGCGGCGTCTGCTTCGAATACGTGCCCGGGATTCCCGTGCTGCGCGAAGTCAGCTTCACCGCGCCGGCGGGTTCCACCACCGCGCTGGTCGGGTCGAGCGGCTCCGGCAAGAGCACGCTCATCTCGATCGCCATGACCTTCAACCAGCCCGGCCAGGGCCAGGTGCTGCTCGACGGCCGCGACCTGAATACCGTGCGCCTGAAGGACTACCGCGCGCATCTGGGCGTGGTCTTGCAGGAAAACTTCCTCTTCGACGGCACCATCGGCGAGAACATCGCCTTCGCGCGGCCGCACGCGACGCGCGAAGAGATTCAGGCCGCGGCGAAGATCGCGCACGCCGACGAGTTCATCGAACGCTTCCCCGAAAGCTACGATTCGTACGTGGGCGAACGCGGCGTGAAGCTTTCCGGCGGCCAGCGGCAGCGCATCGCGATCGCACGGGCCGTGCTGGCCAATCCGCGGATTCTGATCCTCGACGAGGCCACCAGCAGCCTGGACAGCGAGAGCGAGGAGATGATCCAGGACGGGCTCAACAGCCTGCGCAAGGGCCGCACGACCTTCGTGATCGCCCACCGGCTCAGCACCATTCGCAGCGCCGACCAGATTCTGGTGCTGGAAGAAGGCCGGATCGTCGAACGCGGCACGCACGGCGAACTGATCGCGCTCAACGGCCGCTACCGCCAACTGCACGACAAACAGTTCAAGCTCGAGGCCAACCGCTACATCAATCCGGGCGAAGACTTCACCCCCGACCCGCCCAAGCCGGCCGCTTCCACCAGTTCCTCGGGGCGCGGCCAGTTCTGACCAGGCCGTTAGGCGTCCGCGTCTCCGAGCAGTTCGCGCAGCACCACCGTCGCGTAGGCGCCCGAAGGCAGCGCGAACTTCAAGACCACGCCTTCTTCGTCCACGCTGGTCTCGGGCGCTTCCAGCAGCGGAATCCGCAGCGGCCGGCGCGCGCCGGGCTGGCGCTCTGCCTCGGGCCGGCCGAAGTCCTCCAGCTCCACGCCGCTCGCGGCCAAGACCTCGCGCTCGACCGTGCCGGGCGCGCCCTCGGCCAGCGGCGTCTTGGGACCGTACAGCGGGCCGCTGGGGCTGATCTCGAAGGAGTCGGCGCGCGGCTGTTCCTTGGCGGCGGCGGCTTCGTCTTCGACCTTAAAGGCCGCGCCGTTGCGATGCAGCACGGCCAGATCGCCGGCCTGCAGCTTGCCGAGGTCCGGCATGCGCCGCGAGAGCACCTGGTTGAAGAGTTCGGACTGGAAGGCGTTGACCATCAGGTTGCGGAACTTTCCGTCGCGCGCGCGCGGCGGCGGCGTGCCCGCCTGCGCCGCGGCCTGCATGAATCCGGCCTCGTTGCCCTGCACGAGCATGCGGCCAAGCGCGGCGTTGTTCGCGTCCCGGCCGAAGCGCTGCGCGCCGAAGTAATTGGGCACGCCCTTGGCCTGCAGAAGGCCGAGGGTTTCGCGGGCGGCTGCGGCGAGCAGTTCGCGCGAACCGTCCGTGCGCAGGCGGATGACGAAGCGGTTGCCTTTCAGGTGGCCCATCTTGAGTTTGTTGCCGTGGCGCGAGACCTCGAGCACGCGGGCGTTCGGGCCCAGGTCGAGCGTGGCGAGGCGCTCGGGGGCGACGTGTTCGAAGCTGATCCACTGGCGCGTGACGGCCTGCGCGTCCTTCAGGCCCGCGATGCCGGCGTCGCGGTCGCGCTTGCCGAGCGCCTTCGCCAGCCTGCGCGCGAGGTCGTGCGTGTTCATGCCGCGCTTTTCGATCCAGAAATAGGCGTGCGTGCCGGCGCCGCCGGGCGCGTATTGCGGAATCTCTTCGACGATGAAATCTTCCGGCCGGGCCTTGAAGCGCACGCCCGTGAATGCGGCTCGGTTCGTCTCGGTCAGGAAGGGAAGCATGACGCCCTCGAAGTTGGTGTCTCGATCATCGCATGAAAGCCCGCGCTTCGCCCGTACAGCTTCGAAAACGGCTCCATCGCACGTGTGATTTCACGGGATTTGTGCGGCTCCAATGCACGGGTCTGCGCATGTGATATCTGCACGGCATATAGCTTTGTTCGTTTGGAATCAATTCGGTTTGAAACAACCCTAATTTAAACGCAGATCAAATTATTGAAAAACCCGCAAGAAGGTATATTCATATTGACTGGACGCGGCGATTGACATACGTTTTGCGTATGTCAATCCTACACCTGAGATGACGCACCGAAAGGCCGGAGTTATCGCATGTCTTCCACTTCCATTTCCGCCGCCGTGCTTGACCAGCATCCGCACTGGGTGCTTGCGATCAAGCGCAATCAGTTGACGCGGCAGCAGATCGAGGAAGCGATCGCCGTACAGCAATCGGTGTCGAAAGTCGGCGTCAAGAAAACCATCGACGAAATCCTTGTACAAAAAGGGTACATCGACGCCGACGCGCTCGCCAAACTGGTGGAAGAATCGAAACCGCAGGAGCGCTCCAAGCGCTTCGGCAACTTCGAGATCGTCGGGAAGCTTGGCGAAGGCTCGATGGGCAAGGTCTACAAGGCGCGGCAGATCGTCACCAAACGCATCGTCGCGCTGAAGGTGCTTTTTCCGGAGCTCGCCAAAGATCAGAACATGTTCGAACGCTTCCTGCGCGAAGCGCGCGCGGTGGGGCAGCTCCACCATCCGAACATCGTCTCCGGGCTCGACGTCGCGTGCGTCAACGGTCTCTATTACATCTGCATGGAGTACGTCGAAGGCGAGGCGCTCGACAAGAAGCTGCAGAAGGCGGGCGGCAAGCTGCCCGAGGCCGAGGTGCTGGAATACTGCCGCCAGACCGCCCTGGGCCTGCATCACGCGCATCAGAACAGTTACCTGCACCGCGACGTAAAGCCCGAGAACATCATCGTCACCACCGGCGGCCAGGTGAAGGTGACCGACCTGGGCCTCGCGCGCAGCATGGGCGAACATCAGGTGCGCGCGCTCACGCAGGAAGGCGTCTCGGTCGGCACGCCGTACTACATCTCGCCCGAGCAGGCGCAGGGCCTCAAGGATCTCCGCCCGGCCTCCGACCTGTACTCGCTGGGCGTGATGATGTTCGAATGCCTGACCGGCAAGCTGCCGTTCGACAGCGAGAACTTCTACGAAGTGATGCTGATGCACGTCAACAACGCGCCGCCGGACGTGCGAACGATGGGCACGCCTTTCAGCGAGGACACCGCGCGCGTCGTCATGCGCCTGCTGGAAAAGGAACCCGCGCGCCGCTATCCCGACGGCGAAGCGCTGGCCGACGAACTGCAGCGTATTCTCGGCCAGCTCCAGGCCGCGCCGCCGCTCAAGGCCAAGCGCATGGGCGGCGACTCGCGCCCCGGCCGGACCAAAGGCTTCAACTTCGAAGCCTGAGCGCCCCCGCGCTTTCTCCCAAGACCGAACAACCTCGTACGCGCCTGCCTTTGCATCCGCGCGCGCAGCGCCTATCTTGGCTCCTTGAGGAGCCCGCATGCAGATCGTTCTCGAGCCGAAGCCGAACAAGTTCGATCTCAACTGGTCGATGCTCGGCGTTCCCACGCGCGTCTCGCCCTGGTTCTGGGCCATCACGCTGCTGATGGGCTGGCGGAAGGACGTTACGCTCGCCCCGTTGGCCATCTGGACCGCGTGCGTCTTCGTCTCCATCCTGCTGCATGAGTTCGGGCACGCGCTGACGGCCAAGAAGTTCGGCGCGTACAACGTGCGCGTCGTTCTGTATCACCTCGGCGGACTGGCGATTCACGAGGGATTCCTCACCACCACGCGCCGGGTGATCGTGCTGCTGATGGGACCCGGCGCCGGCTTCGTCCTTTGGGGCGCGGTCTTCGGGCTTGCGTACGCGGTGGACTTCCGGAACCTTCCCCTATCGCCGGATGGACGCTACTACCTTGTGTTGGCGGTGGCCTACCTGCTTTGGATCAACGGAATCTGGGGACTGGTGAATCTCATCCCCGTCTATCCTCTCGACGGCGGGCAGATACTGAAGGAGGTTCTGACCGCCATGCGTCCGCGCGGCGGCGCGCGGCTGGCGCATTCGGCATGCATGGTGGTGGGCATCGTCGCCGCCGCGGGCTTCCTGGCATGGTGCGCGGCCGATCCGAAGAACGGACAACTCTATCCCGCCGTCCTTTTTGGCGTGCTTGCGTACCAGAATTACCGGCTGCGCCAGGCGTACACGATGTACGACCAGGAAGAGGAAGCCTTCGCGCCGCGCCAGCCGTGGGAGCAGGACCCCGATTGGTGGAAGCGCGGCGGACGCTAGCGGCTATTTCGAAAGCGCCGCGCCGATGCGTTCGCGAAGGTCGAGCATCTTTCGCGGATCGCGGTCGTAGGACGTTACGCCCGTCACCAGAACCTCGCGGGCCTCCTTCAGAAGCGCCGCTGCGCCCGGGTCCTTCGCGGCGCGTTCCGTCAGCAGCGTCAGGTACTCGAAATCCTCCAGCCCGTCGCGCAGCGATTCGAAGCGCAGCGAACTGAGCGGTTCGCCCTGGGGCCCCGGATACATCAGCAGCCCGTCGCCGTGCGGCTTCTCGAGCTTCCACGCCGTGCGCGTGCCGTCGCCGGAGGTCCACCACGCCTTGTTCTCCAGGTTCTCGTTCCAGCTCTGGAAGAGGTCCCAATACTCGAAGCCCTTCGCGCCGGTGCGGAAGCAGATCCACGGCATCACGCGCGCGTCGAGCAGCGGGTATTCGACGAAGAGGTTGGGGTGCTCCGACGGCCAGATGCAGACGGCGAGCGTGATCTCGTTGCCCGCCTTGAGCCGCTCGGGGCCGCCGGCTTGCTCGAACTGGCCGAAGTAGAGGTCCCAGATGTCGGCGTGGCCGGCCAGCGCCTGCACGCCTTTGTACTCGTTGAGGCACTGCATGACGGGCAGGCCGGGCGCGGCCTTCTTGCTCAGCGCGTACATTTCCTTGCAGGCGTCCCACTCGCGCAGCTTCGGGTGGTCGGAGGCCTCGTCGATGTTGTAGAGCACCGCGGCGTCGAAGATGCCCTGCTCCTTCGCGTGCGCGGCGTAGGCCTTGATCAGCGCGGCGAACTCGGTTTTGAAGCGCTCGTCGTAGTCGCCGCCGCCGAACTTGCGGAAGCGCGGCACCTGCGCGAGCGGGAAGCGCGTGAGGTACGGCTTGAGCACGCCGATCCAGCGGTCGAGCTTCGCGAAGTCGTAGCCGTCGCCCGCCTTGGGCACCTTCGGCGTCTTCCAGGCCCAGCCGTTCAGGAGCGTGCCAGGCGGGAGCCGGTTGCGCGCCGCCGCGAGCGCAAAACGTTCCGCGATCTTCTCGCCCTCGTCGCCGCCGTAGAACTTCGCGATCAGCGCGGGCTCGAACGCGAGCGAGAGCGCCGCGCAGTGGCCCTTGATCGGCAGCGTAAACGGGCGGACGTTCACTTCGATCGGCAGCGTGGTCTTGCCCGTCGCGCATGCGACGCTCAACTCGCCCTTGTACGTGCCCGGCGCGGTGGCCTCGCTCGCTTCGACCGTGACCAGCACCGGCTGGCATTCGCCGGGCTTGACCTCGAACTTCGCGTTCGGCAACAGCGGGTCGGGCCACCAGCCGAGCTTCTGCGACTGGTACGGCCGCTTGCCCTTGCTTGTGTCCACGTAGCCGACCAAATTCAGCTTCACCTGCGAAGCGGGCAGCTTCGCGCCGCCCGGTCCCGACAGGTCGCCCGCCAGCGAGACGGACACCTCTTTAAGCGCCTTGCCGAGCGAGACGACGACCAGTTGCGCGCCTTCGCGCTCGTTGCGCGCAAGCGAGAGCTTGAGCGCCGGCGCGAAGTCGCCTCGGTACGGCTCGTCGAGGAAGACTTGCGTGAGGCTCGAGGCCACGCCAACCACGAAGTCCCCGCCGGTCTTTTCGCGCTCGGCGATTCCGCTGAGGAAGGAGGCGCGAATGCGCGCGACGTCTTCGGGCTTGGGCGAGGGATTCTTGCTGAGCAGATCGAGCTTTAGGTTTTCGGACATCGTACCGACTTCCGCATCGGGAAACATCGCGCGGGCCCAGTTCCCCACCATTTCCAACTCGCGGCGCGCGGCGGCGGCCTCGTCCGGCGTCACCACGCACGCGCTGACCTCGTCGATGAAGAGATCGCCCGTGCCGAAGTGGTAGATCCACAGCGAAAGCTTCGGCGGGTCTTCGCCCTTCGCGCCCTTGGGCACGACGACGCGCGCCTCGTACAGCTTCCAGTCCTTCGAGGCATCGATGTTGATCTTGTGCCAGCCGTTGTCGTCGGGATCGCCTTCCAAGTTGGCGAAGGCGCCGCCCTTCAGATTCTCGGTGCGCGCCCAGAATTTCACGCGCAGCGTCGCGCCGGCCTGGGCCGAGAACGAAGCCAGCGTGTGAATATCTCCGCGGCCCGCTTTGGTTCCGGCGACCTTCGCAGCCTTGCCGGTCTTGCCGAGGACGAGTTCGAAGGTATAGGCGCCGTTTTGTCCGCTGCGCCCGACCCACTGAGCGAAGGGACACTTCGTTCCGTCTCCGGCCTCGTCAAACGATCCGTTCTTGATCAGTTCGGGGCCCGCGCGTTCGGCCGGGGCCGCGTCCTGGGCCAAACCCGACGCACCCGCGCACGCCCAGCAGAACACCGAAAGGCCGATCAGCGCGCGCACTCCGCGCCCATTGGGAATTCCCGTGCCCTTCATACCGAGCCTCCTTTGCGTGGTGCGGCGATGGACGAGCCTTCTTCGAAAACCATGGGCAGGACGCGGCCGGCGGGCTTCGCGCCGGGATCGGTGAGTTCGTCGAAGAGCATGCGCGCGGCCGCGGCGCCCACGCCATCGGGCGAGGCCCACGCGTAGGACGGCGCGACGGGAAAGACGAGGTCTTCGGCCGGACGGTTGATGAACGCAAGCGAGAGGTCCGCGGGCACCGAAAGCCCGCGCGCGGCGGCGGCCTGGCAGACCCCCGCGGCCTTGTGATCGTTGTCGCAGTAGACCGCGGTCAGGCTCGGCGCGCGCGCCAGGAGCGCCTCGCCCGCGCGGACGCCGGCTTCGAACGTGGGTTCAACGTCGCGGACGATCTGCGACTCAGGCGCGCCGCCCAGCGCGTCGAAGGCGCCCTCGGCCTTCGCATGGTCCCACTGAAAAGGATCGGGGTCGGCCTCGTCGCGCCGGCCGAGCACCAGCCCGATACGCCCGCGCGCGTGCCCGGCGCGGAGCAACCGTTCGACCAGCGCGCGCGCGGCGGCGCGGTGATCGCGAAGCACGACGGCGTAGCCGGGCATTTCGTGCGGGACATCGAGCACCGCGTACGCCGCGCCTGCCTCGCGCAGCCGGTCGATGTGCGTCCGATTACCCGCGAAGTACGGAAAGACCACGCCTTCTCTCGCCTGCGCGTCCGAGACGCGGCGTTCCAGCAGGCCGTCGAGCACCTTCGCGCGCGCGACCTGCGAGAGCCCTTCGTGAACTTCCACGGTCATGCCGAGCGCGCGGGCTTCGTCGAGCAGATCGCGGAAGACGCTCAGACCTTTGGCCGCGGCCGGCGGGACGCCGCCGAGCAGATGCAGCCGCAGCCGCAGCGCGGCAGGCGCGGCCCGGCCGAGCACGCGGCTGCCGGTGCGCACCGCGCGGGCGATGTAGCCTTCGCGCGCAAGATCTTGAAGCGCGCGGCTGACCGTGGCGTGGCTGAGACGATATTCGGCCATGAGCTGCCGCTGCGTGGGCACCTTCGCGCCGGGCTTCCAGACGCCCGACCGGATGCGCTCCAACAGGTGCTGCTTGAGCCAGAGGTGCTTAACCTCTGATTCAGGCAGGGAGTTAGGAGCTTTTCGCATTCCGATTTCCTACTCCTTCGCACCAACTTAGGTATACCTAATCATTGAATCGATTCATTATCTCTCCTTTATGTACACCGGCGCGAGCGACGGAACAAGAAAAATCCCGGGCCCTCGCGGCGGCTGACACCTGCGCATGCGGATTCGCCCGTATCCTTTATGATGCGGCGCGATTCCGAGGGTGGCAGGGAGCGCATGGATTACGACATCGAACGGCGTTACTACGTCGAAAAGATCATGGACTACGTGGACGCGCTGGAGAACGCGTCGGAGTTGCAGCTTGCCGACGACAACCGCGTCCTCTTCCGCGTCGAAGGGCGGCCGTTCGAGGCGCTCGCGTGGATCGACAAGGACTCCGACATGATCTGCATCACGACGCGGACCGCCGACATGCCGGTGGAAAAGTTCGAGGAAGCGGTGAAGCTGCTGCAATCGAACCTGGAGACCTGCTGGGAGTACTGCGTGGCCGTCTCCGCCGTCGAACAGCGCTACGATCTCTCGATGGCGCTCTTCATCGGCGGGTTCACGTTCGAGGCCTTCGAGGCCGTGATCCACAACCTGATGAGCTGCGCCGAAGCGATCGAGACCAACCACGGCGCGAAGAAGGAAAAGTGACGCGCGCCGCCGCGCACGAGGACGCCATGCCGAACCCGCAACCGCGCTTTGCGCCGCGCCGCGAACTGGGCCGCACCGGCTTTGCCGCCACGCGCCTGGGCGCGGGCGACCTGGCCGACCGCAACGTGCCGATCGAACAGTGCGTCGCGACCCTGCGCCGCGCGCTCGACGCGGGCCTGAATCTGGTGGACACCGCGCCGGGCTACGAAGACGGCTACAGCGAGGAGATCGTCGGGCGCGCGCTGCAAGGCCGGCGCGTCGGCGTCTTCGTCATCGACAAGATCGACCACCTGGACCGCCCGGTGGCCGCGCAAGTGGACGCGAGCCTGGCGCGTCTGCGCACGGACCACACGGACCTGTTCGTCTTCCACGGCGTCAGCAGGCTGAGCGACTGGCAGGCGCTGGCCGCGCCCGGCGGCGGCTTCGAACAGCTCGCGGCGTGCGTGCGCGCGGGCAAGACGCGCTTCCGCGGCATTTCGAGCCACCATCCGGACGTGCTGAACGCCGCGCTGGACTCGAAGCTCTGCGACGTGGTGATGTTCCCCGTCGGCCCGTTCGTGGACGCGCGCTACGTGACCGAGATCCTGCCGCGCTGCAAGGCCGATGGCGTCGGCAGCGTCTGCTTCAAGACGTTCGGCGCGGGCAAGCTGCTGGGCGAGACCGAAGGCTACGGCCGGCCGCTCTCGGCGCGCCCGCGCGGCAAGGTCAGTTCCGGCGGCGGCGACGCGCCCGCGGCGACGCTGCTCGCGCGGATGGACGTGGATAGCTGCGTGCGCTACACGCTCACCTGCGACCCCGACGTGGCGCTTCTGGGCCTCTCCTTTCCCAACGAACAGGACGCGGCCTTCGCCGCCGCGGAAGCCTTTCGCCCCATGACGGCCGAAGAGATGGACGAGACCCGCGCGCGGGCGCGCGAGGCGATCGAAGGCAAGGGCGCGTGCTGGTGGAACCCGGCCTAGCGCGGCACTTGCAATAGCTGAAACAGGACCTAAGCAGGTACCTTGGTTTCGGCCGGAACGGAGAACGGTACGTGGCGGACGTCTTCGGAAAACAGTGGAAGCGGGACGCCTTTCGCGCGCGCGTCGGCGAGATGGGCCAGGCCGCGGGCTTCGAACGCGTGGTGCTCGACGACGGGCACGCGCGCGGCGTTCGCGCGGCGATCCTTCGCACCGGCAGCGGGCTCGACGCCGAGATCATGCTCGACCGCGCGATGGATCTGGGCCGCGTGCACTACAAGGGCCACGCGCTGGCCTACCGCGCGCCCTTCGGCGACGTGCATCCGTCCTATTACAACGACGTGGGACTCGGCTGGCTGCGCACCTTCGGCGTCGGGCTCGTCACGACCTGCGGAATGCAGAACGCCGGCGCGCCGAACGTGGACCAGAACCAGCCGCACGGCCTGCACGGCGGGCTCTCCACGACGCCCGCGTGCGAAATCTCCGAGTCGGCCGAATGGCGGTGCGACGAGTACGTCGTCTCGATCACCGGAAAGATGCGCGAGATCACCGCGACGGGGCTCTTCGGCCCCAACCTGTGCCTTACGCGCACGATCTCGAGCGCGCTCGGCGCGCGCTGGATCGAGATTCACGACGTGGTGAGCAACGAAGGCTTCACGCCCTCGCCGCTCCTCTTTCTCTACCACATCAACGTCGGCTTCCCGATCCTCGACGAAGGCTCGCGGCTGCTCTCGTCCGCCACCCGCGTGGAACCGCGCGACGCGGTCGCCGTCCCGGGCCTGCCGGACCACGCGGACTTCGAGGCGCCGGTCGCGGGCTACAAGGAACAGGTCTTCTTTCACGAGATGCGGACGGACGCGCGGGGCCTCGTCCGCGCCGGCATCGCCGCGCCCCGGCGCGCCTCGGGCGAACGCCTCGCCTTCGTCGTCGAATACCCGAAAGCACAGTTGCCGATGTTCAGCGAATGGAAGCAGGTCGGCGCCGGCGTGTACGTCGTCGGCCTGGAACCCGGCACCTGCTCGGTGCTCGGGCGCGCGAACGAGCGGAAGCAGGGCCGCCTGAAGCCGCTCCAGCCGGGCGAGACCCGGACGTTCGACCTGACGCTGCGCGTGCTGGAAGGCGACGCCGAGATTCGCGCGCTGGAAAAGCAGCTCGCCGCCCTCAAGCGCGCCCCCGCGCGAAAGGCCCGCTGATGCCCGCGCCGCGCCGCGTCTCCCTCTTCGTCACCTGCCTGGCCGACCAGATGCGCCCCGAGACCGCCTGGGCCGCCGTCGAGTTGCTCGAACGCGCCGGCTGCGAAGTGGACGTGCCGCTCGCGCAGACCTGCTGCGGGCAGCCCGCGTTCAACAGCGGCTTCCGCAACGAAGCGCGCGAAGTCGTGCGCCACTGGCTCGACGTCTTCCGCGGCTCCGAGACCATCGTCTGCCCTTCGGGTTCCTGCACGAGCATGGTCAAAGTCTTCTTCAAGGAACTCTTCGATCCGCTGAGCGCCGAAGGGCGCGAGGTCCAGCGGCTCTCCGACCGGACGTACGAGCTGACGCAGTACCTCGTCCACGTGCTCGGCATCACCAACTTCGGCGCGGAATACACCGGCAAGGTCGCGTACCACGCCTCCTGCCACCTGCTGCGCGAACTGAACGAGAAGACCTCGCCCAAGGTCCTGCTCGAAAAAGTCGCCGGCGCACAGCTCGTCCCGCTGGCGGAGAACGAGACCGTCTGCTGCGGCTTCGGCGGGACGTTTTCGGTCAAACTGCCGGACGTTTCGACGGCGATGATGGACGAGAAGATTCGCGCGATCGAAGATAGCGGCGCGGACTGCGTGGTCGCATGCGACGGCGGCTGCCTGCTGCACATCGCCGGCGGGCTCTCGCGCATGGGCGCCCACGCGCGCGCCTTTCACATCGCCGAACTCCTGACCGGACGCGTGCCGCCTCCGCGGGCCGGGAACTGACCGCGGACGCGAGGCGCATGCACACGACCGACGTGGCGATCATCGGCGGCGGCATCGTGGGCCTGGCCACGGCGTACCACGTGCTCCAGCGGCATCCCGGCAAGCGCGCAATCGTGCTCGAAAAAGAGAACGGTCTCGCGAACCACCAGACCGGGCACAACTCCGGCGTCCTCCATTCCGGCATCTACTACAAACCGGGCTCGCTGAAGGCGCTGAACTGCCGCCAGGGCAAGCAGGCGATGGAAGCGTTCTGCAAGGCCGAAGGCGTCGAGTACGAGATCTGCGGCAAAGTCGTCGTCGCGGTCGATGAGAAGGAACTCCCGGCGCTCCAGCGCATCCACGAACGCGCCGTGGCCAACGGCGTGGCCTGCGAACTGATCGGACGCGAACGTCTGCTCGAACTGGAACCCCACGCGGCGGGCGTGAAGGCGCTGCACGTGCCCGAGACCGGCATCGTGAACTACCGCCAGGTCTGCGAACGGCTCGGCGCGCGCATCCGCGAAGGCGGCGGCGAGATTCTCTTCAACGCAAAGGCGCGCAAAGTGGACGCGCGCGCGGACGAAGTGGTCGTGGAGACCGCGGCGGGCGAAGTGCACGCGAAGCTCGCGGTCAACTGCGCGGGGCTGTACTGCGACCGCGTCGCGCGTCTGGCGGGCCGCGATCCGGGCGCGAAGATCGTGCCTTTCCGCGGCGAATACTACGAGTTGAAACCCGAAGCCAAGCACCTCTGCAAGAACCTGATCTATCCGGTGCCCGACCCAAGCTTCCCGTTTCTGGGCGTGCACTTCACCCGCATGGTCGGCGGGCACGTCGAATGCGGTCCGAACGCGGTGCTGGCGTTCCGCCGCGAAGGCTACCGCCGCCGCGACATCCACCTCGGCGAACTCTTCGAATCGCTCACCTACCCCGGCTTCCTGCGGCTGGCGGCGAAGTACTGGCGCAGCGGCATGGGCGAGATGTGGCGTTCGTTCAGCAAGCGCGCATTCGTGAAGGCGCTGCAGCGCCTGATGCCCGAAATCCGCGCCGAGCACCTGGAACCCGCACCGGCCGGCGTGCGCGCGCAGGCGCTTGCCCGCGACGGGAGCCTCGTGGATGATTTCCTGATCGTGGAATCGGACCGGATGGTCCACGTCTGCAACGCGCCGTCGCCGGCGGCCACCGCGTCGCTGAACATCGGCCGGACGATCGTGGAAAAGCTGCGCCTGTAACGAAGGTTCGCACCGGGGACGGCAGGACACGCATGGACGTCACCTCCGAAAAGTTCGCCGAAAACGCCAACCGCGCGCTGCACGACCCGGGCCTGCAGGCGGCGCTCAAGCGCGCGACCGGCAAGTTCGTGAACGAGCGCCTGCGCGCCGTCGCGGAGTTGCCCGGGTTCGAGGCGCTGCGCGAGCAGGGGCGCGCCATCAAGCAGGCGGCGCTCGACCGCCTCC
This sequence comes from Planctomycetota bacterium, assembly GCA_026184295.1. GTDB lineage: Bacteria > Planctomycetota > SZUA-567 > H5-PLA8 > H5-PLA8 > JACQFI01. The sequence continues at coordinate 33,940 of JAHCJK010000019.1, forward strand.
CGCAACTCCTTGAAATATTCGAAGAGAAGGTGATCGAACGCGGCGGGTACGTGCACTGGGCGCGCGACGCCAGCGACGCGAACCAACTGGTGATCAACCTCGCGCGCTCCGAAGGCGTCAAAACCATCGTCAAATCGAAGTCGATGACGACCGAAGAGACGGGCCTGAACCACGCGCTGACCGAAGCGGGCTTCACGACCGTCGAGACCGACCTAGGCGAGTACATCCTCCAGCTCGACGAGGATTATCCTTCGCACATCATCGCGCCGGCGGTGCACAAGACCAAGGAACAGGTCGCCGACATCTTCGAACGCACGCTGAAGGAAAAGAATCCGCCCGAGGCCGGCATCCCGGGCCTGAACGCGATCGCGCGCCGCACGCTTCGCGAACGCTTCCTGAGCGCGGAGATGGGCATTACCGGGGCGAACTTCGCCGTCGCCGAGACGGGCACCATCGTGATCGTGGAGAACGAGGGCAACGCGGCGCTGGCGACCACGCTCCCGAAGATTCACGTCGCCGTCATCGGCATCGAGAAGATCGTCCCGCGTTTCAACGACCTGGCGGTGCTGCTCAAGCTGCTCCCGCGCAGCGCGACGGGCCAGCGCCTGACCAGCTACACCAATTTCCTGACCGGCCCCGCGAAGGAAGGCGAAGAAGGCCCGCAAAAGCTGCACGTGATCCTGCTCGACAACGGGCGCACGAGAATCTACGCCGACGACAAGCTGAATGGCAGCCTGCGCTGCATCCGCTGCGGCGCGTGCCTGAACGCGTGCCCCGTCTACCAGAAGACCGGCGGGCACGCCTACGGCTGGGTGTACCCGGGCCCGATCGGCGCGGTGATCAGCCCGCAGTACCTGGGCATGGACCACGGGCACGTGCTGCCGTACGCGAGTTCGTTGTGCGGCGCGTGCTACGAAGTCTGCCCGGTCAAGATCGAGATTCCGCACATGCTGCTCGAACTGCGCAACCGCGTGGTCGAGAAGCCATCGCACGCCACCGGCGCGCCGGCCCGGCGAAATTTCTTCGAAGCGCTCTCGTTCAAGATCTTCGCGATCGCGGGGCGTTTCCCTTGGCTGTGGCAGGCGGCGACCACCGTCGGGCGTCATCTCCTGCGGGCCAAGGCCAGCGCGGGCGTGGTGGGCAAGGTTTCGCTGCCGGTGCTTTCGAACTGGACGCGCGAGCGCGACCTGCCGGAGCCGGCGCGCGAGAGTTTCCTGCAACAGTGGAAGGCGCGGCGGCCGTAGCGCCGCGAACGGAAGGAGCGCGATGAGCGCGCGGGACGAAATCCTGGATTCGCTGGGCGCCGCGGCCTCGCTGCCGGCCCGCAGCACGGGCGGCGCCTCGCCGCACACTTCGCAGGTGCTGCGCGCGGTGGCGGGCGCCAGCCTGTCCGGATTCTCGCGCGCCGTCAGCGCCGACTACAACGACGAGCAGGTGGACCGCTTCTGCGAACGCGTGCGCGCGGTGAAGGGGGAGGCCGAGCGCGCGGCCGATTCGTTCGCGGCCCGCGACCTGGTCAAGGCGCTGCTGACGCGCTGGGGGATTCGCGGCGTGGTCTACAACGCCGACCCGCTGGTGATGGCCGTGGGCCTGCCCGCGCTGCTGGACGAACTGAAGATCGCGGCGCTGAAGCTCGACGGCGGCCCGGCCGAAGCGGCCTGGCGCGAGGAACTGGGCGCCGCCGCGCGCGAAAAACGCGAGCCCACCGTGCCGTGGGACCTGGCGGTGATCGGCTGCGAAGGCGCGATCGCCGAGTCGGGCACCGTGATCCACCGCGCGGGCAAGGGCCACGGGCGCGGCGGCTGGCTGCTCAGCCAGTCGCAGCTCGTGCTCGTGGACGCGAACCAGCTCGTCCCCGACCTGGAGGCGCTCTTCGTCTCCGGCGGGGCGCTCGACCGCGACGACCTGCCGCGCGCGATCACGGCCGTCACCGGGCCGAGCCGCACGGCGGACATCGAACAGACGCTGACCGTGGGCGTGCACGGACCCGGGCGCTTCTGCGCCGTGGTCGTGGGCTAAGGCGGCGGAACGCTACGCGCGGTAAATCACCGGACAATACAACGGATCGTCCAGATGCGAGGCGTAGCCGTGGTCGGGCACGCTGGGAGCCGGGCGCGACTTTTCCGTGCGCATATGCAGCGCAAAGCTGCGGCGCGGCTGAGCCGTCCGGTTCGGGCCGCTGCCGTGAATCGTGTACTTGTGGTGGAAGCTCACCGCGCCCGCCGGCAGCAGTCCTTCCACTTCTTCCCACGCGGCGCCCGCGGGGATGGACATCGACTTGCGCAATTCCGCCAGGTCGCTGTTGAAGAAGTTCCCGCCTTCCAGCAGGCCCCACTGGTGCGACCCGCGCACAAACGCCACGGGACCGATCTCCGGGGTGATGTCGCAGAGGGCCACCCAGGCGGTGAAGACTTCGCCTTCCCAGTATTTCCAGTACTGATAATCCTGATGCCAGCCGACGTTGCCGGCGTTCTCGCCGCCGGGCGGCTTAAAGAGAAGCTGCGTGGACCAGATCTGCACCATCTTGGCTCCGGTCACTTCCGCGGCCCAGCGTCCGATCGCGGGATGCGAGATCAGTTCCAGGATCGTGCGGTCGCTGAGCTGCGCGTTGTCGATCTTGCAGATCTTGCGCGGGTCGTCGCCGGGGTTCCAGCAGCGGCTGCCGGGCGCGACGCCGGTCTCGTACTCGCCGCGGATCACGGCGTCCATGCGCCCGACCGCGCGGCGCACCAGATCCTGAGGAATCGCCGGGGGCGAAAAGAAGAAGCCGTCGGCGGCGTAGCGTTCGGCGGCGGTGGCGGGCGCAAGCGTGCTCGGCATCTGGGGCTCCCGTGTGAAAGCAGGAAGGACCGGACCCTGGGGGCCCGGCCCTTGCCTGCGGATTTCCCTGCGCGAAGCGGCGGCCCCGCGCTTATTCCTCGACGTACTTCGGCGCGGTCATGTTCACCTTCGGGCGCATCCCGCGCACCATCGGGCCGGGGCGGCCGAGCGACTGGCCTTCGGTCTGCGTGTTTTCGGGATCGCGGTAGCCGACGCGCACCAGGCGGCGGGTCTTGCTGGTCACGTTGATGTGCGAGCCGTGAATCGTGTGGATGTTGAAGATGACCACGTCGCCGCGCTTGGCCGGCACCGCGACGGTGTCTTCCAGGCTGTACTTGTCGGTCGGGAGGTGCGGGGTGCACCCGCCTTCGGGCGTGCGGGTGATGTGTTCGAGCGCGCCGAGCTTGTGGCTGCCGTCCATGAAGCGGATTTCGCCATTGTCGTGGCAGGTGTCGTCCAGGTGCACGAGCACGTCGATGTAGCGGCCGTCCGCGTGCTTGTAGAAGGCCCAGTCCTGGTGCATGGGGAACGGATGGCCGGTCTCGGGCGGCTTGGCGTGGAGCGTGCTGTGGTGGAGTTCGACGTTTTCGCCCAGGATGTCCTGCATGCTGTCGCAGAGGATCTGGTTGTTCACGGCGTCGTTCCAGGAGCGCGCGTAAAGCTGGAGGTCGTGCATCGCGATGAGCTTGGACTTCTTCTCGGTCGCTTCGTCCATGTAGACCTTGCGCCACGGGCCCGTCCAGCCGGCTTCCTTGGTGGCCCAGAGATCGATCAGGGTCATCAGGTCGCGGTCCATCGCGTCGATCTGTTCCTTGTTGAAAACCTTGGGGATGTGCAGGTAGCCGTGCTCGTTGTAGAAATCGACCTGTTCCTGCGTCAGGTGGAGCAGCTTGCGTTCGACGGCGGGGGCGAGAGCGGGCATGTCGGGCATCTCCTTGGTATTTTGATGGCTCGGTTTCGCTTCCAAAATTCCGCCGCGTCTGTGCCGCAGCGATGGAATTACTTACCCTGCGAATCGTCCTACAGCTATTGAGGGGTTGGGACGCGGATGTTTGAAATACGGACACGCGATACAAATACTTAATAGGCAATGGTTTATAAATAATTATTCATTGTTCGAAATCCGGCCATGCTTTTTCGAGGTCGCGCCAACCGTCTCCGAACGTCCGTGGCCTGCGCTATTTGCGTTTTTTCATGGGACGTTCGATATGCCCGGGCTTTTTTCCCGGCGCGGCGGGGATGGGCGACCGTTCCGGGTCGGCGAAGCGCGTGCCGCCGCGCTCGCGGAACTGCGCAGGCGGGAGCCCCGCGTGCTTGCGAAAGACGGTCGTGAAATAGCGCACGTCCGGGAAGCCGACGCGTTCGGCGATTTCTTTGATCGGGAGGCTCCGGTCGAGCAGCAGTTGCGCGGCGGAAGCCATGCGCATCTCGGTCAGCGCGTCGATGGGCGTCTTCTTCGCGTGCTTGGTAAAGACGCGCGTGAAATGCCGGTCGCTCAGGTTCACCTGCGCGGCGATGTCCTGGATCGAGAGGTTGCGCATCAGGTTGTCGCGCATGTAGCGCGTCGCCTGTTCCACCAGGGCCGCGTCGGGGTCCTGGGCGCGCGGCGCGACGGCCTCGCCCGGCAGCGCCTCGGGCAGGCTGGCGCGCGCGGTATCCAGGATCAGCTTGGACGCGAGCGCTTCCACCACGCCGGCAAAGCCGGGCTCGCGGCGGGAGATCTCCTCGCTCAGCAGTTCCAGCGTGCGCTCCATGCCGGGCACGCGCGCACTGACCCAGTGCTTCGAGTCCACGAACGCATGCAGGAGCCGGTCGAGGGCCTCGTCGCGGGCGGTCTCGCGCGGCGAAAGCAGGCGCTCGGGCGGCTTGGGTCCGGCGTCGCGCACCAGGGTGTACGACCAGAAGTAGATGCCGAGCGGGTCGTCCTCGTCGGCGATGATCTCGTGTTCTTCGCGCGGCTTGGCGATGAAGACATCGCCGCGCTTGAGCGGGTAATCGGTTCCCAGCATGCGGAAGAGCCCGCGCCCGGCGAAGGCGTAGCAGATCTCGTAATAGGTGTGCGCGTGGAGGTAATTGCGCCACCACTTGGTCCGGTCGATGAAACCCCAGCTCAGGAATTCGACGTTGAAGGAGCCGAGCCGGAAGTGGATGGGCAGGCGGTTGAGTTCGGTATGGCGCGCGCGCGGAATGCCGGGGATGCCTTCGCCTTCGCGCGCGGCCTCGCTCACCGGCGCGGAAGCCTGGACGGGAACCCGCTCGTTCATGGGCCTATTGTAAAATACGGACGCCGGATTGGTAGCCCTTTGCGGGCGGAATCGGGCGTCGGAATCGGCGACAAGGCCTGCGGAGTAAAAAAACGCGGGACGGCCGAAGCCGTCCCGCGCGTGCATCGTGGACCTGCCGGGCGGACTACTTGTTGCCGGCGGCGAGCTTGTTCTGGGTCAGGTAGGCGTAACTGTCCTTCACGGCCTGAACCATGTCGGTGTCGCAGCGGTCGAGTTCGACGCTGTACCATTCGACCTTGCTGGCTTCGGCGGCGGCGAGGCAGCCCTTCACGTCCACCTTGCCCTTGCCGACGGCGGTCATGGCCTTGTCCTTGTCGCAGGGGCCGTCCTTGACGTGGAGCAGGAAGGTCTTGTCGGCGTACTTCTTGATGTTCGCGACGGGATCCTGGCCGCTCGTCTGCACCCAGTAGATGTCCTGCTGCCAGCCGACGTCGGGGCAGAGCTTGGTGAGCAGTTCGGCGCGCGAAGGCGTCGCGAATTCCCACCAGTGGTTGTGCAGGAGGACCTTCAGGCCGGCCTTGCCGAAGCGCGCGGTGGCGTCGTTGATGGTCTCGCTGAGCTTCTTGACGCCGTCGTCGCTGTCGAACGCGTCGCGCGGCGGGCTGGTGACGACGTACTTGTAGCCGAAGGTCTGCGCGTCGCCGATGATCGCGGCTTCGTTCTTCTTGTCGAAGACCCCGACGTGGGCGCCGGCGATGCCGAGCTTGTACTCGCCCAGAATCTTCTTCACGTCGGCGGCGGGAATATCGTGCAGGCCGGCGAGTTCGACGCCCTTGTAACCGATGTCGGCCACCAGTTTCAGGATCGCGGGAAAGCCCTGCTTCTTGATCTCGTCGCGCAGGGTGTAAAGTTGGATCGAGAGCGGCTTAGGCATGACAGTCTCCTCGGAGGCGCGGAACACGGTTCCGCAAACGTAACAAAACGTAATCTATTCTCACAAAACATCACAGGCAAGCGGATTCCTCGCAGGGCATGGCGGCGCTTCGAAGGAAAGGCGGCTATTCTTTTACTGTATAGGAAAGGTGAGGCAAGGCAGGGTTGGGACGAAGATGGCTTGGTTTATTTCTATCCTCTTTACTGGCCTTATCTTGGCAGGCACCGTTGGAACTTACATTTCCAATGCCCGCGTGCTGCACCTGTTGCAGGTGAGTGTCGTGACGCTGGCCATCGCGGTGCCGCTCTTTTTGGATTGGCTGCGCATGCAGCGCGAACTCTTCGTCCAGCGGGAGGCCGCCGCGCGCCCGCGCCTGACGCTCGCGCAGACCCTGCTCGTGCTTTTCGCGGCCAGCGTCGAACTCGGCGGCGCGGTGAACGTACTACAGGAGGCCCGCCCGGTGCTGGGCGTGCTCCTGATGGTGCTGACGCCGGTGTTTCTGTACGTGGTGCTGGAAACGATGGAGGTGCGCGGGCCGTTTTCGATCTACCGCCGCAAGATCGAACTTCCGGAAGGCGACGGGCTCTTCTGGACCGACGAACCGGTCCCGCCGCGCGAAGAAACCGTTCCCCAGGCGCGGGAGGCCGAACGTGACCGACGGGCTTGATACCGAACGACTCTTCCCCGTCCTGCTGGCCACGGCCGTGCTCTGGTTCGGCGTAGGCGGGTTCTGGCTGGAGAACCTCAAGGAGCAGTGCCGGCTCGAAGGGCGCCTGTTCGAATTCCGCCTGCCGCTGCAGCAGTGGATGGTGCTGGCGCTGGGGCTCAGCATTCAAGTCGGGCTGCTGGTGAAGTACGCGACCGCCTCCGGCTTCGGGTGGATGCTCTTCGTTTTCATGCCCCCGCTGATCTCGTGGGGCCTGCTGGAAGCCATCCGCCCGATCACCCGGCCCGCGCAGGAACCCAAGGACCCGGACTGGGATTAAATCGCCGATTGAAGCCCCTCTCCCCCCATGGTATCGCAGGCATTGATGATTGAGATCGCGGGCCTCGAGAAGACCTTCTTCACCCACAAAGGCGAACTCCTTTGCGCGGTCGGCGGCCTCTCGCTCTCCGTCGCGCGCGGCGAAGTCTACGGGCTGCTCGGGCCGAACGGCGCGGGCAAGACGACCACGCTGCGCATGCTCGCGGGGCTGATGACGCCCACCGCCGGGCGCATCCGCGTGGACGGCGTCGCGGCCATCGACGCCGAACGCGGCATCTGGGAACCGATGGCGCTGAAGGAACGCATCGGCTTCCTGACCGCGAACACGGGGCTGTACGGGCGCCTTTCCCCCCGCGAAGTGCTCGACTACTTCGGCGAACTGCGCGGGCTCTCCGGCGCGACGCTACGCCAGCAGACCGAACGCTGGATCGCCCTGCTGGAAATCGGGGAATTCGCCGAACGGCGCTGCGAAGGGCTCTCCACGGGGCAGAAGCAGCGCGTGCAGATCGCGCGCACGCTGGTGGGCGACCCGCCCGTCCTGGTGCTCGACGAACCGACGCACGGCCTGGACGTCCTTTCCAACCAGCTCATCCTCAACTTCATCGCCGAAGCAGGTCGGCAGGGGCGCACGATCGTGCTCTCGACGCACCACCTCGACGAGGTCGAGGAGGTCTGCCAGCGCTTCGGGCTCATGTACAAAGGCAAGATGATCGCCGAAGGCACCCTGCCCGAACTGCGCGCCGCGTCTGGGAAGGAACGCCTCAGCGCGATCTTCCGCGAACTGGTCGCTCGCGTGGATATGGCCACCCGCGGCAGCAGCGTCACGCTGGCCGCGGTCGAGGCCCCCAGCGCGCCTCCGCCCGAACCGGGAGGCACGGCATGATCAGCTTCCCGAAGATTCGCGCGATCTTCGTCAAGGAACTGCGCGACAGCCTGCGCGACCGCCGCACGGTCTTCGCCAACTTCGTGATCCCGCTGGTGCTCTACCCGGTGATGCTGCTGGTCGTGGGCGAGGCTACGCAGGTGGCGCAGTCGCGCCGCGAGAACGACCGCTACCGCGTCGCCGTCGAACCCGCCGAGGCGCTCGCGTTCGTCAACAAGATCGCGGTGGACGACGAGGTCGCGCGGCTCACGGAACCGAAGAAGAGCAAGGCCCCGCCCAAGCCCGGCGAAAACGACGGCGAACCGCAGGCGGTGGACACGACGCCCCGGCTGGTCTTCGAGTACGTCCAGGATCCGCGGCGAGAACTTGAGAACCGCAACATCCAGGCGATCCTGCGGCTGCCCGAAGATTTCGAAAAAGCCATGAAACGAGCCGACGCCGGCGAGCCGCCGTTGGTGGAAGCGCTGTACGACCGCGCCGAACAGCGCTCCCGCGACGCCGCCGGCCACCTGAACGACCTGCTGCTGCGTTACCGCACGCGCGTGGTGAAGGACCGCCTGAAGAACCACGGGATCGGGGAGGAACTGCTCAAGCCGTTCGACCTCAAGGAACCCGAGAACATCGCGCCGGCGGAAAAGGTCGGCGGCTCGGTCCTCGGCGCGCTGATGCCACTCTGGTTCATCATGATGATCATCCTCGGCGCCGTGCACCCCGCCGTGGACCTGACCGCCGGCGAAAAGGAACGTTCCACGCTGGAGACGCTCATCTCCGCGCCCGTGCGCCCGCTGGAAGTGATCTCGGGCAAGTTCCTCGCCGTCTCCGCGCTGGCGCTCAGCAACGCGGTGCTGAACGTGCTCAGCTTCTCCGTGACGTTTCACATCGCGGGGATCTCCAAGCTCCCCGAGTTCGTCGTGCCCTGGTCGGCGGTGCCTTCGGCGCTGCTTTTGCTCCTCCCGCTTACGCTCTTCTTCTCGGCGCTGCTGATGGCCGTGGCGAGCCTGGCCTCGAGTTCGAAGGAAGCGCAGGTCTACTGCCTGCCGGTCTTCCTCGTCCCGATGCTGGGGCTGATGGTGGTCTCGATTCCGGGCATCGAACTCAGCGGCCCGCTGCTGATCGCTCCGGTGGTCAACACCGCGCTACTGATCAAGGAACTCTTCCTGGGCCACGAAGGGCTGGAGCAGGCCTACGTCTTCGTGCTGGGCAGCACCTGCCTGTACGCGGCGGCGGCCGTGGGCGTCGCCGCGCGGGTCTTCGCGCGCGAAGAGATTCTCTTTTCCTCGCAGGCCAGCCTGCGCCTGTTCCTCAGCCGGCAGTTTTTCCAGAAATGCGACCAGCCGCGCCCGGCCGACGCGCTGCTCGTCGCCGCCCTCGCCTTCCCGCTCATGTTTTACCTCCAGTCGGGTCTGATGCAGTGGGCCGCCGGATCGTCTTCGGCCTTCTCCATGGCCACGCTGCTCATCCTGCCGCAAGTGGCGGTCTTCCTGGCGGCGCCGCTGGCCATCGCCTGGTACCTGCGCGCGGGGATGCCCACGACGTTTCTGTGGCGCCTGCCGACGATGCGGGGCCTGCTCGCCGCCGCCTGCCTGGGCGGTTCGTCCTGGATCGTCGTCCAGCAACTCGCGGCGTGGCAATCGCTCTTCTGGAAGCTCGACCCCTCCGCGATGCAGGGCATCGAGATGCTCTTAAAGGATATTCCGCCTTCCCTGCTGGTGGTCTGCCTGGCGGTGACACCCGCGCTCTGCGAAGAACACTTCTTCCGCGGCTTCCTGCTCTCGGGCCTGCGCCACAAGACCGGCCGCGGCAAGTGGGCCTCGATCCTCCTGGTCGCGGCGATCTTCGCCGCGTTCCACCTGCCGCTCTTCCGGCAGCCGGTCGTCTTCCTGCTCGGCCTGGCGCTCGCGTACCTCGCGTGGGAATCCGCGAGCCTCTGGCCCGGCGTGCTCTTTCACCTGCTGCACAACGGCCTCTCGGTGACGCTGGGCGAGACGCTCGTGGAAAACCGGGTCCCGCTCGACGGCGCCCAGCCCGCGCCTCCGCCGGCGTACGTGGCCGCCGCGGCGGTGGTCTTTGTCGCGGGACTGCTGCTCGCGCGCAACAGCGGTCGGCGTCCCGAGCCCACGCCGCTACCGCCGCAGGAACTTCCCGCGCCGCCCAAGCCCGACTGGCCCGCGCAAAGCGAAGCCTGAAGCCGTGGACACTTTTCTCTAAAAGCGTAAGCGCTAGCGGTCGTCGCCCGGCGGAGGCGGCGGGGGCCGGTCGCCGTGTTCGCCGTGCGGAGGCGGCGGGCGGTCACCTTCCGGCGGAGGATGGTTGCCCTCAGGCGGCGGACCGCGACGGCCGCCGGGGCCGCCCGGACCTCCGGGCCCGTTCTGCCCGCCGCCGGGCGGTCCGCGGCGGTCCAGGTTCGCGTCCACCACCTTGCCGTAGTAGCCGCCGATCAGGTACGGAAACGCGCCGGGAGTGACGTGGTAGTGCCAGCCGCGGTCTTTGTCGTAGTGGACGTTGAAGGCGTTGAGCGCGTTCTCCTTCAGGTCCTTCGCGAGCACGCCCTTGCTCTCGTACGGGCCGTAGATCGGAAAGCCGTCGAACGCGAAGCCGATCAGCGGCGAATGCTCGAGCCCCTCGTCAGCCCACGGCGAACGCACGCAGACCGGATACTTGTGGTAGTGGTACATGTTGTCGGGGCTGGGATGCCCGCAGCACCGGTCCATGATATCGACGGCTTCCTCCATCCCCACGTCGAACGGGTTGTAGAAGACGACGCCGTTGGCCGCGATCCCGATCGGACCCATGTTCAGCGCGCGGTTCTTGTTCTTCAGGTCCATCGCCTTGGCGTTGGGGTTGGGCTGCGGGTTGAGCGGGAAGCGGTAGGTCCGGTCCTTTTCCTGAATCGAATTGGGATTGCCCAAGTACCCCGGAAAGACCGCCGTGGGGTGGTTGGGGATGTTCTTCGCCTTCACGACCAGTTCGTCCTGCGTGAAAATCACCGTCACGTTGTCGGGCAGGAAGCGGTCCTGCGCCACCTTCTCGCCCGTCGCGTTCAAGTAGCCCGCGCGCAGCCACGCGGTCATGTTGCCCGCGAACGGCGCCTCCAGCCGGCCCGACTTGTAGTACAGGCGCGAAGCGTTCGCGGCGGTAAAGCTCCTGGGCACGCCGGTCTCCGCCGCCAGCCGTTCGTAGTACCAGTGCCCGCCCAGATGCACGAGCGTCGAGCCCGCCTGAAGCTGAATCTCCTTCGCGGTGGCCGGAGCCCCGGCCAGGGCGCGATCGCGTTCCTGCGGCGCTTCGATGGCCTCAAGCGCCAGGTCGTCCACGACGAACGACGCGTCCTTCTCAGAGGCGTTACCGTTGCGGAATCCGATGCTCAGCCGCAGCGCGTCGATGTTCGGAAACGGGAGTTTGAATTCGAAGCTGTAATCCTGCCAGACGGCCGCGCCGTTGCGCTTCTCCAGGCCGTTCGCGTCCAGGTCCTTGCGGCGCTGCCGGACGAGCGGCCAGAGTTCCTTCACCACGCCGTCGAGCGCCTCGGCGCCGCCCTGCGCGAAGAACTCGACGCGCATGAACAGATCCTGCTCGCCCGCGACCGAAAAACCCGGCTCCGGCAGCCCGCGAAACGAGAACCGGTACCAGCGCCCGGCCTCCTTCTTCAGCGCCACCGGCAGCGAGCGCACGCGGCCTTCGCGCTTGCCGTCCTGGTTCAGGTCCCGGCCCGCGTACAGCCGCACGGCCATGGTGCCCGTCTCGCGCCCCTGGCGGCCGCCGAAAGCGCGCGCGGCATCGCCTTCCAGCTCGAAGCCCTTGGCCTGCTCCGCGCTCGCGCCGGCTTCTTCAAAGCCCGCGTTGGGCACGGGCGTGGCGTTCTCGCCGCGGACCGCCGCGCTCGCGAACAGAACCAGGCAGATCAACGGTGCGAAATGAATGCGGATCATGAGGCTCCTCGGCTTATCTCGACCCGCGCAAGGTCCGCCGTCCGGCCCGCAAGGCCGGACCTCGGATGGGTTCCTACAGTAAATCTTATTCGAGGGCATATTTCAAATGTTCGCGGCGAGCCCGGCCGCGCGCGGAACGGGGAATGCGGCCGCGCCGCCCGTCAGCCCCGCTTCCGCTTGCCTCCCGGCGTTCCCGTAGGAAACTGGGCGCATCCCGCACCGCGGACAACTCGAGAGGCTCCCCATGTTCGACCTGCCGAAGATCGAAGCCGAACTCAAACGCCGCGCCGCCTGGCACCTCAAGCAGACCCATCTGCTCGTCGATTACTACCGCGTGCGGCGGCGGCTGGCCTACCCGCTGCCGGTGCGCGCGATCCACATCTCCGAGATGAAAGTGCGCCGCGATTACTCGCGCGATTACCCCTGGCCGACCTGGATGACCTGGGCCCTGGAAGAACGCGTCGCGGCCCTCTGCGCCTCGGCCAAGCTCTTCGACGACGCGCCCGCCGCCGAGGCCGCCGCGCGCGACCTGGAAGCCCTGGCCGGCTGGCCCACCTACCGCCAGTACGAGAAGCCCGACCTCTCGCTCGGGCACGCCGGGCGCACCCTGCACCACGGATTCCTGTGGGCCAAGGACCGCGACGAGCGCCTGCGCGGGAAGATTCGGGAGGCCTTCGCGCGCATCGTGGAAGACACGCTGCCGTTCTCGGACAAGTTGCACGGTTCGTTCAAGCGTCCGGAAGACATCCTGACCTGCGAAAAGCCCGCCGCCGCGCTGCACAACATTCCCATCATCGGCTCGGTGGGCGCGGCCCTGGCCGCGATGGCCCTGGGCGATTCGCACCGCGCCGCGGCCGAGACCCTGAACGAACGCCTCTTCGCGCTGCTTGGCGCGCTGCTGGAAATGCGCGCGCAGGGCTTCACCGAGGGCGTCGCGTACGACGGCTACGTGCTCGATTTCGCCGCCGACTGGCTCGGCGCGCTGCCCGAAGACCGCCGCGCGCCCATCCTGGACCACCCGCGCCTGAACGAACTCTTCGAGCAGAGCTACCGGCTCTCCGCGCCCGGCAGCGCCGTGGACGTGGCCGAACTGAGCGACGTCGAGGCCGTGGAGATGCCCTTCCATCTCTCGGCGCAGGCCAAGCTCCAGTGGATGCGGCTCGACCCCGTGCGCGCGTGGCATTTGCAGCGCTGCGACCCCGCGCGGCTGCGCTCGGAGGCGCTCTTGGTCCTGTGGGGCATCGGGACCGTCGCGCGGACGGCGCAGGAACCGGACTTCCAGCGGGCGATGCGCGCGGAAGCCCCACCCGCCGGCGCGCTGGACGCGCACTACGCGCTGGTCCTGCGCAGCGGCTGGGACGCGAACGACGTCGCCGTGACCATTGCGGCCTCGAATTCCTCGATGGGCCACATGCACTGCGACGCGGGCTCGCTGCTGATCGGCACGCGCGGGCGCTGGCTCGTCACCGACCCCGGCTACCAGCAGTACATGAACACGCGCGAACGCGAGTACACCCTGGGCGCGAAGGCGCACAACGCGCCGGTGATCAACGAGAAGGCGCAGGACCGCAAGGGCGTGAAGCGCCTGGCGCTGGAGGAGACGAACGGCGTGCTGCGCGCGGAACTCGACCTGACCGCCTGCTACCCGCCGGAACTGAAGTTGGGCTCCGTGGACCGCGCCGTCTGGCTGGTGGACAAGCGCATCGTGATCGTGGGCGACCGCATCCGCGGCGAGGACGTTCAGTCGATCGATTACTACTGGCACGGGCACCGCGAGGCCGCGTGGTGGGTGCACGAACGCTGGGCGCGCGTCTACCATCCCGAGGCGCCCGACGCGACGGTCTGGATCGCTTCGCCGCAGGCCCGCATTCAGGAAGCCGGCGTGGACCGCCTGCCGGGCTCGCGCGGGCAGATGACGCTCAGCGCTCCCGCCGATCCCAGCGCGAAGGTGATCTGGTGGATCTTCGGCATCGGCGCGAAACCGCCCGAACCGAAGGCCGAGGGCACGCGCCTGCGCCTGGGCGACTGGCTCTTCGACCGCGCCTGACGCCGCGCGCCTTCACTATCTACCCGGCGCAAACTTATTATAAGGTGACGCTTCCGCCTCTGGAGACCCCGGTTGCCGCTGCCCGACTACGCCCAGGCCGCCTATCCCCTCGCCCACCCCGCGAACGCCCCCGCGCCGGCGGTCTCGGTGATCATCCCCGCGTACAACGAAGAGACGCGCATCCCGCCGTACCTCGACGCGATCCAGGCGCACTTCGAGAAGACCGGCGAAGCCTGCGAGGTCCTGGTGGTCAACGACGGGAGCCGCGACCGCACGGCCGAGACGATCCGCGCGCGCATGGCCGGCGACCGGAACCTGGGGCTCGTCCACTACGACCGGAACCGCGGCAAGGGCCACGCGGTGCGCATGGGCATGCTCGCCGCGCGCGCGAACCTGCGCCTCTTCACCGACGCGGACGGTTCGACGCCGATCGAGGAATTCGCGCGCCTGCGGGCCAAGGTGGAAGGCGAAGGCTTCGACGTCGCGGTGGGTTCGCGGCAGCTTTCCTCGCCTGAGGTGCACCGCAAGATCAAGCCGCATCGCTTCGTGATCGGCCAGGGTTTTCGCATTCTGCGCCAGACGTTCCTGAACGTGCGCGTGCTGGACAGCCAGTGCGGGTTCAAGCTGCTCACCGGGCGCGCGGCCGAGCGCATCTTCTCGGTCTCGAAGATCGACGGCTTCGCGTTCGACGTGGAGATGCTCTTTCTGGCCGCGCGCGGCGGGATGAAGGTCGCCGAGGTCGCCGTCAACTGGTACGACTCGAACTCCACGCGCGTGAACCTGCTGGTGGACCCGTTCCGGATGTTCCGCGACATGCTGCGCGTGCGCGGGCTGCACCGCGAGACCAAGGTCTGACCGGGCGTTTACGCGCGCGCCAGGAAGAGGTACGATTCCGCACCGATGGAAGAAGAACTCTTCGACGCCATTCACGCCAACGCCGAACGCCACTGGTGGTTTCGCGGCCGCCAGAAGATCGCGCTCTCGCTGCTGGACCGTTTTTACGGCAAGCGCGGCGCCGGCGCGCGCGTGCTCGACCTCGGCTGCGGCGTCGGCAACAACCTCAAGGCGCTGGAACCCTACGGCGAAGTCTGGGGCGCGGACCCTTCGGAGAAGGCGCTCGCGTACTGCCGGCAGCGCTTCACCGGGCGGCTCGACGAGGTCTGGCTGCCCGACAAGCTGCCCTACGAAGAGAAGACCTTCGACCTCGTGGTCATGCTGGACGTGCTCGAACACGTCGAAGACGACGTCGGGGCGCTCCAGCGCGTGCTGCGCATCCTCAAGCCCGGCGGCACCTATTTGCTCACCGTGCCCGCGCTGCGCTGGCTGTGGAGCTACCACGACGTCGAACACCACCACTTCCGCCGGTACCACCGCGGCGACCTGCGCCGCAAGCTGACGCGCCTGGGCTTCGAGGTCCCGCACATCAGCTACATCAATTTCCTGCTGCTGCCGGCGATGGGCATGGCGCGCATGATGCTGCGCCCCAAGACCTGGAGCGCGCGCGACCTGCAGAACGGCACTGGCGCGGGCGGGCGCCTTCTGGAACGCATCTTCCGCTTCGAGCGCCACATGCTCTGGCTCGGCACGCTGCCCATCGGCGGCTCGCTGGTGGCCGTCGCGCGCCGCCCGCAGAACCTGGAACTTCCCCCCTGGCGCAAGGGCGATCCGCTGCCCACGCGGCGCGAATCGAAGCATATGCTGCGCGCGGTCCAGAAAGCTCCGGAAGGCGAACCGCCCAAGGTCGCCACCTGAGGGCGCGCGATGCCCATCGTCAAAGACCAGGCGCAGATTCTGCGCGTCTTCGACCAGGGCAACACCAGCCAGGTGCTGGTGCTGCTGGGCCGGACGCTCGGGCAGATGCGCGTCCTCGCGAAGGGCTCCCGGCGTTTCCATAAAAAAGGTTTCGAAGGCGGCTTCGACATGCTCGCGCGGGGCGAGATTCTCGTCTATCCGCGGCGCGACGAGACCCTGTGGATCTTCAAGGAGTGGGAAGAGCGCTCGCGCCCCGAAGACCTGGGCGCCTCGCCCGAACGCCTGGCCGCCGCGAGCTACCTCTGCGAACTCGCCGAAGCGCTCACGCGCGAGACCTCCGGCAGCAGCCTGAACGACGACGACGCGCACCGGCCCGTCGCGCACACGTCGGGCGATGCCGTCCAGGCCCACGCCGATCTTTACGATCTGTTGGCCGGGGCGGTGGACCAGCTTTCGGCCCTGCCGCCGCGGGCCACGGCCGGCCCCGTGCTGCTCGCGTTCTCGCTCCACGCGCTGCGCGTGGCGGGGTTCACGCCCGGATTTTCGCGCTGCTCGCACTGCGGCAAGAGCCTGGTGCGCTCGCCCGACGGGGAACCCTCGCGCGAGATGGCGCGGCTCAGCCACGAAGGCCTGGCGTGCGAGACCTGCCTGGCCGAGGAGGCGCTGAACAACATGCCCGTCGGCATGGCGCCGCCCGCGACCAAGCGCGAACTCGCCCGCCTCGCCGCGCAGTTCCACGCGCCCGCGCGCCACGTATGGCTCGCGCCCGAGAGCCTGAACGCGCTCGATTACGTCATGCGCACGGGCAAAGGGGTCACACTTTCGAAGAACGCGGCCGAGGCGCTGGCGCGCGCGCTGATCGTGGCCGTGCACGGAGCGCTGGAGCGCGACCTGCGCACGCTGCGCGCGGCCGCGCGCGCGGTGTATCTGATGGGCCCGCGCCCGAAGGCGCTCGCGCGCTAGTCGATGCCCAGCGCTTCGCGGACGGCGTTCACGATCTCGACCTGCGCGGGCGATTTGCCGTAGTAATTCTTGGTCAGGCCGATCGCGAAGCCGTGTACCGGATCGGCGTAGCCGACCGAACCGCCGTAGCCGCCGTGCCCGAAGGAACTGGCGCGCTTGCCGAGCATCCCGTCCTTGCCGCCGACCTGGTACCCGAGCCCGAAGCGGCCGGAGAGTTTCTCCTCCGGCGCGCCCATCGGGTTCTGCAGCTCCGACGCGATCTTCACCGTCTCCGGACGAAGCAGTTCGACGCCGCCGAGGCCGCCGGGCAGCAGCGCGGCGTAATGCTTCGCGATGTCGCGCGCGCTGGCGATTCCGTTGCTCGAAGGCAGACAACTGCGCCGCGCGCCGATGGAATTCATCCATTCGTGCAGCGGATACATGCCGTGCGGGATCGTGTACGCGCCCTGCGCGTTGGGCGAGAACGGCTGCGTCGCTTCGGAATACAGGATCGCGACGCGCGCGTCCTCTTCGGCGGGCAGGCCGACGAAGAGATCTTTCAGGCCCAGCGGCTCACAGATTTCCGCCGCGAGCAGTTCGCCGAAGGTCGCGTTCGCGGCGCGGCAGAGCACCTCGCCGACGATCCAACTGAAGGTCACGGCGTGGTACTCGATCTTCGAACCCGCCGGGTACAGCGGCGCGAGCGCCGCGTAGCTCGCGCAGGCGGCCTCCCAGTCGTGCAACACCTCAAGCGACATGGCAGCGTCGAGATGCGGCATGCCGCTGGAATGGGTCAACGCGTGCCGCAGAGTAATGCCGTCCTTGCCGGCCTGCGCGAAGGCCGGCCAATGCTTCGCAACCGGGTCGTCGTACGAGACGACGCCGCGTTCGGCCAGGCGGTGCGCAACGGTGGCCGCGATGCCTTTCGTCGTCGAAAAAACCGGGAAGAGCGTGGTCCCGTCCACGGGCTGGCGGGTCTCGCGGTGGGCCACGCCGGCCCAGGCATCCACCACCAGGCGTCCGCGGTGGTACGCGGCCACCTGCACGCCGGTCTCGCGGCCTTCGGCCACCACGCGGTCGAGCAGGGTTTGAATCTTGGCTTGGAGTTCGGACATGGGTTCCTCGGGGATGTTGAACCGGTTATTTCGCGGCGGCGGCGTGCGGTTCACGAACGGCGGCGGGCGCGCCGGCCACCGGCAGGACGA
>JAHCJK010000190.1 GCA_026184295.1 Planctomycetota bacterium
ATCCCGTATTACGAACGCCGCGGGGAGCCCGCCGCGTTCCAGCCGCTCGTGCGCGCGGCCTCCACGGCGCTCGACGCCGTCCGCCGCGGGCTCGCGCGCGAGGCGCTCTTCCGTTTTCTCTGTTCGGGGGCGGTCGATGTGGCCGCGCTCGCGGGCGAACCCCAGGCGCCCGGCGCGTGGATGCTGCATCGCGTGGCGATGGACGCGCGCATCGACCGATTTTTCGGCGAGGAGGCCCGCCGGCCGGCGCAGGCCTGGGCGCGCAAGCTCCAGGACTACGGCGAGGAACTGGACGCGCGGAAGTCGGTCCGCGCCTCCGAGGCCGCCGCCGCCGGGCGCGCGCTCACGAAGATCGCCGAACGGATGGAGCAACTGCGCGCGCCCCGCAGCCTGCGCGATTTCGTGAAGGACTGGCGCGCCTTCTGGACGGAGGCGGGGTTTCTCGCGGGCGGGCGCGCGGGCGGTTCCGGTGAGGCGCTGCGGCGCGCGGAATCCTCCCGCGTGCTGGAGCAGGCGCTGGACGAATTGAGCAACGGCCCGGGCGCGGACGAGGTGGCCGGGCTGGAGGCCTTCGCCGTGCTTTTCGAGACGTCCGTGGCCGCGCAGAGCGTGCGCGTCGAAGGCCTCGACCGCGCCGGCGGCGTGCGCGTGCTGAACCTGTACGACTTGCGCGGGCTGCGGTTCGAGCGCCTGGTGCTGGCGGGCATGGACGAGACGCGCTTTCCCGCCGCGCCCGGGCCCGATCCCGTGCTCGGCCTGGCCGACGGGCGCGCCTCGGCCGTGCTGCGCGCGGCGCTCGAGCGCCTGGTCCCGGACTTCGCGCCGTGGGCGGGCGTCGAGCCGCGCCTGCCGGGCGAAGTCCGCGACGAGGAGCGCGCGCTGCTGGAACTCGCGCGTAACGCGGTCGAGGACGGCGGGCTCCTGCTTCTGACGCGCAGCCGCACGACCGACGGCAGCCGGCCCGCGGGCGCCTCCTCTTATTGGGAAGAGCCCGCGTTTCGCGGCGCGCCGGTGGAGGCCGTCGCGCCCGTGCGCCCGGCGCCGGCGCTGCCCGATTGCGAGACCGGCGAGGAAGCGGAGTTGCGCGCCGCGTGGCTGCTGGGCGGCGGCGAGTTTGTGGACGCGGCGGAGGCCGCGCTCGCGGCGGCCTCGGCCGGCGCCGGGCGCCTTCCTCCGCTGATGGAACGGACGCGCGTGGAACGCGAGCGCGAACGGTACTTCGAGAACATTCCGCGCGAGCGCGAGGAGATCGAGGCCGGGGGCGCGGGCGGGGAACTGGGCGCGCACGCGGGGGCCTTCGACGGCGCCCTCGCAACGCCGCCTTCGGGCCTGCGCGCGTTGCGGCAGCGCATCCTCGACGCGCCGCTTTCGCCCAGCGCCCTGGAGAAGCAGGCGCAGTGCCGCTTCCGCTACCTGGCCGAGTACCTGTACGAGATCGACGTGCTCGAGCGCCCCGAGGACGACCTCTCGCCGCTCAGCCGCGGCAGCTTGTGGCACGAAATCCTGGCGCGTTTCTGCAAGGAACGGCTGGACGAAAGCCGCCGCGCGGGGCTCGCCGTCGCGATGCTGGACCCCGCGCGCCGCGTCGCGCTGCTGGGGCGGCTGGAGGCGCTCGCGAGGGACCAGTTCGAACGCGCGCCCGAGCGGTTCTTCACCGGGCATCCGGGGCTGTGGGGGCTCCAGCGCGAGAAACTGCTCGCCGGCCTGGGCGTCTGGCTCGAATTCGAACTCGAACAGGCCGCGCAGGCCGATGCCTTCCGGCCCGCGTTCGTGGAGTTCGCCTTCGGCGCGCACCGCCTCGCGCCCGCGGTCGAGGTGCCCATCGAGACGCACGAGGGCCCGCGCGTGCTGCGCCTGGAAGGGCGCATCGACCGCGTGGATCTGCTGCTCGCCGACCCCGCCGCGTCCACGCCGGTGGTGAAGGGCATCCGCCTGCTCGACTACAAACTCGGCAAGGGCGACCTGCTGAAGGGCAAGCTCGGCCTCGACGAATTGCGCTCGCTGCGGCAGGCGCAGTTGCCGGTGTACCTCGCCGCGGCCGTCGGCTTCTTGAAAGCCAAGGAGGCCGAGGGCTGGCAGGTCGATTGGGATTCCGTGCGCGCGACCTCCGAGGCCACGCTGTACTCGCTGCGCGACCTGCCGATGGCCGTGCACGGCAAGGGCAAGGCCTCGGCCCTGGTGAAGCTGAAGGAGGAATCGGCCGGTTACCTGCGCAAGCTCGTCGATCCCGCCGGCACGCCGCTCGATCTGCTGGAAGCCGTGCGCCGCAACGTCGGCGCGGTCTTGAACGGACGCTTCGCGGTCGCCCCGTGGGAATGCGCCGGCACCGCCTGCGCCGCGCGCTTTGCCTGCCGCTACCGCAACCTGCCCGTCGCGCTGAACGAAGAAGGCGGCGACGCATGAGCCGCCGCCACAAGGAAAGCCCGGGGCAGGGGTTCCTCTTCGAATCCTTCGGCGACGCCGCGCCGGCCGCGCCCACGACCGCGCCGGCCACCGCGCCGGCCGCGCCCGCTCCTATAAAGGATACGCCGCCCGCGCCCGAGCCTCCCAAGGCGGAACTCGCGCCTCCCGCGCCCGCTCAGCGCGTGGAGGCCCCTAAGCCGCCGCCGCGAGTCCCGCCCGCGACCGTTTCAGTGCCCGCGACGAGTCCTGCTCAAGCGGCCGCCGTTTTCGACGAGACCGCCCGCCGGGAGATGACGCCGGAGCAGCGCGAGGCCGCGCTGCTTGCCAGCAACCGCGTGCTCTCGGCCAGCGCGGGCACGGGCAAGACGTTCACCCTCACCGAGATTTACCTGGGCCTGCTGGCCGGGACGGCGAAGCCGGGCAAACCCGCGCCGCTGTATCCATCGCAGATCGTGGCGGTGACCTTTACCGAAAAGGCCGCCGCCGAACTGCGCGACCGCGTGCGCCGCGAACTCGACGAGCGCCTGCTGGCCGAGCGCGACGCCGGGCGCCTGGCGCACCTGCGCCGCTGCCGCGAGGAACTTCCCGGCGCGCCGATCAGCACGATTCACGCCTTTTGCGCGCGCCTGCTGCGCGAAGCGGGCGAACGCCCCGGCGTGCCCGCGGGTTTTGCGGTGATGGAGGAAGCCGAGTCCGCCGAACTGCTCGACCGCGCGCTGAGCGACACGGCCGCGGAGGCGCTCTCGGCCGGCACGGCTTCGCCGCTGCGCACGCTGGCGCGCGAATGGGGCGTGGCCCCCGGCGGCGAATTCGGGCTCGTGCCGGCCGCGCGGCGGCTGATCCGCACGCTGCGCACGAGCGGGAAGAACCCCGACGTGCTCGCGCCCGACCTCGTCGAACAGAACCACCGCGAACGGCTCGAGGCGGCGCTGGCCGAAATTTACGACGCGATCCGGCAGGCGCCGGACAAAGGGCGTTCCAAGCCGCCGCCGGAGTTGCGCGAACTCGCCGAGGGCGACCCGGGCGTCGGCGGACTGGAGTCCGCGCGCAAGCGCGTGCTCGCGATCTACTACCATTGCACGCAGAGTTCCTCGAGCAAGCTGTACAAGTGGGCCGAGGACGCTGGGCTCGATGGGCTGCTCGAGGAAGCCCTTTCGGCCGCGCACGCGCCGTACCGCGCGGCGCTGGCGAAGTACGTCGAGGCCGGCATGGCGGCGTTCCGCCGCGAGAAGCTGCGCGCGGGCGCGCTCGATTTCGACGACCTGCTGCTGGAAGCGCGGCGGCTGCTGTGCGAGGACGCCGAGATCGCGCACGCGTACGCGTTCGTGCTCATCGACGAGTTCCAGGACACCAACCCGCTCCAGAAGGACGTGCTCTACCGCGTGGCGTTCCCGCCCAACGGCGAGCCCGACGCGGGCGAGGTGAAGCTGGCCATCGTCGGCGACGTGAAGCAGTCGATCTACCGCTTCCGCGGCGCGGACGTGCGGGTGATGGCGGAGGCCTGCGACGCGTTCGACGTCAAGCCGCTGCGGCGGAACTTCCGCAGCCGGCGCGCGGTGATCGAATGGATCAACGGCTTCTGCGCGCGCACGCTCTGGCCGCCGCGGACGGACGCGTTCTCCTACGGCGAACGCCACGAACTGGAGCCCGATCCCGATCCGCGCCGCCACGCCTGGGACGGGCCCGCGGGCGAACTGCTGGCGCGCGCCGGCGAGGGCGAGCAGGAGGCCAGCGCCGGCCTGCGCTGGCAGCAGGCGCAGGCCATCGCGCGGCGCGTCCGGGCGCTCGTGGCGCCAAGCGGCGGGGAACTCCCGCGCCCGGGCATCTGGATGCGCCGGGAAAAGCGCGTGCGCCCGGAAGTGAAGTACGCCGACGTCGCGATCCTGGCGCGCAGCCTGAAGCATATGCGGATTCCGCTCGAACTCGCGCTTGGGCGCATGGGCATTCCGTTCCGGATGCTGGGCGGCGTGAGTTACTACACGCGCCCCGAAATCCTCGACGCCTCGAATCTGCTCGCCTGGACCGCGGACCCGGAGGACTCCGGCGCGCTGTTGGGCCTGCTGCGGTCGCCGTTCGTGCAGCTCAGCGACGCCGCGGTGTACGACCTGATGCGCGTCATCGTCGGCGGCCCCGGCCCGGTCGAGCGCTTGAAGACTTTCGCGCAACGCCCGCCCGCCGCGTGGAGCGCGCGCGACCGCGAAAGCCTGGCGCGCGGCGCGGCGCTGCTGGAGGCGCTGGAAACCCGGCGGGGCACGTGCACCGCGGCGGGATTGATCGACCTGGCCTGCGCGCAGACCGGTTTTCTGAGCGTGCTGGCCATGCAGCCGCAGGGCGAGACCGCCGTCGCCGCGGTGCGCCGGCTGATCGAACAGTCGCGCGAATTCGAAGCGCGCGGGGCGCGCACGCTGGGCGATTTCGTCGAACTGCTGCGCGAGAAGGCCGACGCGGAATGGGACGACCAGGGCGCCGAGGGCGGCCCGGACCTGACGCCGGACCTGCCCGAGTCGCTCGACGCGGTGCAGATCGGGACCGTGCACGGCGCCAAGGGCCTGGAATTTCCCATCGTGGTGCTCGCGGACATGGGCTTCGAACGGCCGGGCGGCTCGGAATCGGCGCTGCTGCACGATCGAGGCGTGGGCCTGCGCCTGGGGTCCGAGAGCGACGGGATGCGCGCGCGCGCCGACTCGATTCACGAATGGGCCGACCGGCTCAACCGGCAGGAGGAAGACGCCGAGTCGCGGCGCCTGCTGTACGTGGCGCTGACCCGCGCGTGCGACTACCTGATCCTCGCGGGCGAACGGCGGCGCAAGAGCGGGGGCCTGTGGCGCGCGCTGATCGACCAGCACGAAGAGGCCGGTCCGGCGCTGGCGCGCATTCCGTACGATCACCCCGAACTGCTGGCCGCGCGGGAGGACGCCGGACGCGCGCTGGTGCGCTTCGAGGACGGGCGCGCGGAGGTGAAGCCGCCACCGGGGCCCGCGCCCGCGCCGGAGGCCGCCGCGCGCATCCGCGCACTGCTGGAACACGCGACGCGCCCGCCCGCGCCGGTCGGCGGCGTACGCAAAGCGGAAGTGAGCGTCTCCGAGTTCGCGCGCTTCCTCTCCTGCCCGAGGCGCTACCGCTATTCGAGGGTCGAGGAAGACGCCTCGCGGCCGAGGAAAGCGTGCGCGAACCGCGTTCGAAGAAGCCTCGCGCCCGGGCGCGCGGGTTTCCGGTTCGCTCGAGATCGCGGCGCACGCGGCGCTGGAAGCCGCCTTCCGTGCGGGGCGCGCCGAGCCCGCGGGCGCCGCGTGGGCGGCCGCGCTGGCCGAGCAGGGGCTTGGCGAAGACGATGCGCCCGCGCGCGAGACCCGGGCGCGCGTGGAGGAGGTGCTGCGAGGCCCTTGGGCCGCGCGCGTGCTCGCGCTGGAGCCGGAGAAGCGCTTCCCCGAGCGCCCGCTGCGCTGGCGCGTGGACCTGGCGCAGGGCGGGGCGGTGACGCTGACCGGCACCCTGGACCTGCTTGCCGGGGGCGCGCGCGCCGGCACATGGCAGGTGGTGGATTACAAGCTCACGCTGCCCGGCGACGCGCGCGATCCCGCGAACGCCGAGAGCCTGCGGCGCTACGCGTGGCAGGTCGGGCTGTACGCGCTGGCGGCGAGCCGGCTGCTGGACGCGCCGCCGGAGGCCGTG
Organism: Planctomycetota bacterium; assembly: GCA_026184295.1. GTDB lineage: Bacteria > Planctomycetota > SZUA-567 > H5-PLA8 > H5-PLA8 > JACQFI01. The sequence goes on from JAHCJK010000190.1 coordinate 6,076, forward strand.
GAGCCCGCGCTGCTCTTCTTGAAGGAGGCGCGGCTTGAGCCGCGCGCGATCGAGACGCTGGGGCTGGACCCGCCCGCGCCGGCGCGCATCGGCGGCGAGGCGCTGCACGCCGCGCTGGAGGCCTTCCTGGCCTGTGAGGGCTCGGACGAGCCGCCCGCGGAGGTCTGGCTGCCCGGCGCGGACCGCGCGCGGCCGCGCGACGCGGCCCGCTGCCAGGCCGAAGGCTGCCCGTTCGTCTCGCGCTGCTTTGCGCGTTGAACGGCGCGCCCGCGTTTGTAAAAGGAAAGCGTGAAGAACGACGATCCCGAACCTTCCGGCGCGCCGGCCTCGCCCGCGGGCCTGACCGAACCGCGCGCCCAGCGCTGGCTCGGCGAGGCCGAAGGCTACATGCAGCTCGGCCTCTTCGACCTCTCCCTCGAACGCATCCGGGCCGTGGAGGCTTCGGGGCTGCTGCCGTTCGAGTGCGCGGCGCTGCGCGGGAGCATCCTGCGCGAGAAGGAAGGATTCGCGGAGGCGATTCCGTATTTCGAGACGGCGCTGCGGCTGCGCCCGGGCGACCTGCTCGCGACGGTGGGCCTGGGCTGGTGCCAGAAGCGCGTCGGGCGCGTGGACCTGGCGGCCAAGGCGTACGTCGAGGCGCTGAAGGTCCACCCGGACGAGGCGATCCTGTATTTCAACCTGGCCTGCTACCTGAGCCTGCTCGGGCAGGCCAAGGAATCGGTGGAAGCGCTGCGGCGCACGTTCCGCATCGACAAGGATTTTCGCGAACTGCTGCGCGACGAGGAGGACTTCGATCCGATCCGCGCGCATCCGGAGTTTCTGCAACTGATCGGGGAGCTTTCCACCTTTGACAAGCCCGAGAAGAAGTGACGCCGTGGGAGGAGCCTGAGATGCCGAACGAGCACGTAAAGCAGAAGATCGAGACGATGTTCCCCGCCGCCGCCGACGTGCCCGCCGCGGCCGATTTTTCGCCCAACGGCGGCCTGTACGAAGGCGGCCTGCTGTACCTCGTGGACGGCCAGGTGAAGCGCTGGAGCGGGGCGAGCGAGACGGTGCTTTCGCCCGTGTGCGTGACGAAGAACGGCGAGACCGCGCGCCGGCCGATGGGCCCGGCGGCGATGCTATCCACCGAGGCCGCGCTGGACGCCATGCGCGCGGCGGTAAAGGCCTACGACCGCGGGCGCGGGGCGTGGCCGCGCATGAAAATCTGCGACCGGCTGCGCTGCCTGAAGACTTTTGCCGACAAGATGGCGGCGGCGCGCGAGGAATCGGTGCGCCTGCTGATGTGGGAGATCTGCAAGACCCGACCGGACGCCGAGAAGGAATTCGACCGCACCGTCGCCTACGTCCTCGACACCATCGAAGCCGTGAAGGAACTCGACCGCGCCAACAGCCGCTTCCAGGAAGAGGCCGGGATTCTGGCGCAGATCCGCCGCGCGCCGCTGGGCGTAGTGCTGTGCATGGGCCCGTTCAATTATCCGCTCAACGAGACCTTCACCACGCTGATCCCGGCGCTGATCATGGGCAACACGGTCATCGCCAAGTTTCCGCGCTTCGGGATGCTCTGCCAGGCCCCGCTGCTGCACGCCTTCGCGGAGGCCTTCCCGCCCGGCGTGGTGAACGTGATCAACGGCGACGGCCGCGCGACCGTCGGCCCGATGATCGAGTCGGGCGAAGTCCACGCGCTCGCCTTCATCGGAACCTCGCGCGTCGCGAACATCCTGAAAAAGCAGCATCCGATGCCCAACCGCCTGCGCTGCATCCTGGGCCTGGAGGCCAAGAATCCCGCGATCGTGCTCAACGACGCCGACCTGGACCTGACGGTGAACGAGTGCCTGACCGGCTCGCTCTCCTTTAACGGGCAGCGCTGCACGGCGCTGAAACTGCTCTTCGTCCAGCGCAAGGCGGCCGAGGCCTTCGTCGAACGCTTTGCCGCCGCCGTGGACGCGCTGCCCTTCGGCATGCCGTGGGAGAAGGGCGTCAAGCTCACGCCGCTCCCCGAGATCGACAAGGCCAAGACGCTGCAGGGCTTCGTGGACGACGCCCTGGCCAAGGGCGCGAAGATTCGCAACGCCCACGGCGCGCTGACGAACCGGACGTTTTACTTTCCGCCCGTCGTGTACGCGGTGCAGGCGGGCATGAGGCTTTACACCGAAGAACAGTTCGGACCGGTGGCGCCGGTGGCGGTCTTCGACCGGGTGGACGAGATCGTGGAGTTCATTTCGGCGTCGAACTACGGGCAGCAGGCGAGCGTCTTCGGGCGCGACCCGGGCGTCGTGGGGCCGCTGGTGGACGTGCTGGCCAACCAGGTCTGCCGCGTGAACCTGAACGCGCAGTGCCAGCGCGGGCCGGACATCTACCCGTTCGCGGGGCGCAAGGACAGCGCGGAGGGCACGCTGAGCGTGAGCGACGCGCTGCGCTGCTTCAGCATCCGCACGATGGCCGCGACGCCGGACAACGCCGCGAACAAGGCCGTCGTGCGCGCGATCCTGGACGCGCGATCGAGCAACTTCCTCAACACGGATTATCTGTTCTAGGGTTCGAGCCTACTCGACCTTGAAGTTCCGGAACTCGATCTTCTGGCCGTCGGCGCGCAGGTACATCGAGTCGCCGAACTGGTCGGAGGTGACCTTGCTGGTGTCTTCCAGCGAGTTGCGCCCTTCGCCGTCCACCACCAGTTGCAGGTGGTCGCCGTCGATCACCTGAAGCTTGATCGTCTGCCAGCGGTCGCTGGGCTTGATGACGAACCGCATCCCGGCGCCGAAGCTGAAGCCGCCGGCGTCGGCGTCGCCGCGCATTTCCACCGTCATGCTGGTGAAGCGCTTGATCGGCGTCTTGATGCTGATCTGCGTCGATCCGTCCGCGGCCAAACCCACGTAAGCATTGTCCGCGGCCACCTTCCAGACGCCTCGTCCGATCTCCCAGCCGGCCTTTTTCAGGGCCTCGGTATCCTTGGGATCCTGTGCCGCGGCGGGCGCGGGCTTTTCCGGTTCCGGCGCTTTTTCGGGCGTCTTGACGGCTTCGGTCTTGGCTTCCGCGCCGCCGACGGCCTTGCCGTCCACCACGAAGTTGCGGAACTCCACCACGCCGCCGTCGCCGCGCAGGTAGACCACGCCCGGCAGGTCGGTCGTCTTCAGGTTGCCGACGTCTTCCAGCGACTTGCGCGAATCGCCGTTCACCGTCATGCGCAGCAGGTCGCCGACGATCACTTCCACGCGCAGCGTCTGCCACTTGCCGGTGGGCTTGAGCAGGAAGCGCATGCCCTTGCCGAAGCTGAAGCCCGCGGCCACGGCGTCGCCGCGCACGTCCACGGACATCGAGGAGAACTTGCCGATCTCGCGCTTGAGGTTGCTCATGTTGGACGTTGCGTTCGGCACGCCCACCCAGCTCTGTTCGGGCGGGACGCTCCAGATGCCTTCGGAGACTTCCCAGCCCCAGGCCTTCAGGCGGTCGGTGTCGGCGGGGCGCTGCGCGGTGATCTTCTTGGCCGTGTCGGCGACCATCGTCCAGGGCACTTCGATGGAACCCACGGCGCGCCCGTCGATCTTGAAGTCGCGCGCTTCCAGGTGCGTGCCTTCGCAGCGCAGGTACATCGCGTCGCCCAGCTTCTCGCTGTTCACTTCGCCGGTGTCCTCGATCGACTTCACCGCCTGCCCGTCGACCATGAACTTGACGATGTCGCCGGCGCCGATCTCCAGGCCCAGGCGCTGCCAGCGCCCGGTGGGCCGGGTCAGGAAGCGCAGGCCCTTGCCGAAGCTGAAGCCGATGGCGTCGCCCTTGCCGCGCATCTCGACGGAGAGCGTCCCGAAGCGCTTGATGTCGCGCTTGAGGCTGACCAGGGCCAGTTCGTCGGTCTTTTCGCCGAAAAGGGTCTTCTCCGAGGTCACCACCCAGGTGCCCTTGGAGATCTCCCAGCCGATGTCCTGGATCGCGGCGGCTACGGCGTCGTTCTGCGCGCCGAGCGGCAGCTTGACGTACGAAGGCGGGGTCCAGCGCCCGGTGAAGGCGGGTTCCTCTTCCTTCTTCTGAATCGCGGCGAGTTCCTTCTGGCGGGCCAGGGCCTTCTCGATCATCTCGCCCACCACCGCGCCCTGCGCCTTGGCGGACTTGAAGGCCTTCTCGGCGTCGAAGGGCAGGTCGAGGTGCATCAGGAACATGCCCAGCACCTGCAGATCCTCGGCCTTCTCCTGGGAGGTGACGCGGCGCACGATTTCCAGGAGCGCCTCGGTCTCGAGTTCCGGCCACTTCGCGTCCACGCGCCCGCCCTTCACGTTCACCACCGGGCCCTTGTCGGTCGCATCGATGATGTTGACGGTCTCGCCCTGGTAGCGCACGCGCAGGTCGCGGTACTTGCCGTCCTGCGCGGCCTTGGTCATGCGCGCCAGCAGGTTCTGGTAGAGCTTGAAGTCGCTCTTGAGCGCCTGGAAGTCGGGGCCCTTGGGCGTGCCGACCAGCAGATCGGACGACTGTTCGATCAGGGCCGACGCCAGCGGCAGGTCGAGCGTCTTGAGCGGGTCGTGCAGGCTCTTGATCAGGTCGGCCAGGCGCGCGGGGGCCGCCGCGTCCTTCTCGGCCTTGATCTTTTCCTGGCGCTTCCGTTCTTCTTCCACGCGGGCGGTGGAAGACGAGTCGGTCTCGGCGCGCTCGATGGCGGCCTTTTCTTCCTTGGCGCGGGCGGCCACGGTGGGCGAGTACAGCCGCGCGATGTCGTCGCAGAGCTTGCGCGCGCTGGCGTAGTCGTGCTTGTCGAGCAGCGCCTTGACCCGCGCGAACTGCGTGTCCGCCGCGCGCTTCTCGGATTCTTCCAGCGTCTTGGCTTCGGCGTCGGCCAGCGCGTTCCCGGCCTCGCCCCAGACGTTGCGCCACTTGGCGATCTCACCGGCCGCTTCGTTGTAGCGGTCTTCGGCCGCCAGCTTGGTGAGCATCTCCTTCAGGGCCTGCAGTGCGTCGGCGGCGCCGTCGGCGGCGACCTTCTTTCGCAGGTCCTTGCCCTTGGCCACTTCCGGCGGCTGGGGCACGGACTTTTCATACTTCGCGACGTACTGGTCGATCATGCGCAGCAGGCCGCGGAAGTCCTTGGTGTTGACCTTCTGGTAGCCTTCGACCATCGAGGCGTAATCGCGCTGCGCCTGATGCAGCATCTGCTGCTCGGGCGATTCCTTTTCGATCACCGTCGGCTGCGCCGGCGTCTCGTTCTCGTTGTTGGCGGTCTGCGTGCCGTTGTTGCGCGTCACCAGCCACAGGCCCAGCAGCAGGACCGCGGCGGAACCGAGGATCACGCTGATGATCGTGGTCGGCGCGACTTCCTGTTCCTTGGGCGAGACGCCCTTGCGCTTCTTGCGCCCGCCGTCCACGGCTTCCTGGCCGGTCGGGGTCAGGTTGGTGAGCGCCTGCTCGTGGGCATCGGTGCCCACGGCCGCCATGGCGGCCGTGTTCGGTTCCAGGGCGGCGGAGAGGGCGGGGGTGCCGCCCGAGGCCGCCAGCATCTGGCCCCAGTCCTTCAGGGCTTCTTCCGGCGACATCACCTTCGGGTGGTCGCCCGAACTCTTGACGGCGGGGCTCAGGCCCGAGCCGCGCGCGGACGACGGGTGCATCCCGGAGGTCGCCGCGGCCGCGGGGTACGCGCCCGACTTGCGCACGGCCGACGGGTAGCCGCCCGATTTCTTGGCCGCGCTGGGGTACGAACCCGACTTCTTGCCCACGGGCGCGTGGTATCCGGAGGCCTT
>JAHCJK010000191.1 GCA_026184295.1 Planctomycetota bacterium
GTTCGTTACCTCCGTAGGCTCGGGAGCCGCCCGAGCCGCCCGAGCGTTCGCGGCGTTCCCAGGGCTTGCCTCCGCCTCCGGCGCCCGCGCGTTCGCGGTTTTCCCAAGGACGGCCGCCGCCGCCCGAGCCTCCGGCGCGCTCGCGCCGTTCCCAGGGCTTGCCGCCGCCCGAACCGCCGCGCGCGCCGCCGCCGTATCCGCCGCCGCCGGACGCGCCGGAGCGTTCACGTCGTTCCCAGGGCTTGCCGCCGCCGGGGCCGCCGGAGCCTTCGCGCTTCTGCCAGGGCTTGCCGCCGCCGTAGCCGCCCGATCCGCCTTGTCCGCCCGAACGTTCGCGGCGTTCCCAGGGTTTGCCGCCGCCGCTCCCGCCGCCGCTCCCGCCGCCGCTCCCGCCGCGGTAGCCGCCCGAACCGCCCGAACTTCCCGCGCGTTCACGGCGTTCCCACGGCTTGCCGCCTCCGCCGCCGTATCCGCCGCCCTGGCCGGCGCGTTCGCGCTTCTCCCAGGGACGGCCTTCGGCGTGCGCCTGGCCTTCGCGCGGTTCGCGCTTGGACCACGGGCGCTCTTCGCCCTGCGGCTTCTTCGACCACGGACGGTCTTCGGTGGTGTGGCGTTCGCCGCGGGCCTGCCCGGTCTTCTTCTTGTTCCACGGGCGCGACTGGCGCGTCGGGGGCGCTTCCGCGCCCTCGTCTTCTTCGTCCTCCTCGCCATCGCCCGAAGAGACGTACAAGGTGTCGTCGCCTTCCACGTCCTCTTCGTCGGTCTCGTCGTCGTCGTCCGATTCGCCGGAGGCTTCCGCTTCCGTGGTCTCGGCTTCGTCGTCGTCCGCTTCTTCGTCGTCCTCTTCGGACGGATCCTCGTCGTCGTCGGCTTCGAGTTTCTCGACGAGCGCCTCGGTGTCTTCCTCGTCGTCCGCGCCTTCGGAGGTCTCGGATTCCGCTTCGTTCTCGTCTTCTTCCTCATCCTTCTCGGTCTCGGCCGACGCCGCTTCCTTGGCAGTCTCGTCGCCTTCGGCTTCGTCGTCGTCGTCGTCGCTTTCGTCCGCTTCTTCCGAATCGTCTTCCGAGGCGGCGGCGGTCTCTTCCTCGTCCTCGCCTTCGTTCTCGTCGTCCTCGACCACCTCCAGGCCGTCGTCTTCGAGTTCCTCGGCCTCCACGCGTTCGGCGGCCTCGGGGGTCTCCTGCCCGACCAGATCGTCGGCGTCGAGGTCCTCGCTGTCGTCGATCTCCTCGGGCGCTTCGCGCGGCTCGTCCTTAAAGGGGCGGCGCGGCTTCGCTTCGTCGCGCGGCTGTTCGCTCTGCAGGCGCGCCTTGGTGGCGGCCTTGTTCAGGTCCTCGATTTCTTCCTTGGTCAGGCGCTTCCACGCGCCGACGGGCATCCCGCCGAGCGTGATGGGGCCGACGCGCACGCGCTTGAGGCGGCGGCACTTCAGGCCCACGGCCGAGAGCATGCGCCGCACCTGGCGGTTCAGGCCTTCGCTGATGGTGATCTCGAGCAGGCTCGCCTTGCGGCTCCGCTTGCGCACCCGCACCACCGCGCCCTGCGTGCGCCCTTCGGCCAGGTGGACGCCGCGCTGGAGCTTCTTCACCTGCACTTCGCCGGCATCGCCGTCCACCTTGGCGACGTAGGTCTTGGGCACGCCGAAGCGCGGGTGCGTGAGCAGGTTGGTCAGTTCGCCGTCGTTGGTCAGCAGCACCAGGCCTTCGGTGTCGAGGTCCAGGCGGCCGACGCAGTAGATGCGGCGCTTTTCCGGAATCAGTTGCACGGCCAGCGGGCGGCCGGACGGGTCTTCGTTGGTGCAGAGCACCCCGGTGGGCTTGTTCAGCGCGTAGTAGACTTTTTCGCCCTGCTCGCGCACGGTCTTGGAGGTCTTGCCGGGACCGCAGACGCGCTGGCCGTCCAGCGTGACGCTTTGCGTCTCGGGGTCGGCCTTGCTGCCGAGCGTGCGGACGACGATGCCGTCCACGGTGACACGCCCTTCGGTGATGTAGGTCTCGCAGGAACGGCGCGAACCAAAGCCCGCCTGCGCCAGAATCTTCTGGAGTCGGATCAAATCGCCCATGTTGTCCTTTCAACGGAATGCAGGCCGCGAAACGCGGCAGAAGAACGGGCCGGACGTCACCACGACGGCCGGTCACGCGACCCAAGATACCAACAAGGAGCCCACATGTAAAACGGATAAGGCTTTGACGTAAAATCAACCCGCGCGGGCGACTCATAAGGGGTTGGAATGCAAGGGTCTGCACGCAGGCGGGGTTTTCGCACCATGTGCTTTTCGAAAGTCAGGGAAAATATACGCAATATTCGTGTATCCAGTGGCGGGAGCAGCATTTCAAAGTTTACAATCGTCCAACGGACAAGCCCCTTTTAAGGACCACGCGCATGGCCTTCTTCAAGAAAAAGACCCCCGAGAAGGGGAAGCCGGAGCCCGAGGCGCTCGAGGAAGCCGAGCCGATCGAACTCGAGGAAGTCGAGCCCATCGAGGAGCCCGAGGAAGTCGAAGCGGTCGAGGAGGTCGAGGAGGTCGTGGCGCTGGAGGAAGTGAAGGAAGCGCCTTCGCCCGCCCTGGAACTCGACGACGAACCCTTCGATCCCGACGCCGACGACGACGAGGACGAAGAGGAAGTGGACGACGACGAGCCGGCCACGGACGAGGTGCCCACCAAGCAGGAAGACCACAGCAAGGAAGAGGCCTACGTCACGGTGATCGACGCCGAAGGGCACGAGACGATCTTCGCGCTCGACAAGGCGGTGCTGAACTTCGGGCGCGACGAGAAGAGCAACATCGTGATCCCGGACAAGAAGGCTTCGCGCAAGCATTTCGTGATCGAGATGGCCGGGGACTATTACAACATCATCGACGCGGGTTCGACCAACGGCACGAAGGTGAACGGCAAGAAGATCGCCGGGACGCACCGCCTGCGCGAAGGCGACACGATGCAGGTGGGGCAGTTCAAGATCGTCTACCACGGGCCCAGCGACCAGCCGCCGGCCGATCCCAAGACCAAGATCGACCACGGCGAGATCACCGAACTGCCCGAGGAAGCGCCCGCGCCGAAGAAGAAACCCACGCCGCAGGGCCCGCTGCCGGACGACGCGGTCACCTGCGCCGAATGCGGCAACGAGATGCCCGAAAACGCGCCCTGCGAGTGCGGCTACAAGAGCCTGAAGCTGCGCGCGCAGGAGAACTTCGTCGATACCATCGCGCGCGGCGAATCGATCCTCGGCGGCATCGGCCTGTGGAAGCTCAAGCGCCAGAAGGCGCTCGACCAAGCCTTCGCCATGGACGACGTCGCGTGGGTGCAGGAAGCGGTCTGCGACGATTGCGGGAAACGCCACCGCACGATGAACGAGTTCCGCGTGAAGTGCGAGAAGTGCGAGTGCGGGAAGGAGATCAGCTTCCCCGCCGACGACCCGCCCAAGCTGGACTGACGCGCGCCGCCGTCACTTCGCGTGATCGGCGAGGTCGTAGCAGGCGATCGCCTTGGGCATGCGCACGTACACCTTGCCGTTGGCGAACGCGGGGGACGTGCAGGCCACCACGTCCGGCGCCGGCAGTTGCCCGACTTCCTCGTACTTGTCCGGGACCGCGTTGAAGCAGATCAGGCGCCCGATCTTGTAGCCGCTTTCGCTGATGAAGATGATCTTCCCGTCGGCCAGCACGGCGTGGGTGCATTGCCCGCCCTTCTTATTGTACTTCTGGACCGTCGCGCCGGTCTTCAGGTCCAGCACGGTCAGCAGATTGGGCGTGTAGGCCTGCCCGCAGCCGTAGATGTGGTCCATGTAGACGATCGGGCCGCCGCCGTAGTCGCCGCCGTCCTTCGAGACCCACAGCTTCTCGGCCTTTTCGGGCGTGATGCCGTACGCGGCGCAGCCGCCGTTCGTGCGCACGACCATCGTGTCGCCCACCAGCACCGGCGTGGGGAAATCGCCCACTGCCTTCTCCTTCCAGGCGATCTTGCCCGTCTGCGCGTCCACGCAGAAGATCGAGTACTGGTACCGCGGCGCCGACGACCCGCAGATGACGTAGGACTTGCCCGCGTGCTTCCAGAGCACCGGGGAGGCGTATTCGCTGATGGCCGCCGGCTGGCGCCAGAGTTCCGCGCCGGTCTCGGCGTTGAAGGCGGCCAGTTCGCCCGGGCAGCAGTAGACCACGCCGTCGGCGACGAGCGGCGAACTGTGGCTGGCCGCGCCCTTGCCCTGCCAGACCAGTTCGCCCTGCTTGGCCAGGTTCAGGCAGTAGACGCCGCCGCTGCCGGCGAAGTAGAGCCGGTCCTTCACCACCGTGGGCAGGCCGGAGCACCCGAATTCCACGCCCCAGGACTTCTTCGTGCCCGGAAATTCCTTGCTCCAGAGCAGCTTGCCGGTCGCTTCGTCCAGGCAGTAGATCGCGTCGGCCCACGTCTGTTCTTTGTACAGCGCGTCCGCGTGCTTGATGATCTGGGCGGCGTTGGGCCCGTGGTAGATGGTGTGGTGGAACTTGTCGATGAAGAGGTTCATGAACTCCTGGCGCGTCTTGATCTCCTTGTCCTTGAACGAGGCCATCCAGGTCAGGTTCTCCATCGTCCACCAGTGGCTGAAGTTGAAGCGGTTGGCGATCGCTTCGCCGAACTGCTTCGCCTGGGCCGGGTCGAGCTTGTCGGTGAATTCCTTGATGTAGGCGTCCTGCTGCGCGGGCACCTTTTTGGCTTCGGCGTACTTCGGATCCTTGATCGCGGCCTCGACCTTCGCGCGCAGGTCCTCGGGCATCTCCACCACGTACCCCCAGCGCAGCAGAAACGCCGCGTCGAAGGGCTTGATGCCGTCCATGGGCACGCAGATTTGCGCGTAGGTGAAGACCTGCCCGTTCGCGACGACGGGCGAGCCGACGCCGCAGGTCGGCGCGAAGGGCAGGGGATCGCTCTTCCAAAGCAGCGGCGGGCCTTTGGGGTCCCATTTGCCGAGCAGCTTCGGGCTTTCCTGCACGACGCCGTTGCCGTCGGGCCCTCGAAACCGCGGCCAATCGCGGGCGGGCTCCTGGGCCAGCAGCGAGGCCGCCGCGGCGCAGGCGAGCAGGGGGGAGAGGCATCGCAGCATGGCCGGTCCTCCGGGGATTCGCGTGGGTTCGTGCGCCTGGCCCATAAAACGATTTTACCCTGCCGCGCTATTTGCGCAGGTCGAAGCAGGCGATCGCGCCCTTCAGGCGCAGGTACAGCCGCCCGTTGGCCGGCGTCGGCGTGCTGTAGCGGTTGAACGGCTCCCCGGCCAGCGCTTCGTTGATCGCGCCGAGCTGTTCGTACTTTTCCGGATTGGCCTTGAACATGACGACGGCGCTGAACGGTTTCTTGTCGGGCCCGGTCAGGCTGGCGAACGCGAAGATCTTGCCGTCGGCGAGCACCGCCGAGCCCGTCTCCGTATGCGGGTAGGGCTGCGTCCACTTCAGCGCGCCGGTCTTCAGGTCGTAGCAGTGGGCGCCGGAGTTCATGTAGCCGCCGCCGACCAGGTACGCGCAGCCATCGTACACCAGCGCGCTCGCGCCGCGTTCGTCGTAGCCTTCCTTGCTGTTCCAGAGCACCTTGCCCGACTTCAGGTCGAGCTGGTAGCCCGTGACGTTGCCTTTGTTGAAGGTGACGGCGATGTCGCCGGCGATGGCGGGCGTGGAGTAGTTGAACACGGTGTGCGCCTTCCAGAGCAACTTGCCGGTCTTCACGTCCATGCAGGCCAGGTAATGCGTGCGGTACTGCGCCGGCACCGGATGCGTGCCGACGACGAAGCAGGGCGTGCCGCCGCCGGTCCAGACCGCGGCGGACGAGTTCGAGTCGCGCACGTCCGGCTGGTTCCAGCGGACTTCGCCCGTGTTCGCGTCGTAGGCGGTAAAGCCGTCCTCGCAGGAGACGCCCACGAGCCCGCCGTACACGATCGGCGACGCGTAGGTGAAGGGCGCCTTCTTCTTCCAGATTTCCTTGCCGTCCTTCGCCGAGATGCAATACACGCCCGCGCTGCCGGAGAAATAAAGGCGGTCGCCGGCCACGGTGGGCGTGCAGGAAGCGCCGAATTTGTAGTGCTGCGAGATCGTGATCTGCCCTTCGAAATCGGCCTGCCAGAGATGCTTGCCGGTCTCCGCGTCCAGGCAGACGATCGTGTCGGTGATCCGCCGGCCGGTGGCCTCGAGGGGCACCACGATCCCCGCGCCTTCGCCGTGGGGATGCGTGTCCACGCCGGCCGCCTTGGCGAGCGCGTAGGCGCCGTCGAATTCCTGGCCGCGCACCGTGGCCAGGCGTTCCAGGAGCACCCAGGCGAATTTCCCGTTCATGACGCGCCGCTGCAGGTAGTCCGCGAATTTCTTCGCCTGCTCCGGGGCCAGCGTCTCGGCGATCTTCTTGATCCCGGCTTCCTGCTTCTCCTTGGGAATCGCGGACTCGTAGTGGCTCTTGCGCAGTTCGGCCCGCAGGTCCTCCACTTTCTTGGAGAGATCCTCCGGCACGCCGTCCATCCAGCCCCAGTCCTTGAGGATCTCGTCGGTGACCCGCACCTTGCCGATCTGGAACTGGCCGTGGGCATAGTAGTACGCCTTGCCGCCGGCGACCGTGACGCTCCCGCAGCCGCCGAAGACGTCGTTGTTCATCATGCCGCCGGACGGCAGCCCTTTGATCGGCTCGCTCTTCCAGAGGAGCTTCGGGCCCTTCTCCGGGAACGCATCCAGGAGCGGCGGGCTGTTCGGCGCGACGCCGTTGCGGTCCGGGCCGCGCCACTGCGGCCAGTCGCTGTTCGAGGAATCCCCGGCGCAAAGGCGCGTGCCGGCCGAAAGCCCGAACACGGCCGCAGCGGCGACCGTGAGCAGGAATGCGTGGATGCGGATCATGCCGAGCCCTCCGTTCGAAATAGGTCCCATATGCGCATACACAGGAAGACATAAATGTTCAGCGTCTAAGTATAAAACAAAGGTGAAGGTGCATAAAAGGATTTTGCTCTGAGAGCGTGAAAATAACCGTGCGCACCGGTGCAATGCCCTGCTTAGGGCTTGCGGCTCGTTTTGCGGACCTTGGCCGCGTAGGCGAGCGGGGTCTGGCGTTCCTGCCGGCGGAAGAGGCGGCAGAAGTAGATCGGGGAGGAGAAGCCGGTCTGGTAGGCGACTTCCTTCACCGAGATCAGGTCCTGTTCGGCGAGCAGTTCCTTGGCGGCCTGGAGGCGCGTCGCGATCACGAACTCGACCAGCCCCTGGCCCATCACGCTTTTGAAGCTGCGGCTGAGGTAGCTGGGGCTCAGGTCCAGGGCCTCCGCGACCTGCGCCAGCGAGATGCGCTTGTGGTAGTTCATGCGGATGTAGTGGCACGCGCGCATCACGTTGGCGCGGCGCGGCGACGCGTCTTCGGCGTGCAGCAGGCGGTGGACGTACAGGGAGTGCAGCAGCGCGATCAGGTGCCCGCAGAGCATGTGGCTGCCCATGTGGTAGTTGCCGTGCGAACGCGCGTAGGTCCGCAGTTCGCCGTGCAGGCCGGCGACGGCGGCCAGGTCTTTCCCCAGCGCTACATGTCGGGGCACGATCCAGACGGGCGCGCGCATGCCGTCGGCTTCGCCCGGCGCGCCGTCGGATTCGCCCAGCAGGCCGGCGGCTTCGGCGCTGGAAAGCAGTTCCACCGAGGGGTCCTGGAAGAAACTGAAGTGCGACCAGAGCATGCGCGTGCCGGGCAGGCTGGGGCGGGCGCTCTGCTGCGGAATCCCCGGCGCGAGGATGTGCAGGTCGCCGGCGCGCACGCGAAAGGTCTCGGGCCCCGAAGGGAGTTCGTCGGTGAGCAGCAGTTCGCCTTCGAGCACCAGAAAGGCGATGAAGCATTCCTTGACGCGGCGGCCCTGCGGCGTGGGCTTGTGCAGGTCCAGCCGGCCGGAGCCCGTGTGGTGCACGCAGGTCTGCGGGCGCACGGCGTACGCGGCGACGCTTCCGGTCTGCGCGGGCTCGGCCATCTCCTCGGCGGCTCCTGGTCGGTGGAACGGACGCCGCCAAGGTACGCGGCCCGGGCGCGGGTTTCCAATCCCTTGCGCGGGGCGGCGGCGCGTTTTCTCCTAGGACAACGCTCCAAAACCCATTACTCTTTCCGCCCTGTGAACCTTGCGGTGCCCTGAACCCCCTGGCCAGCGCGCATGATTGCGATCGTTTCCGACGTTCACGCCAATCTCGAAGCCCTGACCGCGGTCATGGCCGACATCGACAAGCGCGGCATCAAGCGCGTCTTCTTTCTCGGCGACATCGTCGGCTACGGGCCCAACCCCGCGGAAGTGCTCGACTTCATCAAACAGTTCGAATTCTGCCTGCTCGGCAACCACGACGAGGCCTGCCTGATCGGGCCGTCGAAGAAGTTCAACCCCGTCGCGCAGCGCGCCACCTGGTGGACGCGCAGCCAGATCTGCCCCGACGAACTGAGCGGCGCGTTCCTCAAGCCCGGACAGTACCAGCAGCGCAAGGACCAGTGGGCCTTCCTGCAGAGCCTCAAGCCGGTGCGCATGGTCAACGAGACCATGTTCGCGCACGACACGCCGGCGGAGCCGGGCTCGTGGCGCTACGTCCGCAGCCGCGAAGAGGCCGACCTGGGCTTCAAGAAGAATCCGAACGTGAAGCTCTTCTTCTTCGGGCATTCGCACCAACCCGGCGTCTGGACCGAGACCGGTTACATCCAGGTCGAGCCCGGGAAGAAATTCACCTTCGCGAAGCGCCAGATGGTCAACGTCGGCTCCGTGGGCCAGCCGCGCGACCGCGACCCGCGCGCCTGCTACGTGATCCTGGAACCCGACGGCTTCCGGTTCTTCCGCGTGCCGTACGATGTCGCGAAGACCCAGGCCAAGATTCGCGCCAACACGGAACTCGATTCCGTGCTCGCGGATCGCCTGGGCAAGGGAGAGTGAACGAAGGATTCAGGATTCAGGATTTAGGATTCAGGGGACGGACCGCTTGGCGACTCGTGCTGTTCCCCGCATCGTGAATCCGGTATCCTGATTCCTGCACCCGACCTCTGCATTCCGAACCTTCTTTCAGCCAAGGAGCTACCCATGCCAGTCGTTTCGCTTGCCGGTTGCGGGCACATCCACACGCCGGGCTTCATCAAAAAGATCAAGGCGCGCACGGACACCCAGGTGAAGTACGTCTGGGACCACGACGCGGCCCGCGCGAAAAAGAACGCGGACGAACTCGGCAACGGCGCCGCGGTGGTGTCCGATCCGAAGCAGCTCTGGTCCGACGCCGCCGTCCAGGGCGTGGTCGTCTGCTCCGAGACCAACCGCCACGAGGACCTGGTGCTGCCCGCGGCCGCGGCGAAGAAGCACCTCTTCGTCGAAAAGCCGCTCGGCATGGGCGCGAAGGATGCCTACGCGATGGCGGACGCGATCGAGAAGGCCGGGGTGATCTTCCAGACGGGGTACTTCCAGCGCGGCAGCCCGGTGCACCGCTTCGTCCGCGAAGAGATTCAGAAGGGCACGTTCGGCAAGGTGACGCGCGTGCGCGGCAGCAACTGCCACTCGGGCTCGCTGGGCGGCTGGTTCGACACCGACTGGCGCTGGATGGCCGATCCCAAGATCGCCGGCTGCGGCGCCTACGGCGACCTCGGCACGCACTCGCTCGACATCCTGATGTGGCTGATGGGCGACGTGGCCGAATGCACCGCGGCCCTCGACAACGGCACCGCGCGCTACCCCGGCTGCGACGAACTGGGCGAAGGCCTGCTGCGCTTCCAGAACGGAGCCATCGGGACGCTCGCCGCCGGCTGGGTGGACGTCGCGAATCCGGTCAGCTTCCTCGTCAGCGGCACCGAAGGCCACGCGGTCGTCGCCAACGGCCAGTTCTTTTTCGTGAGCAAGAAAGTCGAAGGCGCCGACGGCAAGCAGCCCTGGACCAAGCTCCCCGAGGCCTGGCCGCATGCGTTCGACCTGTACCTCGACGCCGTCGGCGGCAAGGCCGACGTCCCGCTGGTCGGCGCGCGCGAAGCCGCCAAGCGCAGCGCGGTGATGGAAGCGCTCTACGAAGGCGCGCGCACGAAGGCGTGGGTCAAGCCGGCCTAGTTTCGACAAACAAGCAGAGTGTAGAAAAGCAGACAGCGCGCGGGGCGTGACAAGCGTCCCGCGCGCGTTGTTTTGCCGTCGCAGGGCGCACGCATTTAGCTCTGAGTAAAATATGCATGAGCGCGCGTAAGGCCAGCTCGAATAGATGCTTCGCGGAAAATGAACGATGTGATGTGCGAAGCGCGCAAGGGAGCGAAGCCTTCAAACAGGCAAGCTGCGCAAAAACAGTTCATTTGGCATGCGGAATTGCTATGATACCGCTTTGCCGATCCGGCTTCACCTAAAGAGGAGCGCGCATGCCGAAGCATTTCTCGTCGCCCACCATTGAGCAGTCGCCCGAAGAACTGCTCGAAAGCTACATCGCCACCTCGGCCTCGCAGATCGAGCCCGTCCCGGTCGAGTCGGAAGAAGGCAAGATGCTCTACCGCGTGCTGGCGCAGTACGTCTGGTCGCGGCATCAGCGCCCGGTGCTGGCGGTGGACGTGCGCGACCTGTGGGAACGCATCGACAGCATCAAGCGCGGCGCATCCGTGCACTACGGCATCGCGGGGATTCACAACTGGGCCGCGGACTACGCGAACTCGCTGGCCACCGACACCGTCTCGCTCGACCCCGACACCAACAAGCGCCTCGCCGCGTGGCTCGACGACTGGCCGAACATCTGCGTGCTGGGGCAGACCGGGCGCGGCAAGTCCACAACCATCAACCGGCTCTTCGGCTGCAAGGTCGCCGAGATCAGCCACCACACCTCCTGCACCAAGACCGTGAACGACTACCGGCTCGTCACCGGCACGTTCCTTGGCCGGCCGACCGGCGTGGTGATGTGGGACGTCCCCGGCTACGGCGACGAAGCGCTGAAGTGGGAACACTACGTGAAGCTATACCGCCGCCTGGCGCGCAAGTGCGACGTGGTCGTCTTCATGCTCGACAACGACCGCCACATGCGCCTGGACATGAAGATGTTCAAGAAGCTGAAGAAGCGCGTCCCCGCGCTGGAAGACAAGCTCGTCGTCGGCATCAACAAGGCCGATCTCTTCTATCCTTTCAAGTGGAATGACGAGGCGGGCATCCCGGGTGAAGAGACCGCGCAGACGATCCAGCAGCGCGTCGGCGTCGTGGCCGAATTCCTGGAACTGAAGGATACCTCGCGCGTCGTGCCGATCTCGGCGCTGAAGAACTGGAACATCTACACGCTGCTGAATGCGATGGTCGCTGCCGCGGGCGAGAGCAAGGGCGCCAACCTGCTGCGCGCCGTGCGCCCCGACGACAACGGCTCCGAAGGCATGGGCGAGAAGAGTTCCGGCATCGAACTGGGCAAGCGCTTCGGGATCAGCACCACGCTGCGCACGCATTTTCGCGAAGTGATCCACCCGTCGTAGCGTTGTTCCGCTCCGCGCGGCCTCCGTCACCGGCATCGCGATGAAGCGCTGCGGTGGCCGGGGGCTTCTCGGCCGCGTCGGCGTCTTCCACGCCAGCAAAAGCCAGCATGCGCGCAGGCCGCTGAGCCGGTCCGATCGCGATTGATTGGGCGCGCGGGCGCGCTTTAATGGAACCGCCGGTCCGCCTGGGCGGCCGGCGGTTCTCATTGGAAGAAACGATGCCCGACGAGTCCGCCGCGCGACCCTCGCGCGAAAACCTGAAGGCCGCCCTCGCGCGCCCCGGCGCGCCCGGGGGGCTCTACTTCGACTGGACCGCGACCGCGCCGCTGCGCG
>JAHCJK010000192.1 GCA_026184295.1 Planctomycetota bacterium
GGTGAAGAGCGTGCGCGGGGCCGACGGCGGGCACCGCTTGGCCAAGCCCGCGGAACAGATTTCAGTGGGCGATATCTGGCGCACGATCGACGGACCGATCCTGCCCATTGCCGACGCGAAGCGCGAGAAAGCGGAGAGCCTCGGGTCGGCCTGCCTTCAGCCGGTCTGGAGGGACGTGGAGAAGGCCGTGCGGAACGTGGTGGACTACACGACGCTGGAAGACCTGCGCAAAAATGCCGAAGCGCGGCGCGCGGTGCTGGATTACAACATCTGACCTGAATCGGGAACCTTTATTCCGCCAAGCGGACCTGGAGAGAGGAGCGAATTTCATGGGCAGGATTTACGAAGACAACAGCCTGAGCATCGGCAGCACGCCGCTCGTGCGCATCAACCGCATTTCCAAGGGCCTGGGCTGCACGATCCTGGCCAAGATCGAAGGCCGCAACCCGGCCTACTCGGTCAAGTGCCGCATCGGGGCGGCGATGATCTGGGCCGCCGAACGCGACGGCAAGCTCAAGCCCGGCAGCAGCGAGATCACCATCGTGGAGCCGACCAGCGGCAACACGGGCATCGCGCTGGCGTACGTGGCGGCCGCGCGCGGCTACCCGCTGATCCTGACGATGCCGGAGACGATGTCGCACGAACGCCGCCGCATGCTGCGCGCGTTCGGCGCCGAACTGGTCCTGACCGAAGGCGCCAAGGGCATGCCGGGCGCGATCGCGAAGGCCGAAGAGATCGTCAACAGCGACCCGAAGAAGTTCTACATGCCGCAGCAGTTCAAGAACCCGGCCAACCCCGAGATCCACTTCAAGACGACGGGCCCGGAAATCTGGAACGACACCGACGGCGGCGTGGACATCTTCGTCGCGGGCATCGGCACCGGCGGCACCATCACCGGCGTCTCGCGCTACCTGAAGCAGGAAAAGAAGAAGGCCGTCCGCACCGTCGCGGTGGAGCCCGTGCATTCGCCGGTGCTGACGCAGATCAGCAAGGGCGAACAGGCCAAGCCCGGCCCGCACAAGATTCAGGGCATCGGCGCCGGCTTCAAGCCCGACATCCTGGACCTGAGCCTGGTGGACGAGATCGTGACGGTCTCGAACGAGGAATCGGTCGAGATGGCCAAGCGCCTGCACAAGGAAGAGGGCATCACCTGCGGGATTTCCTGCGGCGCGGCGATGGCCGCGGCCGTCAAGGTCGCGCAGCAGCCCGCGAGCAAGGGCAAGACCCTGGTCGTGGTCCTGCCCGACGCGGGCGAACGGTACCTCTCGAGCATCCTGTTCCAGGATATCCCCGCGTAAGCCTGCCGGGGAAGCTCGGAAGACAGCCGAAGGCGCTCCGCGGCGGGCATGCGCGCATGCCCGCCGGGACGCCTTTTGCCCGGCGCAAGCCGGGGATGGGGAGAGACGCATGGAGTCCAAACGGCGCAGCATCGCCAAGACCCTGAGCTGGCGGGTATGGGCCACGATCATCACGGCGGCGGTCGTGTACGTCTCCACGAACAAACTGCAGTTCGCCATGGAGATCGGGCTGATCGACACGACCATCAAGCTGGGCGCGTACTTCTTTCACGAACGGCTCTGGAACAAGGTCGGATTCGGGCGCGGACCGTCGCCGAAGCAGGATTACCAGATCTAGCAGGGCGGATGGAAAGGACGGCAGCATGGGCAGCGAGACCTCGGTCGCCAACGCCGCGGAAAGCCTGGGCGTGGACGAGACCAATCTGAAGCTGAGGAACCTGGACGCCGCCGGCCGCGTGCGCTGGGCCGTCGAGACCTTCGGCGAGAACGCCGTGCTGCTCAGCAGCATGCAGAAGACCTCCTCCGTGATCGTGCACCTCTTCTACGAACTGGGCCTCAAGAACGAGGTCCTCTTCGTGGACACGGGCTTCCATTTTCACGAGACCCTGTGGATTCGCGACGAGTTCATGCGCCGCTATCGCATCAACATGGTCACGCTCTACCCGGCGCTGACGCCCGCGCAGCAGGAAGAGAAGTACCAGGCCAAGCTCTTCAACTTCGTGGACGGGCAGCCGCAGTGCTGCGCGATGCGCAAGGAAGAACCCTTCATCAACTACGTGAAGGAAAAGGGCCGCCGCGTGGTGATGACGGGGCTGATGAAGTCCGAAGGCGGCAAACGCGGCAAGCTCGAACCGCTGATGAAGGACCCGCGCATCAAAGGGTTCACGCTTCAGCCGATCTTCGACTGGGAAGAAGCGCAGGTCGAAGCCTACCTGAAGGAACACGACGTCCCCGTGCACCCGCTGCACGCGCAGAGCTACCCCAGCATCGGCTGCCAGGTCTGCACGACGCCGGTCAAGCCGGGCGAAGACGCGCGCGCCGGCCGCTGGCGCCACCTGCGCGGCGAAGGCGAAGACGGTCCGCGCTACTGCGGCATCAACTTCACCGACGGCAGCGGTATCTAGCGCCCAATTCAGGCCTTACCAACGATCAATCCAGGTTAACGGATCGGTCTTGACAGGCGGCGTTCGAACGGGTATATACTCTAGTTATCAGATAGGGAATTAAGACTCGAGGCCGTCCCGATGCTCTCCAACAAGGTCAAGTATGCGCTCAAGGCCATGCTGCATCTCGCGCGGGAGCACGGGAAGGGGCCGGTCCTGATCGCCGATCTGGCGGAAAAGGAAGGCATCCCCAAGAAGTTCCTCGAACTGATCCTGCTCGAACTGCGCAACCACGGGCTGCTGCAGAGCAAGAAGGGCAAGGGCGGCGGGTATTCCCTGAGCATGAACCCGGACCTGATCACCATGGGGCAGATCATCCGCCTGATCGAAGGCCCGCTGGCGCCGCTGCCCTGCGTGAGCCAGACGCGGTACGAACGCTGTTCGGACTGCGTGGACGAGGCCGCGTGCGGACTGCGCATGATCATGAAGGAAGTCCGCGACGCGACCGCGCGCATTCTGGACGGCGCGAACCTGAAGGACCTGCTGGAACGCGTCGAACGCACGCACGCGGCGCCCGAGGTCGCCATGTTCCATATCTAAAATTTTTTGCACGCATACTCTAGTAAATTGATAGAGAAATAGGCATAGGCCGAAGCCTGCTGCCTTTCGAAAATGGGGAGGGTTCCATGAGTGTCCGCGTGCGTCGCATCCTTTTACTGTCCCTGGCCGTGGCCTTCGCAGCGGTCCTGGCCGGTTGCCTGGGCCCGGCGGCTACGACGCCCACGCAACCCGCCGGTCCGCCGGCCAAGGTGCGGCTGGGGTACTTCGCCAACATCACGCACGCGCAGGCCCTGATCGGCGTCGCGCGCGGAGACTTTCAGCGCGCGCTCGCCGGCTCGGAACTCGACGCGAAGATATTCAACGCGGGGCCGTCGGTGGTCGAAGCCTTCTTCGCCGGGGAACTGGACCTGGCCTACATCGGCCCGTCGCCGGCGGTGAACGCGTTCGCCAAGAGCAACGGAAAGGCCGTGCGCATCGTCGGCGGTAGCGCGGCGAACGGCGTGGCGATCGTCGCGCGCAAGGACAGCGGCATCGCGCGCCTGGAAGACTTGAAAGGCCGGCGCGTGGCCACGCCGCAGTTCGGCAACACGCAGGACATCTCCGCGCGCATCTACCTGACGCAGACGCTGGGCGCGACGCTGAAGGAGAAGGGCGGCGAGACCGAGATCGTCACCGTCGCGAACGCGGAACAACTGGGCCTCTTCAAGTCCGGGCAGATCGACGCGAGCTGGGTGCCGGAACCCTGGGGCGCGCGCCTGGTCCAGGAGACCGGCGCGGTCGTCCTGGCCGAAGAAAAGGACCTCTGGCCCGAGAAGCGCTTCTGCTCCGCGGTGGTGCTCGTCTCCACGAAGTTCCTGGCCGAACACCCGGCCACGGTGGAGGCCTTCCTGCGCGCGCACGCGGAGGTGACCCGCTGGGTGCGCGAACATCCCGCCGAGGCCGCGCCGCTGGTGAACGCGGAACTGAAGAAGCTGAGCGGCAAGGCGCTCTCGGATGCGGTGCTCCAGCAGGCCTTCGCGCGCATCGAGTTCACCACCGATCCGCTGGAGGCCTCGGTGCGTTCGTTCGAAGAGCGGGCGCGCGCGCTGGGGATGCTCAAGCCCGGCCCGGACCTGAAGGACCTCTTTGCGCTGGAGATGCTCCAGAAGCTGCGCGCCGAAGGGGTGGCGCCATGAGCCATCCGCTGACGGCCGAACCGGCCGCGGCGCCGCCTCCGCAGGGCACGCACGTCCCCGCGCCGCCGGCCAAGGTGCGCCTGCGCGGCGTGACCAAGACCTACGCGCGCGGGCACTCGGCCGAACGCTTCGCCGCCGTGCAGGACGTGGAACTCGAGATTCGCGAGGGCGAATTTCTGGCGCTCGTCGGCCCCAGCGGCTGCGGCAAATCCACGCTCCTGAACCTGATCGCGGGCTTCGAGACCCCCGACGAGGGCGAAGTGCTCGTCGAAGGGACCCCCGTGGCGGGCGCGGGGCCCGACCGCCTGGTGATCTTCCAGGAACACGGGCTCTTTCCGTGGCTGACGGTGCTGCAGAACGTCGAATTCGGGATGAAGGTGCGGGGCGTGCCGAAGGCCGAACGGCGCGAGCGCGCGCTGCAGCAGCTCAAGCTCGTGCACCTGACGCGCTTCCAGAGCCACTATCCGTTCCAGCTTTCGGGCGGGATGAAGCAGCGCGCGGCGATCGCGCGGGCGCTGGCCGTCGAACCGCAGATGCTGCTGATGGACGAACCGTTCGCGGCGCTGGACCCCAGCACGCGCGACATCCTGCACGCGGAACTCCAGAGCCTGTGGATGAAGACGCGCAAGACCGTCGTCTTCGTGACGCATTCGGTCGAAGAGGCCGTGCGCCTGGCCGACCGCGTGGTGGTGATGGCCAGCCAGCCGGGGCGCATCCGCCGCACGATCGAGATCGGGCTCCCGCACCCGCGCCAGTTCCTCGACCCGGCCCTGGCCGAACTGCGCGCGAGCATCCTGGCCGAACTGCAGGACGAACTGACCAAGATCATGAAGAGGGAAGGCGACGATGACTGGCATCTGGAAGAAGGCGCTCTCCGCCGCCGCCCTGGTGGGCGCGTGGATCACAGTATGGGCGACGGCATATAGCCTCGTCGGGGACGACGCCTCGAACTTTCCTTCGCCGTGGAGCGTGCTCGCGACGTTCGCGGAAGGACTGCGCGGGGATTTCGTGCGCGCGGGGCTGGCCAGCCTGGGGCGCATCGGGATCGGCTTCGCCGCCGCGCTGGCGCTGGGGACCACGCTGGGCGTGCTGCTGGTCGCGCACCGTTTCTTCGAATGGTTCCTCGGGCCGCTG
The DNA here is from genome assembly GCA_026184295.1 of Planctomycetota bacterium. GTDB lineage: Bacteria > Planctomycetota > SZUA-567 > H5-PLA8 > H5-PLA8 > JACQFI01. The sequence goes on from JAHCJK010000192.1 coordinate 5,272, forward strand.
GTGCTGGGCGTGCAGTGCCTGCCGAGCATCTGCTGGCTGCCGGTCGCGATCCTCTGGTTCGGGCTCAGCGAGCGCGCCATCCTGTTCGTGGTGCTGATGGGCTCGGTGGGCTCGATCGCCATCGCCACGCGCGACGGCCTGCGCCAGATACCCTCCACGTACCTGAGAGTCGCGGGCACCTTCGGCGCGCGGCCGTGGCAGCGGCTGGCGTGGGTGATGGCCCCCGCGGCGCTGCCGGCGTTCGTGACGGGCCTGAAGCAGGGCTGGTCGTTCGCGTGGCGCTCGCTGCTGGCGGGCGAACTGCTCTACCGCGTCGCCGGCATGGGCGGCCTGCTGACCGAGGCGCGCGACCTGGCCGACTACCCGCGGCTCTTCGCCGTGATGCTGGCCATCGTCGGCATCAGCGTGCTGGTGGACCGCCTGGCCTTCCAGCGGCTCGAACGCGCCGTGCGCGTGCGCTGGGGGTTGCAGGCGGCGTAACGCCCGCGTTTGCGTCCCGCGCGCCTTGGCTCTATCATGCCGGCGTGGGAGCGGAGGCATGGCATGCAGCGGACGATGTTGCGCGTCAAGATTCACCGGGCGGTGGTGAGCGAGGCCGACCTCAATTACGTCGGTTCGATGACCATTCCCGCCGGCCTGATGAAAGAATTCGATATCCGCGAAGGCGAGCAGCTCGACGTCGTCAACATCAACACGGGCGCGCGCTGGACCACGTACGCGATCACCGGGCCGAAGGAAGGGCACTTCTGCCTCAACGGCGCGGCCGCGCGGCTGGGCGCGCCGGGCGACCGCATCATCATCATGATCTACGCGCACGTGGACGAACGGGAACTGCCCCAACATCGCATCAGGATCGCGCAGATGTCGGACGATAATAAGGTGTTGCGGATCGACGAAATGTAGCGCGCCGTCCCCGGCCACCTCCCAAGAAGAACGATGATCCAGGTCTTCTTCAACCTACCCGTGGTCCTGATCCTGCTGGCCGGCGGCGCGCTGCTGGGCGGCGCGGTGGCGCCGGGGCAGGAAAAACGCCGCTGGGCGGCGTGGGCGGGCGTCGCGGCGGGCGTGCTGCTGGCGCTGGCAATCGGCTGGTGGCAGGGCTGGCTGGACGAAAGCGTGGCGGTGCGCGGCTACGGCACGATGATCCTGGCCGGGTTCCTGCTGGGGGTCTGGATGGCGCGGCGCCGCGCGCACCTGCTGGGGCTTTCGCCCGATTTCATCATGGACGTGGGGCTGGCCGGGTCCATCGGCGGCGTGCTGGGCGCGCGCTTCTTCCACGTCCTTCAGAACTGGAACTACTACGCGCAGGCGGGCGTGGCCGAGATGTTCCGCGTCTGGCACGGCGGGCTGGTCTTTTACGGCGCGTTCGCGGCCGCGGCGGCGATCACGTGGGTCATGTGCCGGCGCGTCAAGATGCCGGTGCTCCCGTTCCTCGACCTGTCCATCCCCGGCTTCGTCGGCGGCCTGGCGCTGGGGCGGCTGGGCTGCTTCACGCGCGGCTGCTGCTTCGGCAAGACCTGCGACCTGCCGTGGGCGGTGCGCTTCCCCGAAGGCAGCGACGCGTTTCAGTCCTACGTCGGGTTCACGCCGCCGTTCGCCGCGGACGCCACGCCGCCGATCCATCCGACGCAGTTGTACGCCTTCGCCGGCGCGGCGCTGATCGCGGGGTTTCTGTACGCGTACTGGCCGAGGCGGAGGTTCGACGGCGAGGTCTTCGGGTACATGCTCATCATGGCCGGCGCGACGCGCTTTCTGGAAGAACTTCTGCGGGCCGACGTCCCCGCGGCCTTCCCGTCGGTCTCGAACTGGATGACCATCGCGCAGTGGATCGGCCTGGGGCTGATCGCCTCGGGGGTCGTGCTGCTGGCCGTGATGTCGCGCCGCGGGAAGTTGTACGTCCCGCCCGAAAAGAGCGTGCCGGCCCCGGTGCCTGCCTGAGCCGCCCGGCGGTTCCGGCGCTCCGAAACCGTTCTTCTTGCCGTTGCCCGCCGCCGCCTTTGATGGCAGATTCTTGGCCGCATGCAATCTTCCGCGTACGACACCGATGCGATGGTCCGCACCCTCTGCGAGATGATCGCCATCAAGGCGCTCTCCGGCGAAGAGAAGCCGATGGCCGACTACGTCGAGACCTTCTTGCGCAGGCTCGGCATCCCGGCCGAACGCGACGAGGACGACAACGTCGTCGGCATCCTGGAACCCCGGGAGCCCGGCGATCCCAGGAACAACACGCTGATCCTGAGCGGCCACACCGACACCGTGGTGCCGGTGGAAGGCTGGGCGAGCGATCCGTTCGCACCGGCGGTGGAAGGCGACGGCGAAGACCGGCGCGTGATCGGCCTGGGCGCGTCGGACATGAAGGGCGGGCTCGCCGCGATGCTGCACGCGGCCGAACGCCTGGCCGCCGCGCGCCCCGAACGCCTGCGCGTGCTGCTGGCCTTTACCGTCTGCGAAGAAGGCAGCGGGCACGGCAAGAAAAACGGCGTCCATAAGGTGCTGGCGCGGCATCCGGGCCGCTGGGCGCTCACCACCGAAGCCAGTTGCGGCGCCGACGGCCTGACGCTCGCGCTCGGCTGCCAGGGGCACGCCCAGGGCACGATCGTGCTGCGCGGGCGCTCGGCGCATTCGGCCTCGCCCGAACGCGGCAAGAACGCGATCCACGCCGCCGCCGCGGTGGTCTCGCGCCTGGCGGCCATGCACGAGCACTACCCCGAGATCGCCGTCTACGAGAACGTGCACGCGCGGGCCTCGGTGGCGGTGACGCGCATCGGCGGCGGGCAGGCGACCAACATCATCCCCGAACGCTGCGAACTGAAGGTCTCGCGCAGACTCGCCCCGGGCGAGACCGTCGCCGACTTCGAACGCGAACTCGCCCGCGCGACCTCGGGCCTGAACGGGGTCTCGGCCGAGACCGCCGTCCACTGCGACGCCACGGCCTGCGTGGTGGACGTGCACGGCCCGTTCTTTCAGGCGGCGCGGGAGGCCTCCGTGCAACTCTTCGGCGCCGCGCGCTGTTCGTGGAACCGCGCGCGCACAGACCAGGTGCTCTTCGCCCAGGCGGGCATGGACGTGCTCAACGCCGGGCCGGGTTCGATGGGCCAGGCGCACGTGGCGGGCGAATACATCCGCGCCCACGACCTCCCGCGCGGCGCGGCGTTCTTGCAGGCGGTCTGCGAACGGCTCGACGCGTTCCTGAAGGGCTGACGGCGCGAATTCGAGGCTTTGCTTTTCCCGAATTCTGATAGCATGCCCCGGTCGGATTTTCGCCCATCAACGCCGCCACGCAGGAGCCTGACGCCGCATGCTGCGCATCCTCAATTCGCTCTCCCGCGAGAAGGAACCTTTCTCGCCGCTCGACCCGGCCGGCAAGCGCGTGAACATGTACACCTGCGGCCCGACGGTCTACGACAGCCTGCACATCGGCCACATCCGCGCGTACCTGGTCCCCGACGTGGTCCGCCGTTTTCTGGAATACCGCGGCTACCAGGTGCGCCACGCGACCAACTTCACCGACGTGGACGACAAGATCATCCGGCGCGCCGTGGAAGAACGCCGCGACTGGCGCGAGATCACCGCGACGTACATCGACGAGAGCCACCGGCTGCTGGCGGCCATGGGCATCCGCGGCGCGGACGTGTACCCGCGCGCGACGGACCACATCCCGGAGATGATCGAGATCGTCGCGCGGCTGCTGAAGGCCAAGAACGCCTACGTGGCCAAGGACGGCGACCTGTACTTCGACACGTCTTCCTACGCGAATTACGGGAAGCTTTCCGGCCGCAAGCTGGAAGAAGAGGAAGCGGGCCTGAGCGGGCGCGTCTCCAGCGACCGGCTGGCCGTGAAGAAGAACCCCGGCGACTTCGTGCTCTGGAAGCTGATCAAGAACGACAAGCCCGAGATCGCCGCGGGCGGCGACGCGGTGCCGCGCTGGCCTTCGCCCTGGGGCGACGGGCGTCCCGGCTGGCACCTGGAATGCTCCGCGATGTCGCAGAAGTACCTCGGCGTGCCCTTCGACATCCACTGCGGCGGCCAGGACCTGCTCTTTCCGCACCACGAAGACGAGAAGGCCCAGACCGAATGCGCCTTCTGCGACTCCCTGCGCGGCAAGGAGTCCGTGCGCTACTGGGTTCACAACGCGTTCATCACCGTCAAGCGCCGCCCCGAAGACGAGAAGCTTTCCGCCGACCTGGTCGATGCCAAGGACGGCAGCGTGAAGATGTCGAAGAGCCTCGGCAACGTGAAGTGGGCGCGCGAGATGATCTGGCCCGAAGGGCCGTACGATCCCATGGCCGTGCGCATGATGCTGCTGAGCAGCCACTACCGTTCGCCGATCGTGTTTGAGCCGGCGATGCTCGACGAGGCCGCCGCGCGGCTCGACCGCATCTACACCTGCGTCGAGACCATCGGGCGCGCGATCCAGTCGGACATGACCTTAAGCTGGCGCAAGACGGTGGAGGAAGTGGTCGAAGCGATGGACCCGAACGCGCTGACGCGCCAGATGCCGCTGCTTTCGGCCGCCACCGCCGCGCGCACGAACTTCGAGGCCGCGATGGACGACGACTTCAACACCGCCGGCGCGCTCGGCGCGGTCTTCGAACTCGTCACCAAGATCAACCAGGATCTCTCGCGCTATGGCGGGGGCAAGGTGCCGCCGGGCGAGGCCGCCTCGTTCTTCGAGGCCGGCCAGACCATTCGCAAGATCATGGGCGTGCTCGGATTCCGCACCGAACGCGCGAAGGGCGGGGGCGGAGGCAGCGGCGGCGAGGCCGAGAAACTCGTCGATCTGCTCCTCTTTACGCGCTCCGAAGCGCGCAACGTAAAGCAGTACATCCTCGGCGACCGCATCCGTGACGCGCTGAACGCGCTCGGGTACGAGATCGAGGACCTGCCGGGCGGCAAGTCCACGGCGAAGAAGAAGTAGGCCTCAGTCGCGGTCGCGGTTGCCGCCGAGCAGCCCCAGGCGCATCGCCCAGTACAGCAGCGTCCAGACCGCCGCGATGGTGGCCGCGACGTAGGTGAAAGCCGCCGCCGTCAGCACCGAGCGCGCGCCCTGGTTCTCTTCCTCGTCCAGAATCCCGATCCCGGGCAGCAACTGCAGCGCGCGGCGGCTCGCGTCGAATTCCACCGGCAGGTTGACGAGCTGGAAGAGCGCCACCGCGGCCAGCCCCGCCAGGCCCAGCAGCGTAATCGGGTTCTGCGGGTTCCCGCCGCTCATGAAAAGCCCCAGAATGATCGCCAGGTACCCGAACTGCGACCCGATGCTCGCCATCGGCACCGCGAAGTTGCGCACGATCAGCGGCGCGTAGTGCTTCGCGTGCTGGATCGCGTGCCCGGCCTCGTGCGCCGCGATGCCCACGGCCGCGATGCTGGTGCCCGCGTAGTTCTCGTGCGAAAGCCGCAGCACCTTTTCGGTCGGCGCGTAGTGGTCGCTCAGGAAGCCGTCCGATTCCTCGATGCGCACGTCCTCGATCCCCGCCTTGCGCAGGATCACGTAAGCCGCTTCGCGCCCGGTGATGCCCTGGCGGTTCTGAATCTCCTTATATTTCGCGTAGGCCGCCTTGACCCAAAGCTGGCAGAGCAGCATCAGGGCCATCATGGGCAGCGCCACGTACAGCAGGTAATGCCAATCCATCATGAAAAAACCGATCATCGGCCGTCTCCTGTACCCAAGAGGACTCTGCCTCCTACTCTATAACTTCTTGATGCGCCAGACTTATTCCACCTTCAAGAAACACGTCCCGATTGCCAAAAGGGTTGCATGGACCGGCATCGGACGTAAGATCGCCCGGCAACTCCTGGATTCGAGGGCCCGCGCGTGGCAGCTCAACCGAACGATTCCGACGTCGAGCGTATCGTCCTTGAGAATAACCTCGTAACCCCGGACGACTTGGCGCAGTTCAAGGCCGAGCTGGGCGGCCAGCCGCTCTACCCGGCGCTGGTCCAGCAAGGCGTCATTCCCTACGACATTCAAGTTCAACTCGAACAGGCCGCGCAAGCCGCGCCGGACGCCCGGCCGGGCGGCCTGCCCGGAAGCACCTTGCGGCATCGCACGGGCCCGGTTCCGGTGCTCGGGGTGCCGCCGCCCAAACTGGGCGCCGCACCGCCGGCCGCGCCGCTCGTGGCCCCGCCTGCGTCGGGTTCGGGGCGCCTGCCGAGCATGCCCAAGCCGCCGGCGCTTTCAGGGTTGGCCGCGCCCGCGCCGTGCGCGCCCCTGGTCCCGCCTCCGGCAGGCCTGGTGCCACCGCCGAAGCTGCCCGGCGGCTCGTTCATCCCTCCGCCCAAGTTGCCCGGCGGCGGCATGATTCCTCCGCCCAAGCTCCCCGGCGCCGGCATTCCTCCGCCGAAGCTGCCCGGCGGCCCGGTCGTGCCCGCGCCGCGCGTCTCGATCACGCCCGC
>JAHCJK010000193.1 GCA_026184295.1 Planctomycetota bacterium
CGCTCGCCGCCGCGGCCGTATTGGCGGTGCTCGCCGCGCTCGGCGCCTACACCCGTTCCGCGAACGCCGTCCCGTGGCTCGACGAGTGCAACTACCTGAACGAGGCCAACTGGATCGCCGAACACGGCGGCGCAACCGGCTTCGTCTCCGCATGCGTTCGCGGCGCATACCCCTTCGACAGCCGCACGCCCGGGCTGCCGCTGCTGGGCTCGTTCGTCACGCAGCGGACGCTCTTCGGCGTGCGCCCCTTCCGCGCCTTGAACGCCGCGCTGGCCTTCGCCGCGCTGCTCTGCCTGTACGCCCTGCTCGAACGCGCCGCCGGCTGGAAGGCCGCGCTCTTCGCCGCCGCGCTGCTTAGCGCCTCGCAGCTCTGGGCGGATACCTCCGCGATCCTGGGCGTCGAACCCTTCGTCTACCTGCCGTACGCGGCGGCGTGGCTGCTGCTGAGCGGCTGGTGGCGGCCCCGCGGGCGCTGGCTCTGGGCCGGCGTCTGCGTCGGGCTCGCGTACTTTTTCAAAGGCACCGCGAACCTGCTCGTGCTTGCCGCGGGCGCGGCCCTGGTCGTCGAAGCCGTCGCGTGCCTGCGCGCGGGGCGGAAGCCGGGCGCGCCGGCCAAGGCCGCCGCGCGCGCCGCGGGGTGGGGGATCGCGGGCTTCTGCGCCGGCGCCTGGCCGGTGCTTTTGAACAACACGGTCCGCTACGGCAACCCGCTCCACAACAAGAACGCGGGCATCTTCTGGATGGACGCCTACGACCAGCGCCTGGGCGGCGGCGACTTCTCGCTCTTCGGATACCTCCAGTCGCACAGCCTGGCCGAATGCCTGCAGCGCCTGGGCGCGGGCCTGGGCGTGCAGTGGGAGAACCTCCTCCGGACCTTCGGCTCCGCGGCGCTGCCGTTCAGCCTGCTTTCCGCCGCGGGCCTGGGCTTCGCGCTGTACGGGCTGGCGCGCGATCCGCTGCGCTGGCGGCGCACGTATTCGCTGGCGCTGGCGGGCCTGTTTGTGGCGCTCTTCGCGTGGTGGGCGCGCTTCGGCAACGTCGAACGCTTTACCGGGACGCTCGGCCCGCTGCTCGCGGTCTACGCCGCGTGCGCGGCGGGCGTCTTCCTGCGCCGCACCCGCTTCAAGCCGCGCCGCCTGAGCCTGTCGCTCGCGGCCCTGGGCCTCTGCGTCGCCGGCTCGGCGGCGGTGCAGGCCGCGCGCATCGAACCCGCCGGCTGGGTCTCGCCCCGCGCGCCGCTGGAACCCGGCGAAAAGTTCGAACACCTGCGCCGCTGGATCGAGACCCACGCGCTCGAACGCGGCGAGGTGACCCTCGTGCCGGGGTATTTCCGCCCGCGCTACGATCTCTTCTGGCTCCTCCCGCAGCCGCCGCGCGGGCTGCGCCTGATCCCCCCGGTCCGCTCGCTGGAGGAACTCCGGGCGTGGGACGACGCCCTGCGCGCCCAGGGCCAGCCGGGCGCGGTCTTTCTGATCGTCGAGCTGAACTCCTGGCGCGACCGCGAGGCGCTCTTCGAGCCCTACCGCCGCACCGACGCGCACGGCCGCCCGACCTTCGAACTCCCTGGCTGGAAGCTCGTGGACGCCGATCCGTACCCGCCGTACCCGGATTACCTGATCTATCAGCGGGACTGAGCAGCGACGCACCGGCGCGAGCAACCCCCGGCGGCGCGGGCACTTCACCCGTGCAGGAACGCTCCATAAGGAAGAATCTGCGAATTTTCGTGCAGCGCTTCCGGCGCGGCGGCCACTCATGCTCAAACGGGGAGGCCCACGATGAAAAACGCGCTGCTGCTGACCGCAACCCTGGCCGCCTGCGGAGCCCTCCCGGCTGCCGCGGAGACCCTTCGCGCGCCGCAAAAGGCCGAGGCCAAGGGCGGCGCGAACGCGCTCCCCGGCGCGGCGGGCTACCTGCCTTCGCCCGAAAACCCCGTCGGCTGGCGCGGCGACGGCTCCGGGCGCTACCCCGGCGCGACCCCGCCCATGGAATGGTACGTCCGCCTCAAGAACTGCCCGGGCCTGGCGACCTCGGCCGGCAAGCCCAAGGGCCCGCCCGCCAGGCTCGAACCCAGCGTGGACATCGCGCTCAACGACTGGATCGGCATCGGCCCCTGGACCGTCGCGAGCAAGAAGGAAGGCCTCGACACCGCGCACCTGCCCGACGAACTGACCGTCGAACCGAGCGAAGGCGAGAAGGCCGGCGACAAGGCCTGGAAACGCCTGAACGCGCAGAACGGCGGGATGAACTTCGCCGAAGCCTTCGGCGAATCGCCGCGCGAGGCCGGCCAGTCGCCCTGGCAGCCGCCCAAGCAGCAGAAGGTCGCGTACGCGGCGACCTACGTCTTCGCGCCGACGGAAGGCGTCGTCGCGCTCTACTGGACCCACAACGACGGCTGCCGCCTGTACTGCAACGGCACGCTGGTGGGCGAACGCAACGGCGACACCTACACCGGCAAGCCGATGGTCAACCGCTTCGCGCTCAAGCAGGGCTGGAACCGCCTGCTGCTCAAGACCTGGGGCCACGACGGCACCTGGGCCTTCAGCGGCTGGCTGCAAAAACTCCCGCCCAAGTCCGGCAACGGCTACGAATACGAGAGCAAGAACATCGCCTACAAGGTCATGCTGCCCGGCGACAGCAAGTCCAACCCCATCGTCGCGGGCTCGAAGATCTTCCTCTGCGGCGACCACTGGGTCGCGGGGCTGAACAAGCAGGACGGCAAGCTGCTCTGGTTCCGCACGATTCTTCCCTACGACGGCAAGGCCGAGGAAACCAAGGGCGATGCCGCCGCCGCCGCGGCCTACAACGCGCTCTGCAAGCAGATCCACGACCTCGACGCGCAGTACGCCGCGGCCTTCGCCGCCGCGGGCAAGGCCTCGCCCGACCTGGACGCCAGGCGCAAGAAACTCCTCGACGACCTCAACGCGCAGCTCGCGGTGCTCGACCCCGAACGCATGAAGAAGCTGAAAGGCGCCTGGGAACAGAGCGAGCCCGGCTGGGCCCTGACGCCGTGCTGTGACGGTCAGCGCGTGTACGTCTGGAGCCAGCAGGCCGTCGCCGCCTGCTTCGACCTCGACGGCAAGCCGCTCTGGTCGAGCACCGTCGAATACGCGGGCAACACGCACCACGGCTTCTCGTCCTCGCCGGTGCTCGTGGACGGCCTCTTCATCGGCAAGCAGTACAAGATCACGGCCTTCGACGCCAAGAGCGGCGCGGTGCGCTGGCAGGTCCCCGCGGGCTTCTCGTGGGGCTCGATGATCCGCGCGAAGGCCGGCAGCGAATGGGTGCTCTGTGAGCAGGACAACATCATCCACGGCCTCAAGGACGGCGGGCTTTTCGCCGGCGACAAGGGCGCCAAGGACCCGAAGGTGAACACCTGTTCCTCGCCCATCGCGATGGACGGCGGCCTGGCCCTCTCGGTCACGAGTTCGGTCGTGATCTCCGACTTGAACGGCGGCGTGAAGCACGCGTCCATCGCGCCCCCCGCGCACGCCTACTGCGGCGGGCACTACGCCGACGGGCCCATCGCCTCGCCGCTGTACCACGACGGCTACGCCTACATCCAGACGATGGGCGGGACGCTCTGGATCGTGGACGTGAAGAACAAGAAACTCGCCGGCAGCGAACACATGGACTTCCGCACCAACTGGGGCGGGCGCGCGGGCTCGACCGCCAGCCCCTGCTTCGCGAACGGGATGCTCTACTTCTTCGACGACTCCGGCAACACGCTCGTCCGCGAACCGGGCCCCGCCGGCAAGGTCGTCGCGCGCCACCGCCTCAGCACGCCGATGACCGCCGCCTGGGACGGCCGGAACAACTGGGATGCCCCCGGCGCGACCAACAGCACGCCCGTCTTCGACGAAAGCCGCATCTACTGGCGCTTCGGCAACGTGCTCTACTGCATCGGGGAAAAGTAGCGCCGTTGCGCGGTCCCTTCCGGAGATTGCTGCTTGGTTCCCGGAACGAATCCGCGCGAGGCAATTCACGTCCGTTTTCGGACGCTAAAACAGACGGAAGAAGCGCTGCCGACGAAGATTCGCGCGCTCGCGGGCTCCGGCCGCCGAATGCGGCCTCGCGCAGATGCGCTTCTTCCGCGGCAAGACCGCCGCCGCGATGCGCAAGGCCGACGCGACGTAAGGTATCCTGGAATTTTACGCAAAAAATACGCGCTTAATGCAGCGTCATCCCGAACCCCGGCGCGTCGGGGAGCGTCAGCATGCCATCCTTGACCGTGTACCCCGAGGCATCCACGCCGTCCACGGTGCCGAACACCCCTTCGACGATGGGCACCGAGCCCAGCCCGCAGCCCAGTTGCGCGGCATAATAGGTTTTGAACGGCTCGCTCCACGCGTGCGGCGAACCTTGCGCGCCGGCCGCCTGGACCTTCGGCATCACCGAGCGCCAGGCCGTAAAGCCCATCGCGCCGATGTCCATCAGCAGCACGTCGATCAATTTCTTCGCGCCGAGCGCAATCAATTCGTCCACGTGCGACTCTTCCCACTTGCCCAGCGGGCCGGCCGGATCCTGCATGCGCCCGTGGCGCGACTCGCCCTCGGCGATCAGCGTCGCGGGGCTCTTGGCGCGGATCGCCTCGCGCAGCACGCGCAGGCCGTCCTCGGTCTCGGCGAAAATCTCTTCGATCCAGTAAAGGTTGCAATCGGCGACGGCGTCCAGGTACCGGCAGGCGCCCGCGGGATCGTAGCCGTCGTTGCCGTCCACGAGAATCTTCGCGTTCGGGAAGTGCTCGCGCACCAGCCGCGTCACCTCGATGTCGCGCGCGTCGCCGGCCGCGCGCTCCATGTACTTCGCGCCGCGCCCGATCTTGAGCTTGAAGTGCGCGTGCCCGGCCGCCGCGTCCTGGCGGCAGTTCTCGATCAGCCGCTCCACCCCCGGCGCTTCGCCCTGCGGGTTCAGGTCGTCGAAATAAATCGCGCCGCTGTAAATCGGAATGCGGTTCCCCGCGCGCGCGCCGAGCATCCTCCAGACCGGCTGCCCGAGAATCCGGCCCGCGAGGTCGTGCAGCGCGATGTCCAGGCAGCGCGCTTCGAAATCGGCGCCGGTCTCGGCGCTGAAGAGGTCCGGCAGCTTCCGCCCGATCAGCCGCCGCGGAGCTTCTTCCGACGCCCCGCAGAACCCCCAGCCCGACGCCCCCTGGTCGGTGAAGATCCGGCACGCATGGACGTCCTGGTCCTTCCCGTGCGGCCCGCGCTGCGCGTTCCACCCCACCGCCCGAGGATACCGCCGCGTCGTCTTGCGAAACTCCATCCGCTCGATGGTATGCCCGGATAACGCCGCCATGCCCCGTCCCTCCGCTAGGGAATCCACGCCCAGAGTTCGTATATGGTCATTTCGATTTCGTTGTACTTTTCCTGACTTTCGAAAACAACATAAAAGACATCGCCCTTCCGCAAAGGCGCCTTGAAGGCCCGATTGATGAAACCGGAGCGGAAATTCCGCGAATCGGATTCGAACGCGATTTGATCGTTTTGACGGGTTCTGATTCGAACCCTTACTTTCCCTGCTCGATAGGAGTAGCACAGGAAGAACCCGTAGGTGGCGGTTTCAGGCGCTACAAAGGGACCGAAGGACGCGACGGTCGAGTTCTTTGCGTCCGAAACGATCTTCACAATGCGGTCGGTTTCCGAATACGTGGCGGTTGGCGCGTTCGGCCCCTTCTGGCCCAGGTAGGAATGAAGAAAGTTGGCCTTGTGCGACACCGCAAGTGTTTCCTGCTCCAGAAGGATTTCCCCAGAGGGGTTCTTTGAGCCCGTAAGGACGCCTGTGGGGAAAATGTCGATAAGCGCGAGAAAAATCTCGTCTTCGCCAAGCTTCAATTGAGTCTGCGACTTGATGTTGCATTGAATCCCGCGTGCCGACAACGAATCAAGAGCCGCCTTCACGTTCTCCACGCAGTCGGTTGTGACGACGATGCGCACGGAGGGATCGATTCTTTGCAAATCGTCCGAGGAGACCTCCGGTAGTTTTTCGTTTAGTAGGCTGAATCCCCATAAAAAAGTGGATGCGATGGAAATGCAATGACCTTTCATCGGCGTCGAAGATCCGTACCAGAAGAGTGGCTTTCGATCCTTCGATTCTCTGGCGACCCAATCCTGCGCCTGCACAACCAGCATGTAGCTGTCTCGCGCTGGAACGGCGGTCTTGGGATAGTGCGATCCGGATAGGCCCATTGCAAAACCGACGGCCACCAGGCCCACCGCTCGTCCGGCCATCCTGGCTGGAAAATGCAAGGCTGCGGCCGCCACGACGGCCAGGGCGAAAAGAACGATCCAAGGGAGGGAATTCCCCCGAAATGGCAGGATCATGGCCGTGAAATTTCCGCCCATCCACCCGTTGTCGAACCAAAGGAGGGCAAGGACGCATGCCGCGATCGCGGCCGCGATTCGTCCGGCTCGTTGGACGCGGCTTTCAGGCTCGGCCGCGGCGGTCGCCCGGAATAGTGGAATCAGAATCGAGATGAATGCCGTGGGCATCAAATAACTCGCATAATAGTACAATTGAAGCATCGGCTGCCCTTTGAATTGCCATAGAATCATGATTCCTGCCGCGGCTAAATATTGAATGGAAACGACCGCACAAATACGGTCGGTGGACTGCCTCCATTTCCCAATCACCAGGTAACTCGAGCCGACGATCGCCGCGAGGATGGGAACAAACAGGTGCCGGGCGCTCGGAATCCATAGATTCGGATCGATCAGCGAGGGGTTTTTCGAACCGGCAAGCTGCGATCCGAACTTGAAGGATGGCGCAAAAAACAGAAAAGCTCCGCCAAGGAGCATGTTCAGTATTCCAAAAATCAAGGTAAGGAGCACAAAACCGATCGAGAACCAGGCAAGAAAGCGAAACAAGCCTTTCAGGACTCCATCGGAGCGAGGCTTGAGAAGCACGTAATAAACCATGAGAATTGGGCAGAAAAAGACCAGGAACAGTTGGGCGTGAATCATGGCTCCCGCGGCCAGTCCGGCGGCCAGAAGGTGGACCTTGTCTTTGTCCGACCGAACGGCCTTGGTGAGGAACGCGAATGCGAGCAATTGGCAGGAAAGGCCCGCGCCGTCCGGATAGTCCCAGCCCACCGCCGAAAAAAACCAGCCGTGGCACCCGAGAAGCAACGCCGAGACCAGGGCTTCGCGCCTGCCGGTCCAGGATCGCACGATAAAATAAAGGGAATAAACGCCAAGATAATACCAAATCAAATGATCCACATAATTGGCCATCAATTCCGGAAACAGACTGTGGCATGCATGACCGATGAGCAAAAAGGTCAGTCTGGACGCGTAATAGGTGTTGGGAAACCATTCGCTGACGTACGCGGGAAGTTCCCTTTTGTATCCCAGATAAAGCCAGGAATCGATCCAGCCTGCTTGGTTGAAACACCAGTAATCGTCTATGCAAAGCAGCGCGAGCGGCAGCGCAAACAGAATCAGGTAGTCGGAACGAGCGCGAAGCCACTTGCGCATGCCCACGGGAAATGGTTCGCTCATGTTAGGCCTTCTTGCATGCGCCGGCGGGAGACGTGCCGGCCGGACAAGGAATTCTCGTTCCAATCGGAATCGAATCCGGCGGCGCCAAGTCCTCCAAGAATCCGGAAACGTGCTGCCTCATCCCTCGCTGATCGCGAAGCTGAAATCCGTGCTCGTTCTCCAGGCGATCGAACTCGCTCACGCGATGGCCTCGATTCGGTCAGGGCTGGAAGCTCAGCACCCGCTCCAGCACCCGCTCCACCTCGGCGTCTTGCAAGCCCGGAAAGAGCGGCAGGCGGGCCAATCGGTCGCAGATGTCCTCGGTGATTGGACAATCGCCCGGCTGCCCGCCAAACGTTCGGCCCATGTCGGACAAATGCAACGGCAGGTAGTGAAACGTGGCGAGGATTCCGGCCGCACGCAGATGCGCCAGGAACGCCTGCCGCGCCTCAAGGCTCGGCATCAGCAGGTAAAAGAGGTGCCACGCGGGTTCGCGATCCTCCGGCACGCAGGGCAGGCGCACGCCATGGGACGCCGACCAGTCCGCAAGACCGGCGAAGTAAGTCTTCCAGACGCGTTTGCGGCGCTCCTGAACGAACTCGGCGTTTTCGAGCTGCGCCAGCAGGATGGCGGCGAGAATGTCCGAGGGCAGGAAGCTGGAGCCGATATCGATCCACGAGTACTTGTCCACCTGGCCCCTGAAAAAGCGGCTGCGATTCGTGCCCTTTTCACGCAGGACTTCCGCGCGCTCCGCCAGCGCCGGGTCGTTGATCGCCAGCGCCCCGCCTTCGCCGCACACGATATTCTTGGATTCGTGAAAACTCAGCGTCGCCATCGCGCCCAGGCTTCCAAGCGGCCGGCCTTTGTAGGTTCCGAAAAGCCCGTGCGCATTGTCTTCGACGATGGGCAGGCCGTGCGCCCGCGCGCACGCGGCGATGGCGTCCATCTCGCATCCGACTCCGCCGTAATGCACGGGTACGATGGCCTTCGTCCTGTTCGTGATCGAGCGCTCCAGCCCGCGTTCATCCATGTTGAGCGTATCGGGGCGAATATCCACGAATACCGGCTTGGCGCCTCGAAGCACGAAGGCGTTGGCAGTCGAAACGAAGGTAAAGGATGGAAGAATGACTTCGTCTCCCGGTGCCACGTTCAGGAGCATGGCGGACATCTCCAGGGCGTGCGTGCAGGAGGTGGTCAGCAGCACGCGGTGCGAGCCCAGAAGCTGCTCCAGCCACGAATGGCAGCGCTTGGTAAAGGGCCCGTCGCCTGCGTAGTGCCCCGACGCCAGCACCGCCTCCGCATATTCGCGCTCCTTGCCGAAGCACATGGGACGGTTGAACGGAATCGAAATGCTTTCCATGCCGGGTGGCCCCTCGAATCAATCCCGATCCAGCCAGTGGTGAAACCAAAGTTGAACGGAGGATGTCACGAACCCCGCCCTTTGATAGAGACGCTGCGCCCGAACGTTCCTGCCTTGCGTGACCACCTTGATGGTTCGAATCCCGGAGGAAAACAGATCGGCCTTCGCCGATTCGATGAGCGCGCGCCCGGCTCCGATGCCCTGCGCCCGCGGGTCCACGCCGACCAGGCCGATCGATCCTTCGGTGTCGCTGTCGCGGTGGCAGGTCGTATATCCCACGGCGGCGGCGTCTTTTTCATACACCCAGACGGACTGGGCCCAGCCCTGGCAGCTTCGCTCGATCCAGGTCGCGTACAGTTCGTCGCAGCGCCGTTCGTCGAAGCGGCCATCCTGGTAGAATCTCGAGTCCCGGTGGCTTTGCTTCGCTATGGCGGCCAGGGCGCTCAGGTCGTCCGGCCGGAAGCGCCTCGTTTCGGGCGGCATCCCGGGCCGATAGCCGTCGGGCTTGGCCAGTTCCAGCGTCACCCGCACGTCGGTCAGCCGGAAACCGGCGGATTCCGCGATCCTGATGGTCGATTGATCGTCCGAATCAGCCAGGAAATACAGGCAGTCGATCCGGTTCTCGCGGCTCCACTGCATGGTTTGAGCCAGGATTTCCTGGGACAAACAACCGCCGTTCAGGCGCCCGATGCGCGCGCCGAAGAAGCGTGAATCCCAATCCAGGAATTCGCGGATGCTCGAGGATGGGCTCACGATTTCCGCCCCACGTGGCACCGTACGACGTACGCGGGCCGTTCCATCATGCGAAAGTGGATGCGGGCCAGGTATTCGCCGATAACGCCCAGCGCGAACAACTGCGTGCCTGAAAAAATGGACACAATGGATGCAAGAAACGGAAACCCCGCGACGGTAGCGCCGTACTGGAGATAGCGGATGAGGACGAAGGCGAGAACAAGGAATCCAAACGCCGCGAATACGAATCCGACGACTCCGGTGACCTGGAGCGGAAGCGTGCTGAATCCTGTGACCATGTTCATGGCGTGCGCGATCAGTTTGTAGAAGGTATAGTTCGACTTGCCGACCTGCCGCGGTTCGTGTCTGACCTTGATGGCCGTGAAGCGCCTCGTTCCCCAGGTCAGCAGCACGTCGATCGACGGGAACGGACCCCGAAAATCCTCAAAGGCCTCCCGCACTTGCGTGCGCAACGCGCGGAACGCACTGACGCTTCGCGCCGTCTCCGCGCCCATGGCTCCCTGCAGCGCCATCTTGGTGATCGAGGACGCCAGTCCGCGCCACAGCCCGTGGCGTTGCTTTTCCGGCGTCCCATACACGACGTCGAATCCGGAACGGATGCTCTCTAGTAGTTTGGGAATCTCTTCGGGCGGATTCTGCAGATCGTCGTCCATCGTGACGATCTTGTCGAATTGGGCCTGCCTGATGCCGCAAAGGAGCGCGTTATGCTGGCCGTAATTCCGCATCAGGCGGATTCCGCGGACCCACTCCTTTTGTGCGGTAATTTTCTCGACAATTTCCCAGCTCGAATCCATCGATCCGTCTTCGACGAGCAGCAATTCAAACGGCTCGCCGAGGGGCGACAAGACCTGGTAAATGCGGTCCGAAAGCGGGTCCAGCGTTCCTGAACTGTTGTAGACCGGCACAATCACCGATACGCCGTCCGGAAGTTGGATAGGCACGTTATCTGCACCTCTCGTTTGAGCGACGAGCCATCCTATAGCCCGGTACGCGTTTCGCCTAGCGCATTCGGACGCGGGCGCTTCCACTGGCAATTCCCGCCCCGCTCGATATAAGCGCGTTGCCAGCTTAAATCCCTGTGACGCCTTGGAGCGACCGAATGAAGGGTGTGATCCTGGCCGGCGGCGTCGGCGCGCGCCTCAATCCGCTTACCGAAATCACCAACAAGCACCTGCTTACGGTGGGCAAGGAACCGATGATCTGGCACCCCATCCGCCAGATGGTGCTTTGCGGCATTCAAGAAATCCTCGTCGTGACCTCCACGCATCACATGGGCGACATCGTCAATTCGCTGGGTTCGGGCCGGCGTTTCGGCTGCCATTTCACCTACAAAGTTCAGGAAGAAGCCGGCGGGATCGCGCAGGCGCTGGCGCTGGCGGAACGGTTCGCCGAGTCGCAGCCCATTCTGGTTCTGCTGGGCGACAACATCTTCGAACACTCCATCGCGGAACACGTGGCGGCCTTTCGCAAACAAAAGAAGGGCGCGCGCGTCCTGCTGAAGGAAGTGGGCGATCCTGAGCGCTTCGGCATCGCGGCGCTCGACGAGAAGCACGTGATTTCCATCGAAGAGAAGCCCAAGCAGCCCAAGAGCAACTACGCCGTGGTCGGATGCTACATGTACGACCGAGGCGTCTTCGAGATCATTCGAGCCGTTAAGCCGTCCAAGCGCGGCGAGTTGGAAATTACCGACGTGAACAACGCGTATATCAAAAAGCGGAGCCTGAAATTCGGTTTCGTGAAGGGCCGATGGACGGACGCGGGTACCTTTGAATCGCTCATCGAAGCCAACGAACTGCTCCTTTCGATCGACAATCGCATTATGGATGGATAGTTCGCGTGTGCCTCTGCGGGCGCGCCGAGGCCATGGATTGAGTAAGGTCCCTTCACGCAAAATTGTTCGAAAATATTGCAGAACGAATTGGTTACCGGGCCTGGACTCGAACCAGGAATGGAGGTACCAAAAACCTCTGTGTTACCGATTACACCACCCGGTAAGGCGGGACGGACGCGGGG
>JAHCJK010000194.1 GCA_026184295.1 Planctomycetota bacterium
CCTACAACTTCGGCCTCGTTCAGGACGTGGGCAAGTTCGCGGTCGACGAACCCGGCTCCGGGACCTACGAAGCCGTGGACGCCTATGAATTCCCCGTGGCCGGCGCGGACCTGGTGGTGCGCGCGTCGAGCCCGGTCAAGTCCGAGACGGACATCGGCGTGCACATCGTCGGCACGAAGCCCGGCGGCGGCACGATCCACGGGTACGCGACCATCAAGGCGCAGGTGCCCGAAGGCCAGGCGTACAACGTGGTGGTCGCGAACGACGAGAAGTTCGCCAGCATCACGGACGTGATCATCTCCGGCGGCGTGTTCGGCGACGGCTTCGAGGTCCTCGAGATGCCGGATGCGGCCAACGACGTGCCGATCAAGTACCTCGAGGGCCTGAACCCGTCCGAAGGCACGACGGTGAAGCCGATTTTCGACCACTACGAGAAGGACCACGACAAGCGCATCCGCGGCGAGAACCGGCTGACCATGACGGCGTTCTACATCAAGAACACCGATGGCCTGTCACGCATCAAGAACCGCGACGTGTCGATCCGCGTCGAGTACCGCGACGACGGCCAGGCCTCGCCTTCGGAAGTCCGCATCTTCGACAAGTGCCGCCTGGGCGTCTCGCCGGAAATCCCGTCTGCGCCGGACGACAACATCCGCGACCGGGCGGAAGGGTCCTTCGGCCGGCAGATCATCTTCAGCTAAGCGACCTCTCGTCGCGGGGAGTGTGATCATGGACCTCGTGGTGGTCATACAGATCATCCTCGGGGTCCTGATCACGATATGCATGGCCCTGGTGGGCTGGGCGCTGGCCTCGGTCGTGAAGCTGATGACCGAGCATTCGTCGGAGAAAGCCCGAAACGAGCAGCGCGAAGTCGATCTCAACCGGCGGTTCTCCGAGCATCGCGACCACTTCAACGAAAGACTGACGCAGGTGCAAAGCACCACGGCCTTCCAGTTCTCGGAGCTGCAGAAGGCCGATGCGCGTATCGAGCAGAGCGTGACGGCTCTCCATAAGCGGCTGGACAACGCGCTGGAGAACTCGGCGAAGGGGAACTGATGCGCCGAGAAGTCTGGATCGCCGAAGAGGCGTACATCACGATTCACGAGGAAGACGGCTCGGGCGGGTACATCGAGCCGGCGGTCTTGAAGGACAAGTTTCTGCAGGACGCTTCGTGCCACGAGCTGATCGAAGTGAAGCGGGAAGGTCAGCCCGGTGCATCGGCGAAGGACGTGGACACCTTCACCGAAGGCTTCGAAGTGCGGATACGGGAGTTGTACTTCCGCAAACGCGAGCAAGTGACTCCCTTCAGTGACAGGACCAAGCGGTACCGGATCGAAGTGAAGATGGAGAACGAACGCTACTCGGGCGCCGAGGAAGACGGGGAAGAGAACGACGTTCACGTCTTCCGAGATGCGGCGGTGACCGAGTGGGGATTCGAATGGTCGGACAACGAGGTCGTGGCCTACCGGCTGGGCTTCGCTGCCGAAAGGATGGAGTAACCGGAATGGAGAGGGAAGCCCATGGCCAAGAAGAGCGCAGCGCCCGTCGTCGATGACGTCGAAGACCTGGTAGAAGACATCCCCAAGACCATCAAGGTCGATTCGCCCGAGGCGTGGCCCGAAGCCGCGGACCTGAAGGGCGAGATCACGATCAGGACGCCGGCGGGCGAACTGCGGTTTCCCGCGCGCGCGATCGCGTACGCCGACTGGCTGAGCCTGACCGACACGTACGCGCAGCCGAAGCCCCCCAAGAAAGAGAACGCGAGCGGCCTGATGGTCGAGGACCGCGAAGACCAGGAGTACATCGACAAGATTCTGCTTACGGCGGTCAAGCGGCGCGTGGCGCTGGTGGACGGGTGCTGCTTCAAGATCCAGGGCGACACGATCGACGCCAAGGTGGCGTGGGTGGCGGAGAACCTTTGCCGGGATGGCGACCTTCCGAAGCTGTTCGAAGCCCTGTTGGAGTTTGCGGGGTTCGGCCTGGCGGACCTGAATCGGGCGCGGAAGAAGCCCGTCGTGGTCGCCTCGCCGGAAGACTGGGCGAAGCAGACTGCGCAGGTGTCCGAGTTCCGGGTCACGCACGGGAAAGACACCCTGGTTTTCCACCTGCGCGGCATCTCGGGGGCGAAGAGCAAGGCGATCGAAGCGATGACGCAGCCGCCCAAGCCGCCGATGAAGGCCGCGCGCGCGGCGGACCGGAGGATCGTGGGTGAACGGCCGGACCCCGACGATCCGGAATACAAGAAGCAGCTCCTTCGGATCGCCGAGCAGCGCGCCCTCCTGATTCTCGAGGCGGCGTTGCCCTTCAAGATTCCCGGAGAGACGCCCGACGCGAA
The DNA here is from genome assembly GCA_026184295.1 of Planctomycetota bacterium. Lineage (GTDB taxonomy): Bacteria > Planctomycetota > SZUA-567 > H5-PLA8 > H5-PLA8 > JACQFI01. The sequence goes on from JAHCJK010000194.1 coordinate 2,336, forward strand.
GCTGGAATGGCTGGGGAAGCGCCCGGCTGGCGAGGTGACGGAGATTCAGAACTTCGTCCAGTACGACGTCGCGAACCTGCGGGAACGCTCGGATTTTATCTTAGGGCTCTGATCCCGAAGGAGCTGGAGGGCTTCAAGCCGAAGGACCGCGGGTATCAGAGCCCGAAGACGGAATGGAGGTACACGGAGCTCGACACGGCCAAGGAGTGGGGAAAGACCCCGCGGGCCTTCGACGAACTGCCCGAGGATGAGCGCGCCGAGATGATCGGATTCGTGTGGGCCAAGCGGGCTGTCGAGAGCTGGCACTACGAGCAGGCTGAACGGGTGGCGGAAAGAAAGAGCACGGCGGACCAAAGGAACTGGAACAATCAATGAACGGCTTCCTGAGTCCCATGGACATCCAGATCATCGGGCGGGACTACCAGGCCCTGCTCAACGGTCCGGATTCCACGCCGGTGATTCTGCGGTGGAAGGGCGTCGTGCCGGCGGACCTGGACGGCGTGTACCAGGACGCGCCGGCGACCGCGCCCGAGGAAACCCTGGAGACGCGCGCGCACATCACGGTGTTCCGCGAGATCGTGAACGCGTCGGTGCGCGGGTCGGTCTTCAAGGACGCGGAGAAGGCGGCCTTCGGCGACATACCGGCCGGGGACGCGATGTTCTTGTTCAAGAAGGACGTGGCGCTCGAGGGGAAGCAGGGGCTGATCATCGACGTGCCTGGGCTGGGGAAGTGGCATCCGGAACTGAACCCGCCGGCCGCGGCGGCGCGGTACGCGGTGATGTACCACAACGCGGAGTTGTTCATTCAGTGGATCTACGGAAGGGCCGCCAAGTGAGCTTCGAGGCGATCGGACTGAGGGAGACGCGCGCCTGGCTGGCGGGGAGGCTGAAGGGCCTGCCCGAAGCGGTGCGTTTTGCCATCACGTCGCCGATCGCCCTGGACTTCGCGAAGGACGAAGCGACCCGGATCGTGAACGAAGTGGTCTATCAGGCTTACCAGCCCGAGGTCTACAAGCGCACCTACAACCTGCTGAATGCGGTCGAGGCGGTGGCGCTCGACGAGAACAGCGCGGGCGTGATGATTCCGTTCTCCGATCTCCTGGCCGCGACGAAGGGCCCGCTGGCCGGCGCCGCGACCTACGCGCAGCTCATGCTTCCGGAGTTCATCGAGAGCAGCTACTGGGAGGAAAAGCCCCGGCAGTCCCTTCCGCGCGACTTCCTTTCGGCGTGGATGTTCGAGTTCAAAGAGCTGGCGTTCATCAATATGCGCGACGAGATCGACCTGGAGATCGGCGCATGAGCCTGGACGTGAACAAGCTCGAGGAATCGACCAAGCGCGCCCTACATGCGTTCCTGTCGGGGTACTTCGACGGCGGGGCGCACCGCATCGGCGGGGCCGACCCGGTCACGGTGCCCGCGGCCGACATCCGATTCAACCGGCAGCAATTCCCGCAGGCCCTGACGAAGCCCATGATCATCCTGCAGCGCGGGCGGCCTGGCCGGGACCGGAAGTGGGCGGCGGCGCGGGGCTACGACATTCGGACCATCGGCCACTGGCGGTTCAACGTGGTGACCACCAACGCCGAGAAGTCCTGGCGCCAGAACGATCTCGTACAGGACTGCCTCGGCATGATCTTCAGAACCGCGGGCTTCGTGCTGGCCCGCTCGGGCATCCGCACGCTGAATATCTCGGATCCGCAGCCCGTGTTCGACACGCACCACGAGTACCAGGTATCCGCGCGCGACATCGAGTTCCTGATCGACCTCTCGTACGAATTCGCCGGGGAGCGGTTCGCGGCGCCCATGCGCGGAGGGGTCGCGTAAATGGGAGCGAACGTCGAACGATCGATCCTTCTTCGGCTTCTGTCGGAAGTCAAGATCGACAACCTGAAGGACTCGATCGACCTGCTTGGAAAGCTGGAAGAGCGCGTTGTCCGCATCCGGAATCTGACGCGGACGCCGATCGACATCACGCCGGTGACCGGCTCGGCGTTCAAGGCGGCTGAGCAGTCGATCACGAGCGTGACGGGTGCTCTTCGGAACCAGATTTCGGTTTCCAAGTCGCTCAACGACGTGCAGTTGGAAGGCGCGCGGAACATCCGGACGGCGCTGATCCAGCAGTTCGACGCGCAGGGCCGGCTCAAGAAGCAGTCGGAAGAGATCGTCACGCGCGGGCCCTTCGGTTCGGGGGCTACCATCAGTCAGACCGTGGTGGGCGGGACCGTCCGGAAAGAGAAGACCGCGCTGAACGACGCGGAGATCCAGCGCGAGGGGCGGCTTCGGGAGCGGGCGATCTCGGAGGATCAGGCGCGCGAGGAACGGCGCATCCGGGAGAACCTGGCGCTGGCGGACCAGGAGCGGACGAACCGGGCCCGCATCCAGAAGGCGATCGCGCAGGACGAAGCCAACCGGCAGCGCGCGGCGACGGCATCCCAGGCCGAAGAGGATCGGCGCATCAAGGCGAACTTGGCGCGTCTCGAGCAGGAGCGCGCTGTGCGCGCGGCCATCCAGCAGAAGATGCTCGCCGAAGAACGGAAGGTGGAGCAGACGCGGGCGGCCGAACAGCGGAAGGCCGAAGCGGATCGCCAAAAGGCGCTGAACGTCATCGATCGCGCGGCGCGCCCCGCGAACCTGGAAGAGATTCGCCGGCGGAATGCCCCGGCGACGTTCCAGAGCCTGGTCTCGCAGCCCGGGTCGGTGGTCACGTCGACGCAGGAGTTGAACCGGACGACGGGGCAGCTCGAGCGCGTGCTGCAGGTGACCAACGAGACGACGGGCGCGTACTTCAAACTGAACACGCAGACGAAGGAACTGACGGGCGGGTTCCGCGAGATGGGCACGGAGGCCGAGCGCGGCGGGGACACCCTGCAGAACGCGGCCGGCAAGGTGCTGCTGTGGACGTTGGCCACGAGCGCGATCTTCGGGACGATGCGAGCGCTGCGTGAAGGGCTGGACGTCTTCCAGGATTACGAGTCCGCGACGATCTCGCTGGCGCGCGTGGGGCGAGGCTTTGGCGATTCGCAGGATGAGATCGTGGCCGGGGCGCGGCGGGTCTCGGAAGAGATTTTGAACCTGAAGGTGCAGTTCGGCGCCACGGGGGACGAAGCGCAGGAAGCCGCGGTCATCTTCGCCCGTCTGGGCCTGTCGGAAACGGAGGTGCTCGAGGGCGTACGCACGGCGTTGCTGGCCGCGAACGTGGCCGGGGTCGGGGCGGCGGAGGCGGCCGGGCTGCTGGCCGCGGCGATGCAGCAGTTCCAGCTCAACGTGTCCGACCTTCCGGACCTGTTGAACAAACTGAACACGCTCGAAAACACCACGAAGGTGACGACGAACGACCTTCTGCAGGCGATCGGGCGTGGCGGCGCGGTCATCCGCGAGGCGGGCGGGACGCTGGAAGAGTTCGCGGCGATCACCGCCGTGGTGTCACAGGCTACGGGGCGGACGGGCGCGGAGATTGGCAACGCCTACAAGACGATCGCCTCGCGCCTGGCGGACACGAACCTGCAGGCGCAGCTCTTTGAGAAGACGGGCATCGGCATTCGCAACATACAGGGCGAGTTGAAGCCGATCGGCGAACTGCTGGGCGAACTGGTGGTGAAGTTCCAGAGCCTGTCGGCGGCCGAGAAGGCGGAGATCACCACGTCGATCGCGGGCATCCGGCAGCGCAACATCCTGCAGACGACGCTCGACAACTACTTTCAGGTGCAGTCGCAGGTCATCCGGCAGCTCAAGGAGACGTCCTCGGCGGAGGCCGAGAACGCCCTGGTGGTCGACACGCTCGAGAAGAAGATCGCCTCGCTCAAGGCGGCGTTCGAACGTCTTGCGGTGGCGTTCGCCAACTCGGGGATTGCCGACGTGCTGAAGCTCCTGATCGACGCGCTGATCGGACTGCTGAACGGGATCGACAAGTTCGGGACCGCGGGGCGCGTGGTGGTGACGCTTTTCGCGCTATGGGTGGGCGCGGTGGTCGCGCTGACCGTGGCGCAGACGGCGCTCGGGACGGCCTTCGCGCAGAGCTACAACCTGATCGCGGCCAGCGCGGGGCGCGTGAACGCGGCGCTCGCGGGCTTTATCGGGGTACAGACGGCGCAGCAGGCGGCGAACGCGCGCACGATCGCGTCGAACGAAGCGCTGGCGGCATCGTACCAGCAGGTGGCGGCCGGACAGCGGCTGACGGTATTCGGCGGGCCCGCGGCGACCGGGACGGCAGGTCTGACTTCGTTGGCATTTAGTGGAGCCGCGGCAATAGTAGCATCGCCTTTGGCCGTGGCCGCCGGCATCGGGCTGGGTGCGTCGGCGGGAATCACCTCGGCGGCAGACAAGATTCGCCGCACGCGCCCGTTCGAAGAGGACAGCGCCTCCAACCGTGCGCTGAAGGCGGCCAGCGACCGAGTCCGACGCCAACAGAACGAAGTGAAGGCGTTCGAGGAACAGGTGAGCCTCGCCAAGACCGCAGTAGCGGCCCTGCAGGAGATCGAGAAGGCGGAGGCGGCGGGGCAGGCGGACGCGAACCAAGCTCAGCGGACCCGCCTGCAGATCGGGCAGGCTTTGGTCAATACGATTGGGCTGGAGGCGGACGCGCAGGAGCGTGCGATTGAAGGCACCTTGCGCGCGGTGGATGCTGCGGAGGCCCTGGCCAAGGCAAAGCTGGGCCTGAGCCTGGCCACGGAAGCGTTGAAGGATAGTCTGCAGCAGCAGCTTTCCAAGCAGCTCGACGAAGCTGGAAAACTGCGTCGGGACATTGAAGAACAAAAGCGATTTTCAAAGGACTCGGATTCTGGAATCCTCACCGGCCTTCAAGCTCTTCTGCCGTTTGCGCCAAACGACACCCTAAACTTTCTGGGATCCTTCTTAACCTCTGGTCCAAAGGAGGCAGTGAAGGCCCAGCAGAAGGACCTTGTCGAACTGCAGAAGCAGATCGACGAAACCCTTCGCAAGCTCGACGAGGCCGATCAGCAGAAGGCCTTCCAGCAGGCCTTCATCACGGTCAAGGCGCTGGACGACGAGATGAAGCGCCTGTCGCGGAGTTTCGACGAACGGTTCGAGCTGGAGATCGACTTCGAGCCGGACAAGCTGGCGCGCGCGAATCTGGAACTCGAGAAGCAGCGCAAGCTCATCCAGTCCATCCGCAGCAGCAGCGAATTCAAGAACGCGCTCACCGATCCGGCGGCATCGAAGGACGCGCGGGAGAAAATCCAGAAGGAGGAGGAAAAGCTCAACGACCTCTCGATCAAGGCGCGCATCGCGGCGGCGCAGAAGAGTTTCGAGGAAGACAAGCGGGTCTTCGACGCGCGGTACAAGCTGGCGCAGAGCCTGGTCAAGATTCAGACGGACCTCACGACGAAAGAGTCGCGCCGGCCGATCGCGCAGAAAGAAGCGGAGATCGCGCTGGATCTGAGGTCCCTCGAGATCCTGAAGCAGCGGGTGAAGATTCTCACCGAAGAGCTGGCGAGTTCGCGCTCGGGCGCGGCCTTCGGCGACTTCCGGCAGGGCGTGACGCAGCTCAACCCCGCGGAGTTCAGCGCGAAGAACAACGAGCTGCGCGCGGCGAAGGAGCGCATCGACGACATCGAGAAGTCGCTGGAGGGGAAGGCCGTCGACCTGACGGTGATCCGATTCGAAACCGAGCGGAAGATCACCGAAGAGCGGGTACGCCAGCAGGAAGAACTCCGCAAACAGCTTGGGCAGATGTCGGACCTGGACCTGATCCAGACGCGCATCTTCGCCGCGCGCATCAGCGCGGGAGAGGACGTCGGAGTATCGCAGGAAGACTTCTTGCTGCTGCCCGAGTTCCAGCGCAAATTCCTGCAGCAGCAGCAAGAGCTTTTCCCGGGCGTGAACATCGTGCCGAAGCTGGATGTCGGCCTTCCAGACCGCGCGTTCGAGCGGAGGGAAGAGCTTCCCAAGATTTCGAAGGAAGAGCAGGCCCTGCTCGACCGGTTCAAGGACTTCGAGCCCTTCAGCCGGAAGAGCCTGCTCGAGCCGGTCGGCCTGGTGCCGAAGGCGGTGCTGCCCCCGCCGGCGCCGCAGGACCTGCTCGACGAACTTGCCCCCGCGGTGCGCCCGCCCGCTCCGCCGCCCGAATTGATCCGCGACCTGGAGAACCGGCAGTCGGTGCAGACCGCGATCAACACGGCGACGATCGAGGCGAGCACGGTGACGGTCAACACGAACGGGACCGAAGCACAGGGAGCGAAGTTCAGCGCGGTGCCGCCGGCCGGTGCGCTGAATCTGACGGTCAATTTGTCGGGGCTTGACGTACCTGCCGATCAACTGGCAAACCAGATCTCGTTGCAGGTGCGCGCGGCGATCCAGCAACTCATCGACGAGAACGTGCAGCGCGTGCAGAACCCGATCAAGCGGCCTCTGAATGCTCCCGTAAGGCCGCGGACGTGAGGACAGTGTAATCCATGGCAACGTCCGTCGCGATCCTGAAGTACGGGGATTACCAGTTCAGCCCCGTCCCGCAAATCGGGATACGGTCGAATTTCAACCGCGGAGGGGAATCGAAGACGGGGCCCGCGGCGCGCGAGAAGATTGTGACGCTGCGCGGACGGCTGAAGGGCAACGACCTGAACGCGATCGAGACGAAGGTGGCGGCGCTCGAGGTGGCGCTGGGGAAGGAAGAGCAGGTCCTGTACTTCAAGGACGGGGTGACCGAGCGCATCAACGCCGTGGCCCATGTGCTTAGCTTCGAGATGCCGGAGGAATGGGGCCAGTACGAACGGCACTACTCGATCACGCTGCAGTACATTCCGCTGGACGACGTGCACAAGGCACCGGCGCTGGTGTCGTACGGGAGCTTGGTCATCTGCGCCTTGAACGAAGACAAGCCCATGCCGATTTTCGGGCGGGAGTTCTCGGTCGAACGCGAGACGCCGGATTCGGACAGGGGAACGACGCGGGTGCAGGTGAGCCTCACCGGCTTTATTGAAGAAGGGTCGATCACAGCGAACCTTACTTTACTCAACACGTACATCACCGCCTTTCAGACGGACGGAGGACTCCTGAAATTCGGGAACTTCGAGCAGACGGTGAACGTGGAGAAGTTCAGCCACCAGCCCGACACGATGACGCGGCGGGTGGCCTGGTCCGCGGTCTTCAGCTACTCGGTGGGCGCGGGCGGTCCGTACGCGGGCGTGAAGAAGATGAGCTCGAGCCGGCGGATTTCGAGGGTGAACCAACGCATCGCGCGGCACTTCATCCCCTTCATCGATCACGCCTCGGTGCAGGTGCTGGGCGAGGGCGCTCAGTCGATCCAGGCGACCGGATTTGTGGTCGCGGACACGATGGCGAACGCCCGAGCCGCCGCCTTCGCCGAACTCGAGGCGCAATTCCCAGTCGGCGGGTACGAAGAGAGCAACAGCGAGGTGACGGAGAAGGAGAGTGAGGCCCGCGTGGAATGGTCGGTCTCGCGCTTTTATCCCATCCCGGTCCTGCGCGGAACGATCTACGGAGACGCCTGATCATGTCGAACCCAGCTCCCAGCCTGTACGAGAACGCGGCCGACGTCGAGATCAACGACGGCAACCCGATCGTGTTTCCGGCGGGCATTTCCAAGGGCAGCATCGTGTCCCCTTCGAATCCCGTGCAAGTTCCGCTGCACCTCTGGAACGACAAGGGGGGCGGAAGCGCGGCGCTGATGGAGAACGTGAAGCTCGGGGTGAAGGACGCGAGCGGCACCAGCGAGGGACAGTTCATCGATGGGACGCCGCTGAATGGGAACCAACCGTTCTACGAGGTGCGGAGCTACGGCGCGCAAGGCTGCGTGGACGATGCGCAGGCTGGGTATCAGGCCGTAGGCGGGGACACGTACCGGAACATCGGGAATATTCCGGCGAACGCGCGGCGGAACATCTGGGTCCGTGTGAACGTGCCGGCGGACGCGGATTCGGGGGACGGCATTTTGGATGGGCTGTTGGTCGTCGACTACACCTTTACGCCTTGAGGTCGTGAACCATGGGAACGCCCCTCGTACCTGCCATTGACGGACCGATCAACGCGGCCGACAGCGTCGACGTGATCGACTTCGACGGCCTGCCCGTCGATCCCCAATACGACGCCCTGGGCAACGACGACAACGCGAACGCGCGCGAGGTCGGGCTGTACTGGCAGAACATGCTTCTGAAGCTCCGGAGCGGGTTCACGCCGATTCGCAACGAGACCGGCGGGACGCTGACCAAGGGCACCCTGTTGACGATCACGGGGTGGAGCACGACGCATTCGAAGTTCCTGGTTGCGAAGGCGAAGGCCGACGACAAGACCAAGGAAGCCCGGTTGGTGCTGTCCGCGGACCTGGGCAACGCCGCAAACGGTTACGGGGTCGGGCGCGGCGTGGTGACCAACATCGACACGAGCATGGTGGCCGCGGCGGGCGACAAGCTGTACCTGAGCGACACCGCGGGCGCGTACGACGCCGCGGCGGGGACGTACACGAAGGTTGTCGGCGTGGTGCTGACGAAGCACGCGAGCACGGGGAGCGCGCGGTTTTTCCCGGCTGATACCGCCTGGGCCAGCGATGCCGGCGGCGGCGGCGGACCTCCCGATCCGCACGCAGCCAGCCACGAAGCGGGCGGCGGCGACGAGATCGAGATCGCGCAGAGCCAGGTGACGGACCTGGAAGGCGACTTGAGCACCCTGTCAGGCGCGATCTCCACGGTGGCCAGCTCAGTCACCACCTTGGACGGCGAGGCGGAGAAGACCGCGAACAAGAATGCCTCGAACGGTTATGCGGGGTTGACCGCGGGGAAGATCGACGTGGCCGCGGTGCCTGCGCACGCGAGCACGCACAAGACGGGCGGTAGCGATGCGATCCGGCTGGACGAACTGGCCGCGCCGACCGGATCGGTGAGCCTGAACAGCCAGAAGATCACGGGCCTGGCCACGCCCACGGCCTCCGGCGACGGCGTCAACAAGGGCTACGCGGATGGTCTGATCACGACGATTCCCGGGCTGACGCCGCTGACCGACCTGGCCCAGGACGATCCTATCCGAGTGTACGACACGTCGGCCAGCGCGGAGGCCAAGGTCGCGATCGCTCCTATGCTGGGCCGTCGGAACGTCTTGCTGAATGGCGATTTTCAGGTTGCCCAACGCGGAGCAACGCAGGGCGTAACTCAGAATGGGACCTGTAGCGCGGGAAGCCCCGTCATAACGGGCCTCGCCAGCACGGCGAATATCAGAATTGGATACAATGTCATCAGCGATCGCATCCCATCCGGGCGCACGGTCGTTTCCATCGATTCCGCAACCCAAGTG
>JAHCJK010000195.1 GCA_026184295.1 Planctomycetota bacterium
TGCGGGGGAGAGGGCGCAGGGTGAGGGGGCGCCGGTGTCCCGGATGGCAACGTCCAAGCAAGCTCCAAGACTCGTTCCGGAAGCGTCCTTCAAACGAGCGGGCAAGCTTGCTTGCAGGTGGCTGGGCAGGCACACCGGCGCCCCCTCACCCTGCGCCCTCTCCCCCACAACGGCGTGGGGGCGAGGGATTCGGAACCGAGTGGCTCTTTTAGTTTCAGGGAGTGCGGCAGGAGAATCGCGCCCTTGCGCGTTCGAGATCGCGTCTACATCCTTCGCACAAATCAAAAGGCAGACGTTCGCGGCCTGGCCCCGCTACAGCGGCAGCAGTTCCACGCGCCGGAAACCCGCCAGGTAGCCGGGCTTCCCCACGTATTGGACGGCGCGCGGGCTAACGTTGTCGGCGTGCGGGAAATGGATGTGCCCGCAGAGCACCGCGGCCAGGTTCGGCGCGGCGGCCAGGGCGCGGACAAACTCCAGCGTCGCCGCGCCGTCGCGCCCGGCGTGCCAGCCGTCGCGGCTCTCGTTGTTCCAATCCGGATCGCCGATCAGGATCGGCGCCTTCCAGGTGGCGATCGTCTGCGGGCGCAGCGTGGCCAGCGAAATCGGGATGTGGATCAGCAGCACCGTCGGCAGCCCGGCCGCGAGCGCCGTGCGCGTGAACGCGAGTTGCTCCTCGTCGATCTGGTACGTCGAATCGTCGATGGCCACGAAGCGCACGCCGCCGACATCGCGCATGGCCATGAACGGCGCGCCGCCGTGCAGCGGCGCGAGGCGCGGGTAGTACTCCCGCCGCAGTTCGTTGCTGGGCTTGAAAGCCGAGAACTGCCAGTCGTGGTTGCCGGTGGTGTAAAGCCACGGAAGGCCGGCCTGCGCGAGTTCCTTCGCGGCCAGGTCGAGGTTCGCATGCGACGGAAACGTGACGATGTCGCCGGTCAGCGCCAGCAGGTCGGGCTTCTCTGCCGCCGCCATGCGCATCAGTTCCACCCAGGTCGCCGAGGTCGAGATCGGCCGCTGCTGCTCGTCCTTCCGGTGAAGGGAGAACTTCTCCTCGCGGCCCCGGGAGAGTTCCCGATGCGCGGCGTCGCGCTCGTCGCACAGGTTCAGGTGCGTGTCGGTGAGATGCAGGACGCGCACCGGCGCGCGCAGGCCCTCGATGCGGATCGTGGCCGTGGTCTCGGTCGATTCGTGAACGATGCGCATGCTCACCCCTTTGCGTTGCGTAAAAACTCCGCGCGCTTGAGAACCAGCTCCCAGGCCGCGTCCACGTGCCGCGCTTCGGTGCGCAGATTCCCGATGGTCAGGCGTAGTACGTAGCGCCCGCGCAGCTTGGTGTGCGAGAGAAAGACCGGCCCGGCGGCGTTGACTTCGGCGAGAAGTTTCTCGTTGAAGGCATCCTGCGCGGCGGGATCGTGACGCAGATGCTCGGGGACGGCGCGGAAGCATACGGTGCTGAACGGCGCGGGCGCGCAACGTTCGAACCCGGGTTCGGCATCGACGCGCGCGGCGAAAACCTGCGCCATCGCCACGTGCGAACGGATGCGCGCGCGCAGGCCTTCGAGGCCGAAATAGCGCATCACCATCCACAGTTTGAGCGAACGGAAGCGCCGTCCGAGCTGCACGCCGTAGTCCATCAGGTTCGTCGCGCCGGTCTCGCTGGTGCGCAGGTATTCCGGAACGAGCGAGAAGGCCTCGCGCAGCAGCTTCGGGTCGCGCACGAACAGCACGGAGCAGTCCACGGGCGTGAAGAGCCACTTGTGGGGATTGGTCACGATGCTGTCGGCGCATTCGAGCCCGTCGAGCAGCGCGCGGAATTCGGGGCAGACGCAGGCGCTGCCGGCGTACGCGGCATCGACGTGCAGCCAGACGCCCGCTTCCGCGCAAATCCCGGCGATCTCGCGCAGCGGATCGACGCTGGTCGTGGAGGTCGTCCCGGCCGTCGCGACCACCGCGACCGGAAGCCGCCCGGCCGCGCGGTCGTCGCGCAGCGCAACGCGCAAGGCCTGCGCGTCCATGCGGAAGCGTTTGTCGCTGGGAACCTTGCGGACGTTTTCGAGCCCGATGCCGAGCGCGATGGCGGCCTTATCGACCGACGAATGCGCCTGGTCGCTCGCGTAGACCGTCAGCGCCGCCAGGTCGCGGCGTCCCGCCAGGCCGCGTTCGCGAATCTGAAGTCCCGGCAGGCGGTGGCGCGCGGCGGCGAGGGCGAGCATCGTCGAGATCGAAGCCGTGTCGTTGATGTGCCCGGCGAACTCCGGCGGCAGGCCGATCGCCTGGCGCAGCCAGTCGCAGACGGTCTCTTCGAGTTCCGTCGGCGCGGGGCCGGTGCGCCAGAGCATCGCGTTGACGTTCAGGCTCGCGGCGAGCGCCTCGCCCAGCACGCCGGGGCCGGAGCCCGTGATCGCGAAGTACGCGAGAAAGCCCGGATGATTCCAGTGCGTGACGTTCGGTTCGATCAGGCGCTTGTAGTCGGCCAGAATCCCGTCGATCCCCTCGCCCTGCTCCGGCGGCGATGCGGGAAGTTCCGCGCGCACCGCGCCCGGCGCGATCTTGGGAACCACGTCGTACGCGCCGACGCCTTGAAGGTAATCCGCCATCAGGTCCGCGGCGCGGTGCGCGGCGGCCCGGAATTCTTCCGGCGGCATGTCCTGGCTCATGGCCCGAATCTACACCAATCCGCCCGATGCGCTGGAGAAACTATCGCCCCACGCATGGCTGGCCCGGGCCACCCATCGGAGTGCCGTGGGCACAATCCGTGCGCGCAACGGTCGCAACGCTGTGCCGTTCATTTGTGTCGATTCGTGAATATTCGTGGACGAGGGAAGTATGCTCAGCGGCCCGCGATCTTGTCGAGATCCTTCGCGAGAGCAGGCGAGAGTTCCGCGAGGCGGAGCGAGATTTTTTCGCGCAGGCTGTCCTTGCCGGTGGAAGCGGCGAGCGCGCCGGCGTGCACGAGCACCTGCGCGTTTTCGCCGAAGAGGCTCCAGCCGAGCTGCGTGAAGTCGTCGTCGGAGAGGTCCTTCCAGCGCAGCGGCATCGCGTTGCCCATCACCATCACGGTCAGGCCCGAGGCATCCGCGCCTTTCACCACCACGTCCATGTCCTTGCCGAAGATCTTCAGGTACGACTTGCCGAACTTCGTGCCCGGCGCCTGCAGCGCCTGCGCGATGGCCTCGCGGTGCGGCGCGGGGTCGATCGCCTTCGGCGCGGGCGGCGGCGGAGGCGCGTCCTTCTTGGGCGCCGGCTTGCCCGACGAAGCGGCCGAGGCGACGGCGGTCTCCGCCTTCGGCTTCGCGCCGAACTCGCTGGCGCCGAGATCGCAGTTGGGGTCGCGCGCGCCGCCGTCGAAATCTTCCTTCACTTGCTCGAGCGCCACGCCCTTGTTGATCGCGTTCACGGCCGAAGGCGTCAGGCGCAGGTCTCCGCTGGCCACGTCGATGAAGTAGCCGTCCACCGCGCCGGTGTAGTTGTCGTGCTCGCGCGCGTTGTCCTTCTCGATGCCGCCGCCCGCGACGATGTTGTTGGCGATCTCCACGTCCTTGTTGCCGCTGTTCGAGATCACGCGGATGCCGCGGTTGTTGTGGTCCTTCGGGCCGGTCTTGACGACGGTGTTGTTGTAGACCTTCACGTTCTCGGCCCAGCTCACCTCCACCATCGCGTCGAAATTCGAGGAGACGAAGAAGTTGTTGCGGCAGATGCTGTCGCGGATGTGCTTCTCCCCGCCGTTCCCGTTGCTCGCGTTGCCGAAACAGACGCCGCGGTCGCAGTCGATGAAGACGTTGCGTTCGGCCGTGACGTTCTTCGATTCGACCCAGACGAAAATCGCGCCGCGCGCCTGTCCGTTCTTGCCTTTGATGTTTTTGAAGACGTTGTCGGCGAAGACCCAGCCGTCGAGGCGCATCATGTCGATGCTGGTGATGTAGTCGCCGTTGAACTGCCAGTCGCCGGGGGGAATCTTGGTGTTCTCGAACCAGCAGTAGCGCACTTCCCCGCCCTTCACGAAGCCCGTGCGCGAATCGCCGCCGGTGCCCTTGATCCCGCGGATGCCGATGTCGCGGAAGTGGCAGTTCCAGACCTTGATGTTCTGCGGGCGCCCTTCGGCGTTGATCTTCAGGCCGTACGCGTGGGTCTCGGCGAAGGTCAGGTCCGCGAAGGTGATGTTCTCGCTGCTGTCGAGCCAGAAGATGTCTTCGTCGGTGTGGTCGCCGCCTTCGGCCCAGCCCTTGCCGGTCAGCTTGACCTTCGCGGGATCGCTCGTCGCGCCGCGGATGGTGACGTTCTTCTTGTCGCGCATCCAGACGTACGGGACGCAGCGGTAGGTGCCCTCGGCGAGCACGATCGTGTCGCCGTCCTTGGCGTTCACCACCGCCTTGCGGAAGCCGTCCACGTCGCCGACGTTCACCACGCGGCCCGCGGGCGGCGGCAGCGGCGGGGCTTTCTTGACCGGAATATCGGCGCCCTCCGCGTGGACGGCCAGCGCCAGCGCCGCGAGGGCGAACGCGGTCCATCCGGGTGCAAGGCGCATGCGTTCCACGCTGAAATGATAGTGTGAAACGCGAAAAGCTTGCGCGGGAAATGTCACGGGACATCGCACTGAATCTCTTTTGATACGCGCGCGTGCACGGAATTTCCTCAAGCGCGGAAAATTGGCACGCGACTGCACCAGGGAAGCGCGCGGCGCGCCTGGCTTTATTCGTTTTCGAGCGACCCTAAAACGCATATAAACCAGGCATGTCCGAACTCCCGGTTCCCCGCGGCCAACGGCCCGCCAGCCCGTTCCGCACCGGCGCGATCCTGGCCGCTATCCTTATAGTGGGCAGCCCCGCGCTGGTGGCCGGCTGCTTCGGCTCCGGCTTTTACGAATACGACGACGCCAAGATTCTGCTGCAGAACCCCATCGCCCGGCAGGGGCTCACCGGCGACGCGCTCGAGAAAGTCCTCCGCCCGCCGCTCGGCGGTTACCGCGGCTTCGACGTTCAGTACATGCCGCTGACGAACCTCGGCAACGGCCTGCAACTGCTCGTCCTGGGCGAACGCGCCTGGGCCTTCCGCCTCGGCAACCTGCTCCTGCATCTCGCCTCCGCGATGTTCCTCTACGGCATCCTGCTCGCGCTGCTGCCCAAGACCGGCGGGCCGGACTACAAATCGGGCTTCGCGCTGCTGGACATGCGCCCGTCCACGCGCCCCGACCTGGCCGCGGCGCTGGCGGCGGCCTTCTTCTTCTTTCATCCGACCAACCTCGAATCGATCTGCTGGGCCGTGGAACGCAAGAACGCCCAGGCGCTCTTCTTCTGCCTGCTCGCCTGGTGGATCCTGCTCGACCCGCTGAGCGGGCGGGCGCGCGCGCGCCCGTCGCGCGGACGCTTCGCGCTCGCCTGGCTGGCCTTCGTCTTCGCGCTGGGCTCGAAGCCGACCGCCATCGGCTGGGCGCCGTTTTTCCTGCTCCTGGAATGGTGCTGGTACCGCGGCACGCTGGGCTCGTCCGCCCTGCGGTCCCTGGCGCTGGCGCTGCCCGCGGCGCTGGCGGCGCACATCGGCCTCGAAGCCGGCGCGTCCGTGCTCCAGCCGATCACCGGCGGCAGTTACGCCGGATGGCTGGCCACCTGCGTGTATCAGTGGGCGCGCTACGCCGACCTGGCCCTCGCGCCGCTCGACCTCAGTTTCTTCTACGGCGTGCGCGCGGTCTCGGACCTCGCCGACCCTCGGCTCTACGCGTCGCTCGCGGCCTTGAGCGGCCTGCTGCTGCTGCTGTGGTGGCTGCCCGTGCCGCGCCGCGCGCTCGGCATCCTCTTCGCGGGCGCGCTGCTCGCCTTCGGCCCGCTGATGCCGCCGCGTTCGCTGCCGTACCTCCTGCAGGACCGCTTCCTGTACGCCGCGCTGCCGTTCGTCGCGGCGCTGCTGGCGTTCGGCCTGGAGTCCCTGCACTACCGCGCGTCGCTGCTGCGCGGCCGAAGGCTCCCGCTGCTGGGCGGCGCGCTGGCGGCCACGGCCGTGGCGGCCGCCGCGGCGCTCTCGTTCGAACGCTCCTACGTCTACGAAAACGAGGACGCGCTCTTCCTCGACGCACTGGAAAAGCAGCCCCAGTGCGCCTATCCGCACTTTTATTGCGGGCTCCACGCGCTCAACGACGGCCGCAAACTCCTCGCGGCCGACCCCGAGGCCGCGCGCGCCCTGCTGCTCCAGGCCGACCGCCACTTCCAGCAGGCGGAAGAGGCCATCGACGCCGCGCGCATGGCCGCGCCGCTGCGCACGCGCTTCCTCCACGCCGCCGCCGAATTCCACCTGGGCTTGCTGGACACCGCCGAAGAAAAGGCGCGCTGGGTCGCGAACCACGCGGACGAGAACCGCTCGATCTTAAAGGGCGAATCCTTCGCGCTGCTCGCGGACATCGAGCGCCAACGCCATGCGAAATCGCAGGACCCCGCGCACCTGATCGCCATGCGCGCCTTCCTCATGAGTGCCTTGGACGCGCGCCCCGACCGCGCCGAATGGCGCATGCGCCTGGCGAGGGTCTTCGAAGAGCTGAAGCATCCGGACGAGGCGCGCGCGGAATACGAGAAGCTGCGCGGCGATTCCAATTTTGGCGCGGAGGCCGCGGAGGCGCTCAAGCGGCTGGACGCTGCGCCCACGCCCGAACCCGACGCGGCGCAGCCGTAGCGCGTGGCGTCACATCGTCTCGGCCGGCGCGGCGGGTGGCGGGCGCAGGTAGCGCAGGAAGCCGATCGCGATCAGCCCCGTGGCCGTGATCAGCAGGAAGATGTCGAAGCCCGCCAGCACCCAGTTTCCGTTCTGAATGTACTTCGGAACCAGTTGCACCAGCGACCAGACCGTGGTGACGCACAGCGCCACGCAGGGGAGCAGCGTGTAGATGGTCGTGCGCTTCTGCGATTTGAGCCAGACGGTGACGACGATCAGCGAGAGCGCGCCGAGGAGTTGGTTCGCGGAACCGAAGAGCGCCCAGATGCGCGCCCAGACGCCCGACTTGGCCACCGCCCACATGCAGACCACCGCCAGCAGCGAGTTCACCCAGGGATTCAGGAGCGCCTTGGGCGGGTTGTTGCGGAAGACCACGCGCCAAAATTCCTCGAAGAGGTAGCGGTTCAGGCGCACCGACGTGTCCAGCGTCGTGACGACGAAGCCTTCGACGAGCAGAATGCCGAAGACGACGCCGAGCCACGAGGGGATGCCGAAGCCCTTTTCAAAAATGCCCGCCGCGCCGAGCGCGAACCCGAGGATCGGGTTGGCCTGCTTCAGGTCCATCGGCCAGACGGCTTTGAGGTAGTCCGCGTAGGCGATGCCCGCGCCGATGCTGAGCGTCACGCAGAGGCCGAGGGTGGATTCGCCGAGCATGGCCAGGTAGCCGACCTTGCGCGCGTGGGTCTCGTTCGTCATCTGCTTGGAGGTCACGCCGCTGCCGACGATGCCGTGAAAGCCCGAGATCGCGCCGCAGGCGATGGTGATGAAGAGCCCCGGCCAGAGCACGCCCATCGTCGTCTTGGAGCCTTCCACGACGTTCCAGGCCGGCGCGAGCAGTTCGGCGCCTTGAAAGCCCGCGGAGAGCAGCGAGGCCACGAGCAGAAACAGCCCGCCGTAGAGAATCTGCACGTTCACGAAGTCGCGCGGCTGGAGAATCACCCAGACGGGCAGGCCCGCGGCCAGGAGGATGTAGACCGAGAAGATCGTCTGCCACGTGCCCGGCTCGAAGGTGATCGGGTAATAAAATCCGACGAACACCGAGACCACGGCGATGGCGGCCGCGGCCGGATAGGCGAACAGCATGCTCATCCCGCGCTTGTACACGGCCCAGCCCATCAGCGGCGCGCAGAGCGTGATCAGAATCACCGAGGTGGAGGCGATTCCGCCGATCTTGGCGCTGGCCACGCCGGAAGCGGGATCGACGACGGAGGCGAAGTAGGTCTGGTCCGCGGGGAGATTCAGCTTCTCGATCGGCCAGAGCGAGGTCAGCGACTTGGCGGTGAGCATCAGGAAGACGCCGTTGACGATGATGATCAGCACCAGCAGGAAGAGGATGAAGAGCGCGAAGGCCGTGCCGCCCATCTGCGCGCGCGCGATCTCGGCCATGCTGCGGCCCTTGTTGCGCACGGAGACGAAGAGGCACGCGAAGTCGTGCACCGCGCCGACGAAGACCGCGCCGAAGACGATCCAGAGCCACGCCGGCAGCGCGCCGTAGATCAGCGCCGTCGCGGGCCCGACGATCGGCCCGGCTCCCGCGATGGTCGAGAAGTGGTGCGCGAAGAGGACGTGCAGCTTGGTGGGCACGTAGTCCACGCCGTCGTTCATCTCCTCGGCGGGGGTCTTGCGGTTGGGGTCCACGCCCCAGGCCTTGTCCAGCAGGCGCGCGTACACCCAGTAACCGAAGGCGTACAGGATCAGCGAGGGGATCAGCAGGAACAGGATATTCATGGCAGCGCCCGTCCGGGCCGCACGAAGCTACCTTGCACGAGATCGGTTCCGTATAGACATTTCCGCGGGTCTCTTCAACAGCAATTCGGGCGGCCCGGGCGGAACTGGCACCCGGCGCGCGGTGTTGATAGAGTCCCTGCGTCCCCCCGGCGCCAGGAGCCTGCCCATGCACTTCAGCGTGACCACCGTCATGATCCCCGAACACGACCAGGCCGAGACCGTCGCGCTCCTGCAGCGCCTCGGCTACCAGGGCGTCGAATGGCGCGCGCGCCGCATCCCCGACAGCGCGCGCTCGCAGCCCTACAGCTTCTGGGGCAACCACAAGAACGACCTCACGCCCGAGCGCTTCCTCAAGGACGCGCGCACGATCCGCAAGCTCTGCGACGACCACGGCCTCAAGCTCGTGGCGCTCGCCCCGCAGGCCCGCGCCGACCAGCTCGACGAGGTCAAGCTGCTCGCCGACGGCGCGGCGGAAGCCATGTTCTGCGGGCCCAGCGGCAGCGCGATGGTCAGCGCCCAGCCGATCCTGGTGCGCATCGGCGCGCCGCGCGGCTACGACGGCACGGTGCCCTACCCCACGCTTTACCAGGAAGCCGTCGAGGCCTACGGCAAGGCGCTGGAGATCACCCGCGAACGGCACGTGAAGACCATCGTCGAGATTCACGGCGGCACGATCATGGTCTCCGCGAGCCTCGCGTACCGCATCGTCTCGAACTTCGACCCCAAGGACATCGGCGTCATCTACGACGTCAACAACATGGCCAAGGACGGTTACGAGACCAGCAAGATGGCCCTGGAACTCCTCGGCCCGTACCTCGCGCACGTCCACCTGGGCGGGCAGCGGCCGGTCCCGGGCGACCGCGACGCCGGCGGCACGCTGAGGTGGAAGTGGGAAGGCTGCGCGCTCGCCGACGGGCTGCTGCACGTCCCGTCGATCTACGAGAACCTGAAGGCCGTCGGCTTCCGCGGGTTCACGTCCATCGAGGACTTCCGCCCCGGCGCGGCCGAGGCGAAGCTGAAGGAATCGATGGATTACCTGAAGGCCGTGGGGCTGGCCTGACGAACCTACTCCGATGGGAACGGGCGCCGCGCACATGGCAGAGGGACCTTCGCCGAGCGAAGAAATCACCCAGGCCGACTATTCGCCCCAGGATTTCTGGAACGGGCGGCTCGACAAGAATTTCACGCTCTCCGGCGTCGGCCACACCAACGTGGGCCTGGCCTTCAACCGCTGGGCGTATGCCGTCCGCAAGCGCGTGCTGCTCCGCAACCTGCGCGCCCACGGCGTGCCCATCGGCGGCGCGCGCATCCTGGAACTCGCCTTCGGCACCGGCTACTACCTGGACCTGTGGCGCGCACTCGGCGCGAAGCACGTCACCGGCTTCGACATCGCCTTCGTCGCCGCGCGCGCCGCGACCGAACGCTTCAAGGACCTCGGCTGGCGCTTCCTCCAGGGGGACATCGGCAAGCCGCTGGACCTTCAGGAAGCCCGCGGCGCCTGCGACCTCGCCACCGCCTTCGACGTCCTCTTTCACGTCGTGGACGAAAGCGCCTGGAACGCCGCGCTCGACAACCTCACCGCCGCGCTCAAGCCCGGCGGGCACCTGGCCGTCTTCGACAAATTCCAGCGCGTGGAAAGCGCCGGCAGCCACGTCCGCCGCCGCACGTTCGAGACCTACGAGGCCGCGCTGAAGGCGCGCGGATACGAGATCGTCGGCGTGCGCCCGATCTTCTTTTTCATGAATTCGCCGACGGACCTGGAAGGCCTCAGCGGGATCTTCTTCCGCCTCGGCTGGTCGCTGGCCAAGCTTCCGTACCGCGTGGGCAAGCTCGTGGGCCTCGGCGAAGTCTTCGGCTGGCTGAGCGGCGCGGCGCTTTATCTCCCGGAACTCTTCTTCGGCCTGGCCTGCTCGAACGGGCCGGGCACCAAGCTGCTGCTGGCGCGCAAGAAGTAGCGGCCCTACCGGCCTACTCCTTCCCGCTCTGGAACGTGCCCATGCTGGCGACGACCCATTCGCCGGCCTTCGGGTCGTAGACATAATCAAACGTACGGCTGTCCGAGCCCGTCTCGCCCCTGCGATTGCTGCCCGTCGCGTCCACGCCGATGCCCTGGAAATCGTAGTCCATGAACGCGCGGTAGCTCTGCCGCCCCAGATCGACGAGCTTGATCCGCGTGACTTTGGTGATGACGAACGCGCCGGCCCATTCGCCCTTCGTGGCGTAGAACTTCGCCGCCAGCTTTACGGCCAGGGCCTGCGTGAGCGCGGGAACCGCGGGGACGGCGGGGTCCACGGGCGCCGGCGGAGCCACGCGGCCTTTGCGCGCGGGGATCGCGAACGGCTGGCGGTCCACGGCCGCGCCGCCGATCGGCGGTGGCGAGGCGGTCTCGGGCTGCGAGCCAAAGCCCTCTTCCGCCGCGGCCCAGGAGCCGGACAGCGCGAGCAGCAAGAGGCAGCACCTCAGGTATCGAAGCATGGCCGCGGCCCTTTCGCCACGCCTCGTATCCTATCGCAAACCGACCGCGCGCCGCGAACAAAAGAGCGCGTTACAGGCTCTGGTACTTCAGGCAGGCGTACATGATCATCGCGACCTGCTGCATCACGCGGTCGATGGCCGGATCGGGGGTCTTCTCAAGGACCTTCTCGAGGCCCGTGATGCCCTTGTCGAAGCCGTCGGCCGCGGCCTGAAGGAGCTTGTTGCGCTCGGCGCCCAATTCCTTCACGTCGTTGATGGCCTTCTTGTAGGTCTCCAGCGCCTTCTGGAAGTTCGTGCCGGCTTCCTTGCAGGCGGGGTCCTTGTGGTTGATCAAATAATTCAGGTTGATGGTCGCGTCCTCGGCGGCGCCCGTGTCGGCGGCGTACGCGGTGTTGCTCACCTGGACCTTCATGGCGTCCACGAGCGGCTTGTCCTCGATCGCGGGCATGGCCTGCTGCGCCTGCGCCGGGCCGGCCGGTTCGGGTTCCTTGATCGTGAGCGCCGCGATGGCCGGGGCCGCGGACGCGGGCGCGGCCGGCGCG
>JAHCJK010000196.1 GCA_026184295.1 Planctomycetota bacterium
GCCGCCTGCTTGATGTTGTCGAGCACGTGGAAGCGTTCGCCCGAGAGCGGCACTTCGTTGAGCCCGGTCAGCAGCACCGGCGTGGCCGGCGCGGCCTCGCCGATCGAATCGCCGCGGTCGTTGAGCAACTGGCGCACGGTGCCGTACGCGTGCCCGCAGACGATCACGTCGCCCGAATGCAGCGTGCCTTCCTGCACCAGCAGCGTGGCCTCGATGCCGCGGCCCGGATCCTTGTGCGCTTCGATCACCGTCCCGATGGCGTGCTTGTCGGGGTTGGCCTTCAGTTCCAGCACTTCCGATTCCAGCAGCACGCGGTCGAGCAGGTCGTTGACGCCCTGGCCGGTCTTGGCGCTCACTTCGGCGTAGCCGATCTCGCCGCCGTAGCCTTCCAGGAAGACTTCCTTCGCGGCGAGCTGGCGCTTGACCTTGTCGGAGTTCGCGTCGGGCAGGTCGATCTTGTTGACCGCGACGACGAGCTTCTTGTTGGCGGCGCGCGCGTGGCTGATCGCTTCCTCCGTCTGCGGCATGACGCCGTCGTTGGCCGCGACGACCAGCACGACGATGTCGGTCACGTTCGCGCCGCGGGCGCGCATTTCGGTAAAGGCCTTGTGGCCGGGCGTGTCGAGGAAGACCAGGTCGCCGCCGGGGCGCTTGACCTTGTACGCGCGGATGTGCTGCGTGATGCCGCCGGCTTCACCCGCGGCCACGTTGGTCTTGCGGATGTAGTCCAGCAGCGAGGTCTTGCCGTGGTCGACGTGGCCCATGATGGTCACGACCGGCGCGCGCGGCTTCAGTTCGTCGGGGCTGTCCGGCTTTTCGGCGCGGGTCAGCAGCTCTTCTTCGACGTCGCGCGCCTTCTTGATCACGATGCCGAAGCGCAGCGGGTCGAATTCCGACGCGTACAGCATGGCGTCGTCGTCGGTCAGGATGTCGTTGATCTTCACCACCTTGCCTTCGGTGAAGAACTTCTTGATCAGGTCCGCGGCCTTGATGCCCAGGGCTTCGCACAGCACCTTGACGGTGACGGGCGAGGTCACTTCGGCCGGGCCCGTGCGCGCGATCATGGTCTGCTGGAGCTGGCGGTGCTTGCCGCGGTGCGACTTGCGGTAGCGCTCGTCTTCCGACATCAGCGCGCGGCCGCGGCGCGGCCCGCTGGACATGCCCTTGCGGCCGGGCCCGCGGACGGGACCCCGGCGCTGCCCGCCCGGGCCGCTCTTGCGGTCTTCTTCCTCGAAGGCCAGCGGCGGCAGGCTGGGGTACGAAACCTGCGCCTTGAAATCCTCGACGGGCTTGGCGTCCACCTGCACGGGGCCCTTGGGCACGGGCTTCTTGGGCGCGCCGCGCTGCGGCAGTTCGCCGTGCAGCTTGTTGGCTTCGTCGGCCGAGATCACCACGCCGAAGCGCGTATCGGGCGAGGCCCCCGCGGTGGCGCGGCGGATGGGCGGCGCGATTTCCGGGCCGGCGGCGATGAAGCGCGGCGGCACGGCGGGCGCGGCGGGTTCCGGAACGGGTTCGGGCTCCACGACGGCCGGCGCTTCCTGGACGACGGGCGCGGGCGCGGCGGGTTCGGGCGCGAGCGGCGGGGCGGCGGCTTCCACCGGGGCCTCGGCGACGGGAGCCGGTTCGGGCTCGGCCTCGGCCACGGGTTCCGGCTGCATCTCGGCGGGCGCCTCGGGCTCGGGCTCCGGCTCGGGTTCGTGCTCTTCGGCCGCGGGCGCTTCGTGCGCCTCGGCCTCGTGCTCGACGACGGAGGTCTTCCGGCCGCCGGGCTTCTTGACGATGGTGGTCTTCTTCTTTTCGAGTTCTTCGCGCAGGGCCGCGCCGCCGCCGAGCTTGGCGCGCAAGCGGTCGGCCTGGCCCCGGGTGAAGAAGCTGGAGGGGCTCTTGACGATAATATTGAGGTCGGCGGCCTTCGCGATCAGGACCTTGCTGGTGATGCCGAATTCCTTGGCAAGGTCGCTGACTTTGACGCCCGACGGTACTGTTTTCGTATCGGTCTTGGCCATTCGTTTCCTTCCGGCTGTGGACTGCTGGGTGCCGTGGTCGCCCCCGGCCACCCGCCGGAAGGCTTACCGGTTCATGAACCGGCTCACTGCGCGCTCCCCTCCGGGGCAGGCGCGGCTTCCGTTTTCTCTTCGCTGGCCGAAGCCTGCGCCGCGGCGGCGGCCGTGGCGGCGGCGACGGCAGCCGCGGCCTTGTCGGCGGCGGCCTGTTCGGCGGCGGCCTGGCGTTCGGCCACCATCTCGGTCTCGCGGTTCTTCGCGTACTCCACCAGCGCTTCGGCCTGCTTCTCGGTCAGGCTGTACATGGCTTCCAGGTGCCCGGCGCCCTTCGCGATCAGCGCCTTCAGCGAGGTGATGCCGCCGAGCAGCAGCTTTTCGGGCAGGCCTTCCGGCACGTCCGGCAGCTTGTAGACCTCGGCGCGGTCGAGTTCGCGCAGGCGGCGCGCCTGTTCCTCGGTCATGATGTCGATGTGCCAGTGCGTCAGCTTCGCGGTCAGGCGCACGTTCTGGCCCTTCTTGCCGATGGCCAGCGAGAGCTGGTCTTCCGGCACGATCACGCGCGCGTGCTGCGATTCGCGGTCCAGTTCCACGGCGGTGATCTCGGCGGGGCTCAGCGCGTTGCGGATGAAGATGTCCGGCGACTCGCTCCAGCGCACGATGTCGATCTTCTCGCCGCCCAGTTCCTCGACGATGTTGCGGATGCGCGTGCCGCGCACGCCGACGCACGCGCCGATCGCGTCCACCTTGAGGTCGCTCGAGTACACCGCGATCTTGGTGCGGTGCCCGGGCTCGCGCACGATGCCCTTGATCTCGACGATGCGGTCGCCGATCTCCGGCACTTCCAGGCTGAAGAGTTCCTTGACCAGGTTCGGGTGCGTGCGGGACAGGATGATCATCACCTTCTGCCCCTTCTTCTGCACCTTCACGACGTACGCGCGGATGCGGTCGCCCGGCCGGTACTGCTCGTTGAAGATCTGTTCCTGGCGCGGAATGATGCCTTCCGTGCGGCCCAGGTTGACGACGATCGAGCCCTTGTCGAAGCGCTGCACCGTGCCGGTGACCAGCGTGTCGATCTTGGCCTCGTATTCCCCGAAGATCACGTCGCGTTCGGCTTCGCGGATCTTCTGGATCATGATCTGCTTGGCCGTCTGCGCCGAGATGCGCCCGAACTGCGCGGGATCGGCGCGGCGCCCGTCTTCGTAGGCTTCCAGATCGCCGGTGAAGCGGTTGATCTTGACCGTGAGTTCGCCGTGCGGGCCCCAGCGCTTGCGCGCGGCCGTCAGCAGCGCCTGCTCGATCGCTTCGAACAGGATCTCTTTACCGATGCCCTTGTCGCGGTGAATCGAGTCCACCAGCCGCAGAATTTCCGTTCCGTACATTGCCTCGACCACTCCTATTGTTTTTGACCGCTCTTCAATTGTCCGTATTCGTTTGTGACCAATCTGCGCCGAAAAGCCCACCGCTGCCAGCAAGAGGAGCGTGCCTTCCGCGCCTCGCTGGACCAGCCTCGCTGAAACTCTCCCTGAGGAGTCGGATCGGAAAAGGCCGTACGTGCCAGACAGCGCACGTCAAAAGATAGTACGTACCCCGCGCAGATGCAAGTGACCATATGGCCAGCGCTTCTGTAAACGTCCCGCACTTCGCAGCCCGCGCCCTTCCATGCTGAACGCGCACGCCGGCGTGTCCTTATAGATCTTTCTGTATCAATAGGTTATGCGCTGATTGCGGTGCGGCCTTCGCGGCGGCGCGCGCTACTTCCCGTCGGATTCCAGCGGCAGGTAGCCGGCGATGGGGCTGTGCACGTAGACCGAGCCCTTCGTCTCCAGCGCCGCGCGCTTAAGGTGCGCGAGCGACTTCAGCGGGAGAATCTCGGCATTCTCGGCGTACTTGATCTCGTCCAGGATCGCGCCTTCGTACAGCCCCGCGCGGTCGGCGGCCGAACCTTTCTTCACGCGCACGACCATCAGAATCCCGCCCAGCTTGCGGGCTTCGTCCGGCTGCAGTTCGCGCACGCGCATGCCGCGCCAGAGGAATTCGCCGGGGTTGTCCGGCTGGTTCTCGCCGAGCGGGTTGACCATGTCGCGCTGGTTCTGCGAGACGAGTTCGGGCGTGCGCAGGCCGACCAGCACCGAGAGTTCGACGGTCTTGCCCTTCTGCATGACCTTCACTTTCGCGACCTTGCCGACGGGCGCCATGCCCACGCTCATGATCAGTTCGTTGCTGTTGCTGACGGAGTTCCCGTCGATGGCCAGGATCACCGCGCCCTGTTCGATGCCCGCGCGGTCGGCCGGCGAATCGGAGAGCACGCGTTCGACCAGCACGCCGCGCCCGTTGGGCACCTGGAAGGCCTCCTGCCCGGGCTCGAGGTCGCTGGGCACCACGCCCAGCCAGCCGTACTGCACGGGCTGCCCGGCCTTGAGCGCCGCGAGGCGCGGCTTGACGTGGTTCGAAGGAATCGCGAAGCCGAAGCCTTCGAACTTGCCCGACTTCGAGAAGATCATCGTGTTGATGCCGATCAGTTCGCCGCGCACGTTGAAGAGCGGGCCGCCGGAGTTGCCCGGGTTGATCGCCGCGTCGGTCTGGATCAGGTTGCCGTAGAAGACGTCCGTCGCCGAAAAGCTGCGCGTCGGCAGCGAACGCCCGCGCGCGCTCACCACGCCCACCGTCAGCGTGTTCGAGAGTTCGAACGGGTTGCCCACCGCGATGGCCCACTGCCCGACCTGGACCTTGTCGCTGTCGGCCATCTTGACCGAACGGAGCTTGCCCGGCGGCTTGCCCTCCAGCGGCAGGATCACCGCCAGGTCGGAGCGCGCGTCGGTGCCCGAGACGCGCGCCTTGTACACCGTGCCGTCGTAGAGCGTCACGCGGATCTGTTCCGCGCCGCGGATGACGTGTTCGTTGGTCAGGATCGTGCCGTCTTCGTCGATGATCACGCCCGAGCCGGTGAACTTGCGTTCCATCGAAGGCGGACCGGACTGGTCGTGCAGGCGCCACAGGTCTTCGCGCCAGTCGTCGCCCTTGGTCGAGACCGTCAGGCTGACCACGCAGGGTTCGACGGCCTTGGCGACCTTCTGGAAGGCGCGCGCCAGGCGTTCGGCCAGGAGCAGGTCGGGATCGTTTTCGGGATCGAGGGCGTCTTCGTCGGGCTTGGCCTGTTCGGCGCGCACGGCGCACGGCCACCACGCGAGACTCGCCATCAGCGCGAGCGCCGAGAGTCGCAACGCGGGGCGAGCGTGGAGCATCGTACGTCCCCTGGCCATAACCGACGGACGGTAACCTTATTACTATAACCTATACGAGCGCTCAGGCATAGCTTTCAATTCCCAACCGGCCGTTTCGCAAGCGGTTGTGCCGGTTGGGGTTCCGCGCGGCCTACTCTTTGGCGGCGGCCACGCTCTCGGCGGCGGGCTGGTTCGCGCCATCCGTCGAAGGCTGGCTCTGCATGACCATCTCGCGGATATCCTTCGCCACGTCCTTGTTGTCGCTGAGGAACTTGCGCGCGGCCTCGCGCCCTTGGCCCAGGCGATTACCCTTATAGGAGAGCCACGAGCCGGACTTTTCGACCACGCCCGCGGCCACGCCCATGTCGATCAGCGTGCCCTCGTAGCTGATGCCGCTGCCGAACATCACGTCGAATTCCGCCTGGCGGAACGGCGCCGCGACCTTGTTCTTCACCACCTTCGCGCGCACCACGGTTCCGATGGGCGTTTCGCCGTCCTTCAGCGTGCCGATGCGGCGGATGTCGATGCGCACGCTGCTGTAGAATTTCAACGCGCGGCCGCCGGGCGTGGTCTCGGGCGAACCGTACATCACGCCGATCTTTTCGCGGATCTGGTTGATGAAGACGACCACCGTGTTCGCGCGGGCGATGGCGGCGGTCAGTTTGCGCAGCGCCTGCGACATCAGGCGCGCCTGCAGGCCGACATGGCTGTCCCCCATCTCGCCTTCGATTTCGGCCTTCGGCACCAGCGCGGCCACCGAGTCCACCACGATGATGTCCACGGCGTTGCTGCGCACGAGCTGCTCGCAGATTTCGAGCGCCTGTTCGCCGGTGTCGGGCTGGCTGACCAGCAGTTCGTCCAGGTTCACGCCCAGCTTGCGCGCGTACACGGGATCGAAGGCGTGTTCCGCGTCGATAAAGGCTGCGATGCCGCCTTCCTTCTGCGCGTTGCCGACCGCGGTCGTGGCCAGCGTCGTCTTGCCGGAAGACTCCGGCCCGAAGATCTCGATCACGCGGCCCTTGGGCAGCCCGCCGACGCCCAGCGCCAGGTCCAGCGAGAGCGCGCCGGTGCTGATGGAAGGCACCTGCCGCGCGGTAGCGTTGTCCAGTTTCTGGATCGCCCCGGCGCCGAACTGCTTCTCGATCTGTTCGACGGCGCGCTTGAGCGCCTCGGCCTTGCGCGCCTTGAGCTGGTCGGTCTCGGACTTCTTGGGCTCCTTGGCTTCTTTAGGTTCGGACTTGGCGGCTTTGGCCATGCGTGATCCTCTTTTCTGTTCCAGCAGCGTCTCGGCGTTTATTGGATGCAAATGGAAGCGACCGCCCCAACCTAAAGGAATCCTGGAAAACGCAAAGGTAAAAAATTAGGATTGTATCAGGGGCGGCCATTCTGCGCTGCTGCTCGCACATAAGGATTTCTGTTTGAATAAGTTATGCGACTTTTCAAAGGCTCAATTAAAGAGCCTGTTTTAGACAGGAGACTTCAGCGGCGCGTGCTCCAGCACCGTGTACTGCGCCCCTTGCGGCAGCAGCACGCTCCTTATAAGGAGTACCTCCGTGGCCGGCGACGCCCCGAAGTCTTCGTGTTCGAACTTTTTCAGCGCGCTCCACAGGCGGTCCTGTGGGCCCTGCACGCGGCCGAGCGTCAGGTGCGCCTTGAAGCCGCGGCGTTCGGGCCGGATGCCGAAGACCTGCATGCGCGTTTCAAGGGTCTGGTTGATGCGCGCGAGGCCGCGCGCCTCGTCGAAGATGTGCGCGGCCACGATGCGCGGGGCCTTGCCGGGCGGAAACGGAAAGAGCCCGCGCACGCCGAACGCAAAGGCCGCGATCTTCGCGGATTCCCTTTTTAGTGCGGCGGCGATCTCGGGAACCTGCGCGGCCGGGACGTCGCCGCAGAACTTCACCGTCAGGTGCCAGTTCTTCGGTTCGACCCAGCGGACGTTGCAGTCGGTGCGGCGCAGGCGTTCGACGGCGGGCAGCAGCTTCGCGCGAGCTTCGTCGCCGAGGTCCACGGCCATGAAGAGGCGGACGGCTTCGGCGGCAAGGGCGTTCATGCCTGCGGCGGCGGCCCGGGCCAGCGGCCGCGAATCTGGTCGTCCAGGCGCTTGCGGATCAGGGCCGGATCGGGCGGCAGGTCGTCTTCTTCGATCGGCGCGTCCTCGTCCACGGGCGTGGTGATGGTGAGCGGGACGGCGAGTTCGGCCTCGGAGATCGGGCGGGATTCGAGCGGCACGCCCAGGAAATCGGCCGTGGCCTGCGCGAGCGGTTCGAGCACGTGCCCGTCGCCGGTGGCGATGTGTTCGCGATGGCCCCCGCGGAAGCAGAGCGAGACTCGTAGCCCAGCCGCGGTCGGGCAGCCCTAGGTACTCGACGCCTTCCGATCCAGCCAACTGCGCGTGAAGCTGGGCAGGAAGAGGCGCTTGCGCGTGATCTGCAGCGTCGTCTTCTCGAACTCCCACGTCCCGTTGACCGAGAGCGTGAAGAAGCCCGCGAAGATCAGCAGCACGCCGAAGATGGGCATCTCGAGGTACGAGAAGCTGTCGCCCGACATCTGCACCCAAAGCGCCTGCAGCGTCAGCCCCAGGACGACCATCACCAGGCCGCCGATCTCCATGCTCCGGCTCGTGCCGAGCACCAGCCGCTCATGGGTGTTCTGCTTGATGGATAGCACAGGTGCCCGCCCGCGCCCCGGAAGAAGTCTCGCACTATTCTAACCGCTTCGCGACGCGGCGCGCCGCGTCTCAGCGCTTTTTCTTCGCCTTCTTCGCGGGCTTCCGGAACCGGGCGACGCCCTTGGCCGCCTTGCGGGCGGGCTTGCGCGCGCCCTTGGCCTTCGGCGCGGGCTTGCCGGGGCCGCCGTTCACCGCCGGGATGCCGACCAGGTCGAGCAGCATCGCGTAGCGGTGCTCGATCTCGCGGCGCGTGATGCGCTTCAGCGATTCGAGCGAGAAGTCCTGCACCGTGTAGCTCGCGACCACCGTCCCGTGCGCCACCGCCTGCCGCAGGGTCTCGCGGTCCACGCGCCCGCGCTCGGCGAGAAAGCCCATGATCCCGCCGGCGAAGGTGTCGCCCGCGCCCGTGGGATCGAAGACGTCTTCGAGCGGGAAGCCCGGCACGGCGAAGTGCCCTTCCTTCGAGACCACCAGCGCGCCGTGTTCGCCCTTCTTGATGATGACGATGCGCGGGCCCATCTCCAGGATGTCCAGCCCGGCGCGCAGGAGTTCGCGGCGGCCGGTCATCAGGCGCGCTTCGCTGTCGTTGAGGATGATCGCGTCCACTTCGGTCAGGAGCCGGTCGAGTTCCGGGCGGGCGGTCTCGATCCACAGGTCCATCGTGTCGGCGGCGACGAAGACCGGGCGCCTGGCCATCTGGTGCAGGACCTTGCGCTGGATCGCCGGCGCGCCGTTGGCCAGGAAGACGAACGGCACGTCGCGGGCTTCCTTCGGCACCTTCGGGTCGAAGGTGCCGAAGACGTTCAGTTCGACCTTCAGCGTGTCGCGGTTGATCATGTCCTCGTGGTAGCGCCCGGTCCACTTGAAGGTGTCGCCCAGCGCCACCTGCAGGCCGCTCAGATCGACGTCGCGGCTTTCCAGCAGCGTGCGGTGGACGCTCGGGAAGTCCTGCCCGACCACGCTGATCAGATGCACTTTCGTGTAGAAGCTCGCCGCATACGCAAAGTACGCCGCCGAACCCCCGAGCAGGTTCTCGCGCTTGGTGGTGGGCGTCTCGATCGTATCGATGCCGACGGTGCCGACGACGAGCAGGCTCATGACCGCCTCCTGAACTGGGGTGTGAAAGACGATTGATACGTCAAAACGCGCCGCGGAGCAACCGCAGGCGGCGCCCGCGGTTGGATTCCTGCGCGAGCGAAGCGCGCCTGCCTGAATAGCCTGCCCGTCTAGTCGTCTATAGAGCGGCAAGTTGTTTCAGGTACACACGTTATTCCAAATTTGCGTTACCCGCTTCGCAGCGCGAGTGTATGCATCCAAGTAGAGGGGACCTGGATCTCGCGGGTGACATCTAAAAGGAGCGGGCGCATGCGAAGCATCGGGTGGCTGGCCGTGGCGATGGCCTTGAGCGCAATTCAGGCGTATGCGGCGGACGTCTGGTGCGTCGGCGAATCGGCCAAGGTGATGCCCGGCGATCCGCCGCAGGAAAAGAACCTGACCTGGGACGGCGCGAGCAAGACGGTCAAGCTCGGCAGCGCGCGCAACGAGTACGTCGCGTTCCAGATCGCGGTGCGTTCGGGCAAGGAGGCGCTCGGCGGCGTCACCGTCGAGCCCGCGGCGCTGAAAGGTTCGGGCAACGCCGAAATCCCCGCCGCGAACATCGACCTCTTCGTCGAACACTACCTCAACGTGAAGGTCTCCTCGCGCGGCGACGCCAACCACCTGATCGCGCATTGCAAGGCGGGCGAACACCCCACGCAGATGGTGCCGTTCAACGCGAAGAAGTTCGGCGCGCCGTTCGAGATCGCCGCCGAGCGCAGCCAGGCCGTGTGGGTGGATGTCTACGTGCCCGAAGACGCGGCTCCGGGCGTCTACAAGGGCGTCTTCAAGGTCAAGGCCGGCGCCGCGGAACTCGGCGCGCTCAACGTCACCCTGGAAGTGTGGGACATCACGCTGCCGCACGAGACGCACTTCAAGAGCTTCCTTTACACCGGCCCGGAGAACCTGCGCTGGGGCCACCGCACCGGCGACGACTGGACCTCCGAGAAGTTCCTGGCGATCGAGGACCGCTACTTCCAGATGGCGCACCAGCACCGCATGAACTTCAATCCGTCGGGCGGCGGCGTCGTGGAGGAACTGACGAAGCGCTACACGAAGTATTACGACGGCACGGGCTTCAAGGACCGCGTGGGCAAGGGCGTGGGCCAGAACGTGATCTGCGCCTCGCCCGAAGGCGACTCCAAGGAAGAGATTCAGAAGCAGGCCAAGGACATCGTGGCGATGTTCGAGAAGATGAAGTTCCCCGCGTTCACCTTCGCGTACATCTGGGACGAGCCGCACAGCCCGGAAGACTTCGCCGCGAGCAAGCAGCGCTGCCAGTGGGTTCACGAGGCCACCAACAAGAAGCTGCGCACGTTCATCGCCACGCCGCAGTACCAGCGCTACGAGGCCGGCGACGTGGACGTCTACACCGAACCGAGCGTGGCCGACATCCCCAAGGTGCTCGAACGCGGCGACACGGTCTGGGCCGTGAACGGCGGCTACGGCGCGGGCCCGTACGTGGATTCGCCCGGCTACGGCGGGCGCAGCATCGTCTGGATGAACTGGAAGATGAACCTGGGCGGCTGGCAGTTCTGGGACTGCTGCTACTGGGTGGACAAGCAGAACAGGAAGCACAAGGAAGGCCGCCGCTGGGTGCGGGACATGACCTACGCGCAGATCAACGCCAACCCCGAGAAGTACCTCACCGATCTCTGGAACGATCCGCTCAACTTCGACGAGACGCGCAAGAAAGGCTATCCGGAACGCGACGCGATCCGCATCAACGGCGACGGTCTCCTTTACTATCCGGGCTACGAAGCCGGCATCGACGGGCCGATCGCGAGCTTCGCGCTCAAGTCGCTGCGCCGCGGCGCGCAGGATTACGAGTACCTGTGGCTGCTGAAGCAGAAGGGCAAGGAAGCGGAGACGAAGGCGATCGTGGACGGCGTCTGCCCCGCGCCGGAGAAGTGGAACGAAGACCCCGAAGCGTGGGACAAAGCACGATTGGCGTTAGTCGAATTGTTGCGGACGGCGAAGTAAAAGTCCGCGCGAAAAAGACTGCACATGCGCACGATTGGCATGCTTACATTCGCATAACAGTTGTTTTATGAATACGTTACGCGGATATTCCTAGTATCGCGATTGGAATTTATAATTCCAGGAATCGTTTTCTAGTCCAAGTGGACTTTAGGGTCATGCACCTTGAGAGGGTATGCATGCGAGACCCTGTTGTCTGTTCGAACACATTAAACCCCTAGCTGTCCAAAGAGTTGCGCGAAAAGCGAGTTTAAAAAGTCTTTTAAGAATCCTAAATCGGCCCGCCGTCCTGATGGCATGTACTTTGCCATTTAGATATTCGCAGTCGAACGGAACAAAAATAAGCAAGGCCCCGAGCGGGTTTGTGGCTCGCCGGGATTGTGCAGGTGAAGTGAGTGGAATGGAGGAGTTGACCATGGCGGCTGGACTCGGAAGTGGAAACGTGGGACCCAC
>JAHCJK010000197.1 GCA_026184295.1 Planctomycetota bacterium
CACGCGGTTCC
This sequence comes from Planctomycetota bacterium, assembly GCA_026184295.1. Lineage (GTDB taxonomy): Bacteria > Planctomycetota > SZUA-567 > H5-PLA8 > H5-PLA8 > JACQFI01. The sequence continues at coordinate 12 of JAHCJK010000197.1, forward strand.
AGAATTCGAGCGTCATCTTCTCGATGGTCATGTGTTCGAAGACGCCGGCCGAGATCACCATGCCGTGCAGCGGGCCGAAGGCCTTTACCGCCGCGTCCACGGCCGCGTCGATCTCGGTCTCGGACTGCACGTCGGCCTTGAGCGCCAGCGCCTGGCCGTCCTTGGCCTGAATCTCTTTCACCAAATCTTCGGCCGCGCCGGCCTCGCTGCGGTACGTAAAGGAGACACGCGCGCCGAAGGATGCCGCGAGCCGGGCCACGCCGGCGCCGATGCCGCGGCTGCCGCCGACGATGAAGAAGTGACGTCCGCGCAGTTCGATCATGCGTTCAACTCCCCTTGCCGCGAATGGCCGTGGCCGTGGCGGCGTAACCCCTGGCCCGGCATGGGTCTTTTGGCCTACGCCTGTTCCTACTATGCTGATATATTCATTGGATTGGAATGCTCCAATTGACCCATTGCATGTGGTTTCTGATCGAGGAGCTTGCCGCATGGAGACTGCGTACGACCTCAGCCGGGTGCCGTTCGGGAAGGGCACCGTCATGCGCGGGTACGCGCACCAGCAGCGCTGGCGCAACCTGATCGTGGGCTTTGTCGCGCACGGGCGCGAGCCCACGCAGTTCGACCGGTTCCGCTCCGCGTTTCTGGGCATCAACTTCGCGCTGCGCGGCTCGGGACACTACGTGGACGCGGACGGCACGCGCTACGAGATTCGTCCGGGCACCCTCTTTCACCGCATGCCCGAACGCACGCACTCCACCTGGTTCGACCCGGCCAGCGACTACGCCGAAGGCTACATCAGCCTCGACGATTACTCCGCGCAGCGCCTCGCCGAACTGAACCTCCTGTCCGGCGTGCCCGTGCTGGACGTGGGCGTGCACCAGTCGGTGCTCGACGATCTCCTCGACCTGCACGACAAAGTCCGCACCTCGAATACCGAGTACCCCACGCCGCTGCTCTTCGTCCAGATGCTGCACTTCCTGCACGGCCTGTACGAACGCGCGCGGCGCACGCGCATCCAGGGCTACTGGGAACGCGTGGTGAGCGAGGCCTGCGACATTCTCTCGCACAACATCGAAGAACGGTTGGACATGGAAAAGGTCGCCGAGCGCCTGAAGGTCTCGTACACGAGCTTTCGCAAGAATTTCCGGCGCATCATGGGCGTCGCGCCGGCCGAATACCGCGGGCAGTTCCGGCGCTGGCGCGCGAAGGACCTCCTGGCGACCCATTCGGTGAAAGAGACGGCCTCGATCCTGGGCTACGGCGACGCGTTCACTTTTTCGGCGCAGTTCAAGGTGCTTGAAGGCGTCTCGCCGCGCGCCTACCAGCTTTCGATCCGCAGCGGCGCCGCGCGCGAAGCGCCCTGAACGCCCGCCGGCGGTTGCCGCGCGCGCCGGGATTCGGTACAACCATTTTCTGTTCCAGAAAAAGGGAGGCCGGGAATTGGCCAAACGGAGGCGTCGCGGTCGTCCGCCCGGGCCTTCGTCCCGGCGCAAGGCCATCGTTGCCGACCTTTCCGCGCGGATCGCGGGCGGCGAATGGCCGGTCGGGAAGCCGATCCCGTCCTGCCGGCAGCTCGCGGCGCGCTACCGCGTCTCGGTGACCACCCTGCGCCTGGCGCTGGACGAACTGAAGCGCGAAGGCCGCCTGCAGGTGCAGCCGCGCAAGAAGCCCGTCGCCGCGCTGGGCCAGGACCTCGGCGAGATGCTGGCCGGCGCCGTGGCGATGGTGCTGAAGGACCAGGTCGCCCACTATCTGCGCGGCGCCGAAAACCAGCGGCTCTGGCAGGGCCTGACCGAGAGCCTGCTCGCCAGCAACAGCCCGTTCCTGCTCCTGCAGCACTGGAAGCTGTGGCGCACGGCCTTTCCGGCCGGCCTGCGCGAACTGCCGCTCGCGGGCGTCCTGCTGCTGGGGCCGTACCGCGCCGAAACCGTGCGCATGTACGAGAGCCTTTCCGTGCCGGTGGTGCTGGTGGACCAGCCCGGCGCGCCGTACCGCGTGCATTCGGTCTCGGTGGCGAACCGCGAGGCCGCCTACGACGCGACGCAGCGGGTGCTGGACCTCGGGCACAAGCGCATTGCGTATGTCCGGTCGCTGGTGTCTTCCGTGCAGGGCATCGATCCCGACGGCAAGGAACGCCAGGAAGGATTTCTGGCCGCCTGCCGCGACCGGAAGCTGAAGCCGCGCCAGTACCGCGTCTTTACCGCCGCGCTGACGCCCGCCAGCCAGACCGTGCGCGAGATCGCCGAGGCCACGCCGCGGTACACCGTGATCGTGTGCGCGAACGGGCGGCACGCCCTGCAGAGCGCCGCCGCGGCCGAGGCGCTGGGCCTGCGCATCCCGCGCGACCTGAGCGTCGTGGCGTTCCGGCCCGAGCATTCGGAGGCGGGCCACGTCTCCGGGCCGGTGGTGGCCAGCCACGCGATCGGCGCGAAGGCCGTCGAGATCATGCTGCGCAAGCCTGCGGAACCGGAGCACGCGCTCGTGCCCGCCGCGTGGAACAAAGGCGAGACGCTCGCGCCGCCCCGCGCGGGATGACCGGCGGCCGCGCCGGCGGGCGATTTCAAACGGCGTTGAATGCGCGGGGCCCGCGCGGATAATCGCGCCGGGAGCCCTTGGGCGGGAAGGACGCCGGCGCGCGAGCGGACCAACATGCCTCTTTCCGACCTGATCCCGACGCTGCAGCTTTCCATCGGCCCCGCGATCCTGATCTCCGGCGTGGGCCTGATCCTGCTCAGTATGACCAACCGCTTCGGGCGCGTGATCGACCGTTCGCGCCTGATGACGCGCGACCTGCGGGAGGCCTCGCACGAGGAACGCCCGCGCATCCTCGAACAGTTGCGCATTCTCTCCCGGCGCGCGCGCCAGATCCGCGCCGGCATCGCCTGCGGGGCGTTCAGCGCGCTGCTCGCGGCGCTGATGATCGTCAGCCTGTTCGTCGGCGCGCTGATGCGGCTGGAGATCGGCGCGGTGATCGTGGGGCTATTCTTGTTTTGCGTGGCGATGCTGATCGGCAGCCTGCTCTGTTTCATCGCCGAAATCAACGCGTCGCTGAAGGCGCTGTGGCTGGAGATACCGGCCGAAGGCCAGCGCGACCAGGCGTGACGGTCGCGCGCCCGCGCGCGTGCCCTTGAAACCCAAGCCGCTGCCCTATAGAAATCCGTTCCACGCCGGAGTGGCGGAACGGCAGACGCAGTGGATTCAAAATCCACCGCTCGCAAGAGCGTGAGGGTTCAAATCCCTCCTCCGGCATGTCTTGGCGCCGCGGCGCGCGCGGCGCGCGCGGTTCGCCTGTATCCCTGGCCTTTAGAGTGGAACGCCGGACGGCAGCGGTTGCGGCGTGCGCGTGGGGCCCACGGCGCGCAGGCGGCCGCCGGCTTCGAAGAACAGGCGGTCGATGTTCACCGTGCGGTTGCCGCCGGGGCGCGCGGGGTCGGCGTGGGCGTGGTAGACGAGGAAGAGTTCGGAGCCGTCGGGCGAGCGCGCGATCGAACTGTGGCCGGGGCCCGAGACGCCCGCGGCCGGATCAGCGGCGAGCAGCGGATTGTCGGCGGCCTTTTGCCATGGACCCAGCGGCGCGCCGGCCGTCGCGTAGCCGATGGCGTAGCGCGGGCTCGCGTAGTGCCCGCCGGAAAAGGTCATGTAGTAGCGCCCGGCGTGTTTGAAGACCAGCGCGCCCTCGTCGCAGCGGCTGTTGTGCTTCGGATCGGGTTCTTCCCACGGCTGGTCGGCCTGCACGCACAGCACCGGTTCACCGGCGGGCTGTGCAAGATCCTCCGTCAGCCGCATGCCGTAGATGATGCCGAACAATTCCTTGGGCGGGCCGGGATTCACGCCGACTTTATCGAAGAAGACGTAGGGCGCGCCGTCGTCGTCGATAAAGAGGTGCGCGTCGATGCTCGACCAGCCGCGGTCCAGCCACGGCGCGTGCAGGTCCCGGAACGGGCCTTCGGGCCGTTCGGCCACGGCGAGGCAGAGGCGAAAGCCCTTCCCGCTGCGGTCGTCGGCGGAGTACGCGAGGTAGAAGCGCCCGCGGTAGTGCATCACTTCCGGCGCCCAGAAGTTCGCCTGCGCCCACGATCCTTCGGCGCGCCGGAAGACGTAGCCGAGTTCCTGCCAATTCACCAGGTCCGTGGACGTCCAGGCGCGAAAGCCGTCGCTCGCGTTGGTCCCATACAGGTAGTAGCGCCCGCCGTGCTGGAGCACGAACGGATCGCCCATGCGGAGCGATCCGCCGACGGGATTGGCATAGGTGCCGGCGGGTGCGCCTTCGCGTTCGCTCATGGATAGGCTCCGTGGTCTCGCGCGCGTTTTGAGATACGCGCGCAAGTGTGACACGAAGCCTTGCGAAGAAAAACCTCAAATCGCCGCGCGTCCGTCCCTCGGGCGTCAGTGCTGCGCGGCCGCCGGCTGCATGTTGGCACGGATGGTCATCGTATGGCCGTGCCCGTGATCGTGCGCTTCGGGCTTGCGCAAATCGTCGAGGAGCTTCGCGACCAGCGCGGTCCAGCCGGTCTGGTGGCTGGCGCCGACGCCCGCGCCGCTGTCGCCGTGGAAGTATTCGTAGAAGAGCACGAGGTCGCGCCAGTGCGGGTCGCCGGCGTAGCGCGCGTCGTCGCCGTGCACCGGGCGCCGGCCGCGCGCGTCGGGGAGGAAGATCTTCCCGATGCGTTCGGAGATCGTGCGCGCCGCCTGTTCCAGGTTCATGTAGCGCCCCGAACCCGTGGGGCATTCGACGCGCAGCGTGTCGCCGTAAAAGTGGCCGTAGCGTTCCAGCGCTTCGACGAGCAGGTAGTTGACCGGCATCCAGATCGGGCCGCGCCAGTTGGAATTCCCCCCGAAGAGCCCCGTGTTCGATTCGCCCGGGACGTAGTCCACGCGGTATTCCTGGTCGCCGGCGCGGAAGACGAACGGACGTTCGCGGTGGATCGCCGAGACCGAGCGGACGCCGTACGGCGAGAGGAATTCCTTCTCGTCGAGCAGGACCTTGAGCACGCGTTCCAGGCGTTCGCGGCTGGGAATCGCGAGCAGGTAGTGCGCATGGTCGGGCATGGTCGAACTGGTCATGTAGGCGATCTGCCGCGCCAGATCCTTGCGGTTTTCGAGGAACCACTGCATGCGCTTGCGGAAGCCGGGCAGTTTTTCCAGCACGTGCTCTTCCAGGATTTCGACCGCGAAGAGCGGGATCAGCCCGACCATGCTGCGCACGCGCAGGTCGTGGCGCTGGCCGCCGGCGTGGAGCTGGTCGTAGTAAAAGCCGTCATCCTCGTTCCACAGGCCGGTGCCGCCGAGGGAGTTCATCGCGTCGGCGATGGCGACGAAGTGTTCGAAGAACTTCGAGGCGACGTCTTCGTAGGCGGGGTCTTCGCTGGCCAGTTCCAGCGCCATCGAGAGCATCGTCGCGGCGTAGAAGGCCATCCACGCGGTGCCGTCGGCCTGTTCGAGGTAGCCGCCGGTGGGCAGCGGGCGCGAACGGTCGAAGACGCCGATGTTGTCCAGCCCCAGGAAGCCGCCGGCGAAGATGTGCTTGCCGTTGACGTCCTTGCGGTTCACCCACCACGTGAAGTTGATCAGCAGCTTATGGAAGGCGCGCGAGAGGAAGGTCCGGTCGCGCTGGCCGCGCGGCCCGGTCATCTTGTAGACGCGCCAGCAGGCCCACGCGTGCACGGGCGGGTTGACGTCGCCGAAGGCGAACTCGTACGCGGGAATCTGCCCGTTCGGGTGCATGTACCATTCACGCAGGAAGAGCAGCAACTGGTTCTTCGCGAAGTCCGGGTCCACCTGCGCCATCGGTATCATGTGAAAGGCGAGGTCCCACGCCGCGAACCAGGGGTACTCCCACTTGTCCGGCATCGAGATGATGTCGCGGCTGTACAGGTGGCCCCAGTCGCTGTTGCGCCCCTGCTTGCGGCTGTCGGGCGGCGCGGGCTGGTCGGGGTCGCCCTCCATCCAGTCCTTGACGATGTAGTGGTAGAACTGCTTCGACCAGAGCAGGCCCGCCAGCGCCTGGCGCGTCACGCGCGATTCCTCGGGGTTGCAATGGCCTTTCAGGCGCCGTGCGTAAAAGAGATCGGCTTCGCGCAGGCGGTCTTCGAAGCAGGCGTCGAAGGCGGGTCCGAAGGGCTCGGCCTTCGTCTGGTCCTTGCTCGAGATGCGCAGGCGCAGCACGGACTTGCCGCCGGCGGGGACGCGCACGGTATAGTACGCGGCCACCTTGGTGCCGGTCTGGTTCGGGTTCACGGCCGCGTGATTTCCGTGAATGACGTACTCGTGGAAGGCGTCTTTAAAGTGCTTCGAGCCGTTGTGGTAGTTGAAGAGCTTGGGGAAGTTCGTCTCGTTCTCCGTAAAGAGGAACTCCGGTTCGCGCCCGTCGGGCCCGGTGTCGGCGCTGAAGGTGTAGCGTCCGAGCGAGACGTGGTCGGCTTCGACCGTGCGCGGGCCCTTCTTCCACATGCGCGGGCGGATCCAGCAGCCTTCGTGCTTGCAGCCCCACGACCAGGTATTGCGGTACCATGCGGTGGGCAGCAGATGCAGCGTCGCGGCCTCGGGCCCGCGGTTGTGAATCGTGACGCGCACGAGGATGTCTTCGGTGTCGGCCTTCGCATATTCGGCGAAGACGTCGTAGTAGCGCCCGCCGTCAAAGGCGCCGGTGTCGGCGAGTTCCAGTTCTGGCTGGTCCTTGCCGCGCGAACGGTTCTCGTTGGAGAGCCGCGCGTAGGGGAATTCCCCCTGGGGATATTTGTAGAGCGCCTTCATGTACGAATGCGTGGGCGTCGAATCGAGGTAGTAGTAGCACTCCTTCACGTCTTCGCCGTGATTGCCTTCGGGCCCGGTGAGGCCGTACAGCCGCTCCTTCAGGATCGGGTCCTTGCCGTTCCAGAGCGCGAGCGCGAAGCAGAGGCGGTTCTGGCGGTCGGTGATGCCGAGCAGTCCGTCTTCGCCCCAGCGGTACGCGCGGCTGCGCGCCTGGTCGTGGCTGAAGCTGTCCCAGCAGGTGCCGTCGGGCGAGTAGTCCTCGCGGACGGTGCCCCACTGGCGTTCGGAAAGGTACGGGCCCCAGCGCTTCCAGTTATGGCTGCGGCTCCCGTCGTTTTCGAGGCGTTCGGATTCGGGATCGTTTTGCGTATCGTGGCTCATGGATTCCTCTATTCGAAAAGCGTTCACGCGTCGGACAGGTTCAGCGGGCGGGCACGGCGCAGGCTTCGGCCTTGTGCGCGTGGCCCGGCGCCGCGGCGGCCGCGTGGCCGTGGGCGCCGTGAGTCGGTTCGTGCGATACGGTCGGCGCGCGGAAGGTCATGAACTGCACTGTATCCTTGGAGAAGAGCAGGTCCAGCGTCCAGGCCAGCGCCACGCGCACTTTTTTCTCGAATCCGGGCAGCTTGCTGAGGTAGATCGAGCGCCACAGCCACCAGGCGAAGAAGCCCGAGAACTTGAGGCCGAAGATCTTCGCGACGCCGCGGCGCTTGCCGATGCTGGCCAGCAGGCCCAGCGTCTTGAAGCGGAAGGGCTGCTTGCGCCCGCCCTTGATCGCCGCGATCACGTTGCGCGCGGCCACCAGGCCTTCGCGCAAGGCGTGCTGCGCGGTCGGCGGGTGGAACGACTTGGTCGCCGGGTCCGGCACCATCGCGCAGTCGCCCAGCGCCCAGATGTTCTCCGCGCCCTCGGCTTCCAGGAATTCGTTGGCCTTGATGCGGCCCTTCTCCTTCGCCACGGGCAGCTTGGCGATGAGCGGGTTCGGCGAGGTGCCCGCGGTCCAGACGAGCGTACAGCCCTTGATCAGCGTCCCATCGGTGAGCGTCACGCCCTCGGGGCCGCATGCGGTCACCTTGGTGTTCACGCGGATGTCGATGCCGCGCCCGCGCAGCACGCCCTCGGTGTAGCGGCCCAGGTCCTCGCCCAGTTCCGGCAGGATGTACGGGCCGGGGTGGACGAGCACCAGCCGGACCATCTTCTGGTTCAGGTTGTTGTAATGCGGGATCGCCTCGCGCAGGAAATCGTTCATCCCCGCGATGGTCTCGACGCCGGCGAAGCCGCCGCCCGCGACGACGAACGTCAGGAGCGGTTCGCGGTTGCCGACGGCGCATTCGGGGTCGGCTTCCTCGAGGTGCTGGATCATGCGGTTGCGGAGGTGGATCGCGTCGCCCAGGCTCTTCATGGTCAGCGCGCGTTCCTCCAGGCCGGGCAGGCCGAAGAAATTCGTGATCGAGCCGAGCGAGAGGACCAGGTAGTCGTACGCGAGTTCGTGGGTGTGGCGGTCGAGCCCGTGCGAGACGACGACCTTCTTGCTCGGCACGTCGATCGATTCGACGTCGCCGGCGAAGAAGTTGATCCGCTTGAGCAACTTGCGCACCGGATTGACGATGGTGGTGATCTCCACGTCGCTCGCCGCGATCTCGTGCAGCATGGGCGTGAAGAGGAAGAAGTTGTCGCGGTTGACGAGCGTGATCTGGATATCGGGGTCTTTGCCGAGCTGGCGTTCGAGTTCGAAGGCCGCGTAGAGCCCGCCGAAGCCGCCGCCGAGAATGAGAATATGTTTCTTGTTCGCGCCCATGGCCGTTTCCTTTTTTCTTTTTGCGGCCCGCTCCCCGTATGCGAGGAGCGGGCCGGCGGTTTGGAAGTACGGTTTCTATATCTGCGCAGCCGCGAAATAATTCCTGCTTAGCGGTGGAAATCGCCGACGCGCCCTTCGACGCGTTCGCGCTTGATCGCTTCGTCCGGGCCGTACGGATGCCCGCCGAAGCCGTGGCGCATCATCGCGATGGAGCGCGCCCACTCCTTCTTCTCGTCGCGCGAGGTGAACAGTTGCATCACCGCGTTGCTGATGACGGGCACGGGCACTTCCATGCGGATCGCGTCGTTCACCAGCCAGTTCACTTCGCCGGTGTCCTCGACGAACGCAGGCACGTTCATCACGCCGCCTTCGGCCAGGTAGCCTTCGTGCATCAGGTCGATCAGCCACGAACGGATCACCGAGCCGTTGCGCCAGCACTTGAGCGTGTTGGGGATGTCGAGCCGGTCGCGGTAGCGCTCGAGCAGGTTCATGCCCTCGCCGATCGCCTGAAGCATCCCGAACTCGATGCCGTTGTGCACGAGCTTGGTGAAGTGCCCGGCGCCCGGAGGTCCGGCGTGGACGTAGCCGTCCTTGACGCTCAGCTCGATCAGCATCGGTTCGATGCGCGCGACGGCTTCGCGTTCGCCGCCGACCATAAAGCACGCGCCGTTGTTCGCGCCGGTCACGCCGCCGCTGGTGCCGACATCGACCAGTTGCACGCCGCGCGCCTTCAGGCGCTCCTGGCGGCGGATCGAATCGCCCCAGTAGCTGTTCCCGCCGTCCACGACGATGTCGCCGGGCTCGAGCTTCGCGGCCAGTTCGTCGATGATCTTGTCCACGATCGGGCCCGCGGGCACGTACACGAAGACCGCGCGGGGGCGTTCCAGGTTCTTCAGGAACTCGTCGTACTTCTTGATCTCGACGAGCCCGCCCTTCAGCAGGTCCTGCGGCGCGCCTTCGCGCGTCAGGCCCACCACCTTCATCTTCTTGCCCAGCGCCTGGCGGGCCAGCCCTCCGCCCATGCGGCCCAGGCCGATGACGCCGAATTCCCTCTTGAACGACATGACGGACGCCTCCTTATCTTGGCTCGGTTATCGCACGGCGAGCCAGACCTCTTCCGGTGCTCTGCGAGCCGTCGAGCCGCGCTCGTCGCGCTCGCGGAGCACCACGCGATCCAGTCGGATGGCCTCGCCCACCGACCACGCCTGGAACGGGCAGCCGCCCGGCGTGTGCGGGGCGTCGCCGTCCGCAATCTCCGAAATGTGTCCCAGCCCCGCCGCGTGCAGGTGCTCGTACAGCGGTGTCAGGAAGCGCGCGCGGGCCTCGCGGCGCGCCTTCGGCGTATCGCCGCGCACGCGCACCCAGGCTTCGACGAAGGGGCCCAGGAACCACGGCCAGACCGTGCCCTGGTGGTACGCACCGTCGCGTTCGCGCACGCCGCCGCGATAGCGCGGGGCGTAGGCCGCTTCGCCCGGCGCGAGTGAGCGCAGGCCCAGCGGCGTCCAGAGGCGCGCTTCGACCGCGTCCACGACGCGCTTGGCCCGTTCGCCGTCGAGAATCTGGAGCGGCAGCCCGCCGACGGCGAAGATCTGGTTCGGCCGGAAGCTCCCGTCGTCGCGCCCCGCCACGTGGTCGGCGTCCACGACGTCGTACAGCCCGCCGGTGGCCTCGTTCCAGAAGCGCGCCTTGAAGGCCGCGAGCCCCTGTTCGAAGCGCGCGTTCCAGCGCGGATCGAAGCGCGCGCCGGCGGCGAGGGCATTCAGCCACAGCGCCTGTACTTCGACCGGCTTGCCGATGCGCGGCGTCACGACCCAGTCGCCGACCTTCGCGTCCATCCAGGTCAGTTGCACGCCCGGCTGGCCCGCGGCGAGCAGGCCGTCGGCGTCGGCATGGATGCGGTAGCGCGTGCCTTCGGAGAAGCCGGTCAGAATCGCCTGCACCGCCGCGCGCAGGCGCTGCTGGTCGTCGTCGGGCACGGGCTCGCCGCGGGCTTCGCGCGCGGCCAGGTATTCGTGCACGGCCACGACGTACCAGAGCGAGGCGTCCACCGAGTTGTACTCGGGCGTATCGCCGCGGTCGGGGAAGAGGTTGGGGAGCATGCCCTGCGAGACGACGCCGGACCATTCAAGCAGGATCGAGCGCGCGATTTCAAGGCGGCCTGTCGCGAGGCAGAGGCCGCGCAGGGCGATGAAGGTGTCGCGGCCCCAATCGGTGAACCAGGGATATCCAGCGATGATGGTGGTGCGCTGCGGAGTTCGCACGAGATACGTTTCACTCAGTCGCTGCGGCACCGAAAGTCGGGAGCGCCGTGTGGATTCCGATACGACCAGCCGTTGCACCAACTCGATCGCAGGCAGGTTCAAAGCATCGTCCGGGAGCAGCTGCGGTGCCGTGGTCCAGATCAGGACCGCGGGTTCGCGTGCCAGATTCCAGGTCCAGGTACCAGGGGTGGCGAGGTCTTCAAGGTCTTCCAGTCCACGTTCCCGTTCGGTCTCGTACAAAAACTGACGATACCACAGCGGTTGTTCGCGGAATGTGCCGTTGCAGATGGCGGTCAGGGCCGGA
>JAHCJK010000198.1 GCA_026184295.1 Planctomycetota bacterium
GGCTTTAGGATTCAGGATTCAGGATTCAGGGAAGGAGCGGCGCATGCGCGCCGTTTTTTTAATGAAAGGCAGCGAAGCTGCTCCACCCCTGTATCCTGAATCCTGATCCCTGACCCCTGCTGTTCGTCCCCTGCCGTTCGTTAGTACCCATGATCCCGCAGCCACTCTTCGGAAATGCGCGGCTTGGTATCGGCGCCCTTGGCGTTCAGCATCGCGTGGACGTACTTCCCCAGAATATCGGTCTCGATGTTCACGCTGGCCTCTTCGGTCTTGGCGCCGAGCGTGGTGCGCGCGAGCGTCTCCGGAATCAGCGCGACCCAGAAGCCGCCGACGCCGTCGCTGCCGGCCACGGTCAGCGAGATGCCGTCGATGGCGATGGAGCCCTTTTCGACGATCTGCGGCGCCAGGGCCAGGCTGTCGAGCGAGAAGTGCCATTCGGCCCAGCGCCCGCCGGTGACGGTTTTGCGTACGATCGCAGTGCCGTCGATGTGCCCCTGCACGAAATGCCCGCCCAGGCGCTTGTTCGGCAGCAGGGCGCGCTCGAGGTTCACGCGCGCGCCGGGCTTCAAATCGCCGAGCGTCGTGCGGCGGAGGGTCTCCGGAACGGCATCGAAGTGCGCGCGCGAACCGTCCAGCGCGACGACCGTCAGGCAGCAGCCGTCGAGGGCGATGCTGTCGCCGAGGCCGGTGCCTTCGGCCAGCGGGCCAAGATCGACGCCCAGCCGCGCGCCGCCTTCGGCGTTCAGTTCAAACGCGAAGACCGCGCCGACGTGTTCGATGAGTCCGGTGAACATGGAATCAGTCTCGGCTGCGCGCGGGAAGAATCAAGTCGCGGGGGCCGCTACGCTTTTCGCATCCAGCTCCACGTGCCCAGCCGCCCGCTGATCATCACGTCGTCGCCCAGGCGCTTCAGGCCCGTCACGCGCAATTCCTGGCTGTCGCTCACGCGTTCCACGCCGCGCCCGCGCACCGCCGTCACGCCTTCGCGTCCGCCCACGATCTTCGGCGCGACGAAGACGTACGCGCGGTCCACGACGCGTTCGTCCAGGAAGCTGCCCAGCACTTCCGCGCCGCCTTCGACGTAGACGGACATCACGCCGAGCTTGACCAGCGCCTTGAGCACTTCCGGAATCGGCAGGCGCCCGTCCTTCGAGAAGAGCGAGACGATCTCGGCGCCCTTGTCCTTCAGGGCCTTGACGCGGTCGATGGGCGCGTCGGACGAGGTCACGATCACGATCGGGCCGCCGTTCTCGGCCGTCCACAGGGGCGCGTCGAGCGGCATGCGGGCCTGGCTGTCCAGGATCACGCGGCGCGGCTGCCAGTGGCCCTGCTCGGGGCGTTCCAGCCCCAGGCGGCAGGTCAGGAGCGGCGCGTCGGTGAGCACCGTGCCGATGCCGACGAGCACCGCGTCGTGCCGTCCGCGCAGCAGGTGCGCGAACGCGCGCGCCCGAGGCGAGGTGATCCACTTCGAATCGCCGCGCGCGGTCGCGATCTTGCCGTCGGCGGTCATCGCCCACTTGGCGCTCACCAGCGGCTGCCCGGTGCGCACGAACTTGAAGAACGCGGCGTTCAGGCGGCGGCACTGCTTTTCGAGCACGCCTTCGACGACCTTGACCTTCTTCTTTTGCAGCGCCTTGATCCCGCCGGCGGCCTTCTCGTGCGGGTCGCGCGTGCCGAGCACCACCGTCTTCACGCCGGCCTTCAGGATCGCGTCCACGCAGGGCGGCGTCTTGCCGAAGTGATTGCAGGGTTCGAGCGTGACGTACAGCACCGCGCCCTTGGCCTTTTTGCCCGCCGCGTCGAGCGCGTGGACTTCGGCGTGGGCTTCGCCGAAGCGGCGATGCCAGCCCTTGCCGACCACCTTGCCGTTTTTGACGACGACGGCGCCGACGACCGGATTGGGGCTCGTCCACCCGCGGCCGTTCGCCGCGAGTTCCAACGCCTGCTTCATGCATTTTTCGTGGTCAGGCATGTGTGGTTTTGGTTTCGTCGCTCCCGAAGATCGCGTCGAGGAACGTGTCGGCGTTGAAGGGTTCCAGGTCCGGCATCTTTTCGCCGAGACCGATCCACTTCACCGGCACGTCCACCTCGTTGCGCATGGCCAGCACCGCGCCACCCTTGGCGGTGCCGTCCAGTTTTGTCACGACCAGCCCCGTCACGCCCACGCCTTCGGTAAAGACCTTGGCCTGCTGCACGGCGTTCTGGCCCGTGGTCCCGTCGAGCACCAGCAGGACTTCGTGCGGCGCGTCGGGCAGCTTCTTCTTGATCACGCGGGAGATCTTCTCGAGTTCGTCCATCAGGCCCTTTTTGTTCTGCAGGCGGCCCGCGGTGTCGATGATCACCATGTCGAAGCCCTGCGCCATCGCCTTCTCGACCGCGTTGTACGCGACGCTCGCCGCGTCCGCGCCCTGGCGGTCCTTGACGATCTCGCAGCCGACGCGCCCGGCCCAGATGGTGAGCTGTTCGATGGCCGCCGCGCGGAAGGTATCGCCCGCGGCGAGCAGAATCTTGTAGCCTTCGGTCTTGAAGCGGTTCGCGAGCTTCGCGATCGTCGTCGTCTTGCCCGCGCCGTTCACGCCCACGACCAGGATCACCGTCGGCGGCTTTTCGCTGAAGCGCGGCCGGCTGTCCTGCGGCGGAAAAAGCTTCTTCAGCTCTCCTTTAAGGAACTGCGCGATCTCGCCCGGCGCCTTGATCTCGCGGTCCTTGTAGGCCTCGCGGGCCTTCTCGACCAGGTCTTCGGCCAGGCGCGGGCCCAGGTCGGCCTGGATCAGCGTCGCGCGCAGTTCCTCGCATTCGTCGTCGCCCAGTTTGCGCCCGACGAGCAAATCGAGCCCGCTGCGCACGACCTTGGCGGTCTTCTGCACGCCCAGAATCAGCGTCTCGCTGGCCTTCTTAACCGCGCCCGCGATCGCGTCCTTGGCCTTCTTGAAGAATCCGAAACCCATAAAATCGGCGCTCGGTGATCCGTGGACTGTGGTCAGGAACGGCAAGGGTCAGGATATAGGATGCAGGATTCGGAGAACAGCAACTCCGTGTTCGTCCCCTGAATTCTGAATCCCAATTCCTGAATCCTCGCCTAAATCCTAATGGATGCAGGCGTCGCGCGCGACAAACGTTCCGCGCGAGCGGCAGCGCGCTTGCGCAGGTCGGCCAGAATGGCCTCGTCCACGCCGGAGGCGCCGAGCGTCACGCCGGGCTTGACGCCCGGGCCGTGGAAATCGCTCCCGCCGCTCACGGCTTTTTCGTACCGCCGCGCGAGCCCCGCGTAGAAGCGCCGGTTCACGTCGCTGTGGGAAAGATGGTAGGCCTCGACGCCGTCCATGCCCAGGCGAAAGAGCGGCGCGATCAGTTCGTCGTGGGGCACGATGCCGGGATGCGCGAGCACCGCGACGCCGCCGGCTTCGTGCACGGCGGCGAAGACTTCTTCGGGCGACAACTGCTGCTTGGGCACGTTGCCCGGAGCGTTGCCGACCAGGAAGCGCAGCAGCCCGTCGCGGACGCTGCGGGCGTGCCCGCGCTTGACCAGCGCCGCGGCCACGTGCGGCTTGCCGATCGAATCGGCGCCGCCGGCGGCCTCGATCACGTCTTCGTCGCTGAGGGGAAAGCCGGCCTTGGTCAGGCGCGCGGCCATCTCGAAGGCGCGCGACTTGCGCTTCACGCGCAGCGTTTCGAGCATGGCCGCGAGCGGCGCGTCCGGCGCGATGTCCACGAAGAAGGCGAGGATGTGCAGTTCGACGTTCTGGTAGTACGCGGTCAGTTCGCAGCCGGGGACGATCTCGAGCCCGCAGGCCGTCCCGCGGGCCTGGGCGCGCGCGACGCCGGCGACGGTGTCGTGGTCGGTGACGGCGAGGACGTTCAGGCCCGCCGCAGACGCCGCATCGACGAGCGCCTCCGGTTCCAACTCACCGTCGGAAGCCGTGGTGTGCGCATGCAGGTCGGCGAGAATCGCGGCAGGCAAGGGTCAGATCGCGGCGGGCTCGGAGCCCTCTTCGGCGTTGGGGCGGTACTTCGGGCGCATCTTGTCGAGCAGCCCGTTGACGAACCCGCAGGCGGCCTCGCTGCTGTAGCGGCGCGCGAGTTCCACGGCTTCGTTGATGATCACCTTGTACGGCGTCTCGGGGCAGGCGATCAGTTCGGCCAGGCCCAGGCGCAGGATGTTGCGATCGACGAACGCCATGCGGTTGAGCGTCCAGTTCTTGGCCGCGGCGGCGATCTCCGCGTCCAGTTCGCCGCGGTGTTCGATCACGGCGCTGACGAGCTTCTTGGAAAGTTCGGCGGTCTCGGCGTCGGGCGGCTGTTCCTGCATGCCGAGGTAATCGCTGAGCGGCTGGACGTCCGTGCCGTTCAGCAGGTCGTGCATGTACAGGTACTGAAGGGCCAGTTCGCGCCCGAGCGTTTTGGGATGAACCATGGTGACTGCAGTGTTCAGTGGGCAGTGAAGAGTGATCAGAAACTACGCACTACGCGAAGTTCCGACCGCCGTCTGCCACCTACACCGTCCTCTTCCTCGTTCCGTTCACTGACCACTTCCCACTGTCCACTGATCACTTCAAAGCTTGGACATCAGATCGGCCATCTCCAGCGCGCTCTGGGCCGCTTCCCAACCCTTATTGCCGCCCTTGGCGCCGGCCCGTTCGAGGGCCTGCTCTAAAGTATCGCACGTAAGCACACCGAAGGCCACTGGAATCCCACTGTCCAGGCTCGCCTGCGCCACGCCCTTGGTGGCCTCGCCGGCGACGTATTCGAAGTGCGGCGTGCCTCCGCGGATCACGCAACCCAGGGCCACCACGGCCACGTATTTCTTGTGACACAAGGCGTTTACGACGATGGGAAGTTCGAACGCGCCGGGCACGTAAACCACGTCGATGTGGTCCGATTCGACCCCGTGGCGCACCAGGCAATCCACGCAGCCATCCAGGAGGCGCTCGGTGACCAGCGCGTTCGTGCGCGCGATCGCGACCGCAAAGCGTGCTCCCTTTTTAGCACTCAGGTGACCTTCGATCTTCTTGGGCATGCATGGCTCCTGTGCGTCCGGCGCGAACCGGCCGGGCCTCCGCGGCGGTTTCCACGAAAGGGCGTATTCTACACGCGAAGGCCTTCGCGGGCGAGTTCTTCGCGGACCCAGGCGACGGTGCGCCGCAGGCCCTCTTCGAGCGGGACTTTGGGGCTGTAGCCGAGGTCCTTGCGCGAGCGCGTCAGGTCGGCCATCGTCTTTTCGACGTCGCCGGCCTGGATCGGCTGGCGGTTGATCTTGGCGGGCTTGCCCACCGTCTTTTCCAGCAGCGCGACCAGGTCGGCCAGGCTGACGGGATGGTCGCCGCCGAGGTTGTAAATCCCGAAGCCGACCGGGCAGGCCAGCGCGCCCAGCAGCCCGTCCACGATGTCGCTGACGTAGGTGTAATCGCGCGCGGTCGAGCCGTCGCCGAAGAGCGTGATCGGTTCGCCGAGCAGAATCTTGCGCGCGAAGGCGGCGATGGCCATGTCCGGGCGCTGCCGCGGGCCGTAGACCGTGAACGGCCGCACCACCACGGCCCGGAAGCCGTGCAGTTGCGCGTACGTGCCGAGCATGATCTCGCCCGCGCGCTTGCTCGCGCCGTACGGCGACTGCGGCTGCGCGCATGCGGCGTCTTCGGAAAAGGGCGCGGGCGTGACGTTGCCGTACACGCTGCTCGACGAGGCCGCCACGATGCGCTTCAAGCCGTGCGTGCGCATCGCTTCCAGCAGCACCACCAGGTTGGCCAGGTTCACGCGGATGTACTTCTGCGGGTCCTCGATCGACGGGCGCACGCCGGCCTGCGCCGCCAGATGAATCACGGCGTCGAAGGTCCGCTCGGAGAGAAGCCGGTCGAGCAGCGCGCGGTCGCCGAAGTCGCCTTCCACCAGGCGGTAGGCGGCCTGGCCATCGGCGCCGCCGCCGGCCTTCAGGGCGGGCTCGGCGTTGCGGCGCTTGATCGCGGGATCGTAATACGGATCGAAGTTGTCGATGCCGGTCACGGCATGGCCTTCGGCCAGCAGCCGTTCGGCGGCGTGCGAGCCCACAAAACCGGCCGCGCCGGTGAGGAGAATGTTCATGGCGCGAAAAGAGTAGGCGATGGGGGTGAAAATCGCAAGCAGCCGCGCCCTTGCGGCGCGCGGAGGCGGGACGGCGCCGGGCTAAGAGCCCACGGAATCCGGCGCGGGCGTTGCATACGCGCGCGGGCGGCGCATACTCTCGCCATGCCCGCCTTCATGCTGCGCGCGCTCAAATACCGCAATTACCGGTTGTTCTTCGGCGGGCAGGGGATCTCGCTGGTCGGCACGTGGCTCTCGATGGTCGCCACGCAGTGGCTGATCTTCCGCCTCGCGCCGCGCGGGGAGGCCGCCCGGATGCTCGGCATCGCGGGGTTCTGTTCGCAGATTCCGGTGCTGCTGGTCGGCCCCTGGGGCGGCGTGGTGGCCGACCGCTTCGACAACAAGCGCCTGCTGCTCATCTCGCAGACGCTCTCGATGCTCCAGAGCGTCGCGCTGGCGGTGCTCGCCTTTACCGACCTGGTCACGATCCCGCAGGTGATCGCGCTGGGCGTCTTTCAGGGGTTCGTCAGCGCCATCGACATGCCCGCGCGGCAGACCTTTCTCTTCCAGATCGTCGAAGACATGGCCGACCTGCCCAACGCCATCGCGATCAATTCGACGATGTTCAATGCCGCGCGCCTGGTCGGCCCCGCCATCGCGGGGATGATCATCGCGCGCACCGGCACGAGCTACTGCTTCGCCATCGACGCCGTCACGTTCCTGGCCGTCATCGTCGCGCTGCTGGCCATGCGCATCCCGCCCAAGCCACCGCGGGCCTCCCGCACCACCATGTTCTTCGACATGAAGCACGGCGCGCGCTATTCGTGGAACTTCTCGCCCGTCCGCACGGCCATCCTGCTCGGGGCCACCGTGAGCCTCAGCTACATGTCGCTGATGGTGATCCTGCCGATCTTCGCGGACAAACTGAGCGGCACGGTCGAACCGTCCGCCACGGGCGAAGACCCCGGCGGGCGCGTCTACGGGTTCCTCACCGCCGCCACCGGCTGCGGCGCCCTGCTGAGCGGCCTCTACCTGGCGGCGCGCAGCAGCGTCCGGGGGCTGGGCCGGCTGATCGGGCTCTCGCCGATCCTCCTTGGGATGGGCTGCCTGTACCTCGCGCAGTCGTACACGCTGGCCGGTTCGATCGCCGCGATGTTCGTGATGGGCCTGGGCATCCTGCTCATGTTCGCCTCGCTGAACACGGTGCTCCAGACCATCGTGGAAGACGACAAGCGCGGCCGAGTGCTCAGCTTCTTCACGACGTCCTTCATGGGCATGGCGCCGTTCGGGAGCCTGCTGGGCGGCTACCTGGCCGGCCACCTGGGCGAACGCAACGCCGCGCGGGTCTCGGGCGCCATCGCCATCTGCGCCGGCCTGATCTTCCTCGCCTACCTGCCCAAACTCCGCGCCGTCGTCCGCCCGATCTATGAAGCGAAGGGCATCCGCTACCCCGCCCCGGCGCCCGAGACGCCGGCCTGAGCCGCGCCGCCGCGAGGGCGGCGGGCTCAGGTCTCGACCATTGGAGCGTACTGGCTGGGATCGTTGAAGCCCGCCATCCACGCGGCCGCTTCATGGCACGTATCCATGTGGGGCGGCACACGCAGCATGTATTCGCGCCCGGTCGAGGGGCAGAAAACATGCAGGCACACGATGGCCTGCCGGCCATCATGGATCCGGAGCAGCCTGCGAGGCCCGCCGGCATCCCGATCCTGATTCAACACATGCGCCTTCGCCTCCTTCATGAATCGTGCAAGGCCCATGCGCTGCATCATGATGCGGCGCACCTCCGCATTGCGCTCGGCCATGACTTCGTCAGCCGAGAGCGTCTCCGGAGCGAACGCAATACGCGCATCCACCTCAACCCCGTTCCAGAGGATCCCGGTCTGCCCCAGCGATTCGGGCAGCGAACGAATCCCCGAACCGGCCACGTCGATTGCACCCCACAGCGAAACACCATGCGGAATTTCACGCAGGCCGGTGCAGCCGCGCAGGTCCAGGAGCGCCTGCCGCTGCTGACCGGGAGATCCGATCATCAGGATTCTCGGCATTCGCGTCAGGCCCGTGCAGCCTCGCAGGCTCAGTTGTTCGCTCAGATAGAGTTCCTCCGGCAGCGCCCGCAGGTTGTGGCAATCGCCAAGCCGAAGCGACCAGCCCACCGTCAGCTCCTTCGGCAAGGCCGTCAGCCAGGGCGAAGCCGTGATCTCCAGGAGTTCGCATGCCGACAGTCGCTCGGGCAGCCCCTGCACGGCCGAACAACCCAGTAGCCGCAATTGACTGCACGAAAGCGGCTCGGGCCCGAAGCCCGGGAAAAGCCGGCAGTCGGACACGGTCAGGTACGGCACGGCACGCACGCGTTCCGGCCAGTGCGCCAGGCGGGGAAGCCGCGTCAGCTCGATCGTACGCGCCTCGATCCGCTCCGGCAGGCGTTCGACGCGGGGACAATCGCGCAGATCGACCTTCCACGCGCGCAACGTCTCGGGCATCTGCTCGAGGTTCGCACAGTCGCGCAGGACCAGATTGCCGTCGATCTGGACCTCGCGCGGCAACGCCTTCAGGGCCGCGCACGACTCAATGCGCACATCCCACCTCAGCGACACGCGCGCCGCACGCAACTCCGTCAGCGCGTTGCAGGCTTGCACCTTCACCGGCCCCGTCACGCGCTCCGACAGCGCGAGATCGCGCACGCTCGGGCAATCCGACATGACCAGCGATTCGCCGAGCAGTTCCTCCGGGAACCACTCCGAGAAGACCGGTAGTCGCAGTAACTCGGTGATGCCCTTCACGCGCGCACCGGCACCGATGCGCTCGAAGCTGGCGCAGTTCGCCACCCGCAAATCGCCATCCACGCGCAAGCCTTCCGGCAACCCGCGCAGCTTCGGGCAGTGCTCGATAAACAGCGAGCCGGCCACGTGAAGATCCTTGGGCAGTTCCAAAAGATTGTGGCAGCGGATTAAGGTCACCTTTCCACGAACGGTAAGACCTTTGGGCCATCGGGAAAAGGCTGCGCAGTCCGTCAATTCCAGCGTGTTCACGGTAACCCTTTCCAGAAAATTGCAGTCTTTCCATCCACCGGCCTGGGGATGGTCACGACGTAGCGCAGCCGAGCCCATAGGCTCGGCGGCGCCCTTAGGCCGGCTCAGCAGTAAATCTTTCAATAGCTGCCACATCGTCCGCTCCTGTGGATCGATTAGTCCCAAACATCGCGAAATTCGCGCTCGTCTTCGGGGTCGAATTCGCGCTGCTTCCAAACACGGTACATGCCGCGAGGGATCGTGATGGCACGGTGCTCGTCGTGTTCAAGCACGGCGCTTTCGGCGACCACCTGCAGGAACAGCGCGCCGCTGGCGTCCTCGAAGATCCACGCGTCGGTCTCGTTCTGCATACGGTGGCTGTGCCCGGTCGAATCACCCGAAGCCAGCACGACGGTGGAACACCGCTTGGCCTCGGCCGGAAAACGGTTGACCCACTCGATCATGACGTCGCCTTGCCTCCATTGGCGTAGGGCCTTGCTCATTTGATCCTCCTTTGCCCGGTTCTGGTCTTATGCGTGTTCGAATCGATGACGTATCGCGCCAACGCCGGAGGGCGTTGAACATGAAAAACCCGGCTGCCGCCGGTCACATCAAGTTTGAAATGGAAGGGCGAAGATGAATCGTGTGAAAATCACACGGTCAAACGCCGAATTTCTGCCTGGGCGGCAACTGGAGAGGTATTGGATTGGGTCGATGTCATACGTTGTCCCTCCTTCGGGACCATTGCAGCACCATACCACACGCTCTCACGCCTCAGCAAACTTGGGCCGGTAAATTCTGTAAAATCTTCGGTGTGGCCAAAAGGAAGCCCTGAATTATGGTAAGGACTTTTACACACTTCCTTAGATGGGGCGAACCATGGCACCCTTGCAGGCCGAACTGGAGCGCCGTCTGGCCGCGGGGGCCGATGCCGTGCCTGCCCTGGCCGACTGGCTTCTGGCGGCGGCGGCGCAGAAGGGCGCCAGCGACCTGCACCTGGAACCCCGCGAAGACGCCCTGCTCGTGCGCTGGCGCATCGACGGCTGTCTGGCCGACGCGGGCGAGATCAAGAGTCCGCTGCGCGCCAACCTCGTCCAGCGCGTGAAGGTCCTCGCCGCGCTCCTGACCTACCGCACCGACGTCCCGCAGGACGGGCGCATCGCGGGCGCCACAATTCCGGGCGTCACCGACATGCGCGTGAGCGTCTACCCCGCGGTGCTGGGCGAGAAAGTGGTCGTGCGCTTCTTCCACGGCGCGGCGGCTTCGAAGAACGGCTCGCGCCCCGACCTGCGCATCGCCGACCTGGGCCTAGACGCCCGCGACGCCGAACGGCTGGCCGAATACCTCGCGCGCCCGCAGGGCCTGCTGCTGCTCACCGGGCCCGCCGGGAGCGGCAAGACGACGACGTTGTACGCCTGCCTGCGCCAGATCGTGGAACTCGACCTCGGCCGCCGCCAGGTCGTGACGATCGAAGACCCTGTCGAACGCGTCACCGCCGGCGTTACCCACACCGAACTCAAGCCCGCCGCGGGCCTGGACTATCCCAAGGCGCTGCGCGCGCTGCTGCGCCAGGACCCGGAAGTGATCATGATCGGCGAGATTCGCGACGCCGAGACCGCGCAGGTCGCGGTGCAGGCGGCCCTGACGGGCCACCTGATCCTCAGCACGGTCCACGCGCCCTCGGCGCCCGAGGTCCTCCTGCGGCTCGCGCATCTGGGCGTGGAACCGTACCTGATCGCGAGCACGCTCGGCGCGGTGATCGAACAGCGCCTGCTCCGCAAGCTCTGCGAGAAATGCCGCGAACCGCGGGCCGGCCACGCGGCCGAACCGTTCGCCGCGAAGGGTTGCGAAGCCTGCGCGGGCACCGGCTACCGCGGCCGGCTGCTCGTGGCGGAACTCCTGCCCGTCGCAAACGC
>JAHCJK010000199.1 GCA_026184295.1 Planctomycetota bacterium
CGCCGGCGCCGGAGCCGGCCCCGAAGCCGCGCGGGTGCTGGTATTTCCTCAAAGGCATCTTCTGGACCGTGTACCTCGCCTTCGGCACGGCGCTCAGCCTCTTCCTCGTTTCGTTCGGCTCGGTCGGCGGCGTGCCCGTCAGTTCCTGCCTGCCGGACGACGCCGCGATCATGCTGCGGGTCCGCAGCGCCGACGCGCTCTGGCACGGCCTCGAAAACGACCCGCGCGTCCAGGCGCTCTGGCAGGACGAAGACGTTCAGGCCGGCACCGGCCTGGGGGCGCGGTGGAAGAAGCTGGAACAGAAGTGGCGCGAGCTTCCGCGCATCCTTCGCGGCCGGCGGGAACTGGGCCGCGAGAGCCTCGCGTTCTTCACCGCCGGGGAAGCCTCCGTGGCGCTGGTCGCGCCGCCGCCCGACGGCAAGCCGCCCGTGTACCTGTTCTTCCGGCTCAGCGGCGGGGCCGGCGCGGCCGTCCGTTTTTTCCTCTGGATCAATGCAAAGCAGGAACCCGAGAGATTTCACGACCTGGGCGGCGGAATGTTCGCGATCACCGACAACGGCGCGACGCTCTCGCCGCCGCGCCCGCGCCCGCCGCAGGCGCCGCTTCCCGAGGACGCCGTGGCCGAATTCGCGCTGCGCCCGTTCGCGCTGCTCAAGATCACCTTTCCGCAGCCCAAGTCGTTCCCCCCGCCCCCTCCCTACAGCCAGATTCTGTGCGTCGATGCCGCGCCGGAATCGGTGGAGTTTGTCGTGCGCGCGCCGGGCGACGGCACGGTGGCGCTCGACGGCCAGTGGCACGGCCCGCTGCCGGCCTACAGCGCGCCCGCGCCGCTGCTCCAGGCCGAAGGCGCGCCGGCGCAGCCGCCGCTGCTCGAGGCCGAACTGCCCTTCGGCGTCCGCGCGGCCTTTCTCAACTGGCTCGACCACGAGATGCAGGTGCAGCCGAACGGCAACGACAAGGAGAAGCGCCGCTGGGAGAACCGGCTGCTCGAACTCGAAAAGCAGGACGTCGATCTGAACCGCGACCTCTGGCCCGCCTGCGGCTCGCGGTTGAAACTGGCGGTGCTCCCGCCCAACGAGGACGCCGGCGAGAAGATCGCGCGCGTGAGCCTCTCGCTGCCGTTCACGCCCTCTCCGGCCGCGACGAAGGCGGTCGTGGAGTTCGCGCGCGTCCGCTGGGACGGCGTGGCCGAAGGGCGCGCCCCGGCCCCGGAAGACTGGAAGACCTACGTGCGGAAGTTTTCGGCGAACGGGAGCGACCGCTTCCTGCTCGTGAAAAAGAATCCGCCGATTCCGCTGATCGTGCTCGGGCCCGAGGCCCTGGGCGGCGTCTCCGACGCGGGGCCGCTCGCGCCGATGTGGGGCGCGCCGGAACTGGCCTTCCCCAAGGCGCCCGCCGCGCCCGCGCCGGAATCGCCGCTGATGTACCTGCGCGTGGACGGCCCGCGCCTGGCGCCGCAGGCCGCCGCCTTCCGCCAGTCGCAGCTCGAGGACACGCGCGACGAGATGGGCGCGGCGAAGTTCATGGACAAGTACCCCGACGAACAGCAGGAGATCCGCTTCGCGGAAAAGGTGACGCGCTTCCTGGGCGAATTCCAGATCGAACTGCGCCGGTCACCGGAAAAGGGCGCGAAGCCCGCGGGCCTGCTCTCCGGGCGCTGGAAGCCCGACTTCCCCAGCGGCCCGAAGCCCAATGCGCCCGCGCCGGCCGCCGCGCCGCCCGCTCCGTAAAATTCGGCTCGCGCCGCGTCGGCCCTCTGCTAGCGTGTGTGCCTCCGGGGCGAGTAACGGAAAATCAAGCGAGGGCTTCATGGCTAAGAGCGCGGAAAAGAAGGACGCCACCGGACTGGTCGTCGGCAGCAAGGTGAAGGCCTTTCTAAAATCGAAGGGCATGAAGTCGTCCGGCGAGATCGTGGACGCGCTTAACTTCGTCGTCGCCGATGCGCTCGACAAGGCCGTCGGCCGCGCCAAGGCGAATCACCGCTCCACGGTGCGCGCGCAGGACCTTTGAAGATGTACGTGGTGCGCGCCTGAGTTCCCCGGCGCAGGGCCCGTCCGCTACTCGAAAAACCAGGTCAGGTCTTCGCTCATCTTCCACTTCCCGTCGAAGAATCCCGCGACCACGGGCTTGTTGGTGCTCGTGGCGTCGTTGTCGATCTCCGCGCTGTAGACGAGGAAATCGGGGACCAGGTCCAGCTTGTGGTTGAAGGGCAGATGCTGCCCGTACACGAGCCCCGCGCAGACGACCACGCTGCAGTAGGGCGCGGCGCCTTCGTACGGCGATGGGTAGATGTACATCAGCCCGCGGTCCTTCAGGTCCACGGACTTCTCGCCGATCTGCGCCTTGCCGTCCTTGACCACGAACGGGAGTTTCTTCGTCGCGGCGTACGCGGCGTGGACGGCGTTCTCCTGCTCCTCGCCGAAGAGGAAGAGGTTGCGCGTCTTCTTGTCTTCTTCGGTCACGTCCTTGTCGGCCTTGATCTGCGCCTTGCCCTTCGCGAAGTCGTACCACATGTCGGCGAATTGCTCCGCCTGCGCCTTCACGCGCTTCTGCGCATCGGCATCGCCCGCGGTGCCGTAGACGATCAGGAAGGGGCTGTAGGTCGCCTCCTTGACCGGGCCGCAGCGCTTGGTGGTCTTCCAGGCCGCATCGCCCAGCGCTTCGCCGGGACCGTTCGGGCCTTTGCGCGCGAAGTACGTCCACTTCCGGCCGTCCATTTCCTTCCCGGCGATGGCCGTGAATTCCCCGTCGGCCTCCGGGATTGCGCCCTCGCCGTCCTTCACCCTCAGCAGCGAGACCGGGCCCTTCATCTTCGCCAGCTTCACGCCCGCGTCGCCGCGGGACCATTCGAGGTCGAAGGCGTTCAGTTTGCCGGTGACGTGGCAGAGTTCGGCGTCGGCCAGGCGGCCGTAGCGCAGGATGTAGTTCTTCAGCTTCCAGACCTTGGGGTCTTTGGCGCGGGTGTGTTCGAGCAGCCATTTCACGGGCGCGTCGTCGGCCATGAGGTCGAAGCCGAACCAGTGGTTGCCGGGGTGAATCTCTAGCTTCGCGTCGCAGCCGATTTCCTTGAGGCGTTTTTCCATGCGCTGCGCGTCCGCCGGCGGGATGAACTGGTCCTGGTCGCCGTGGTAGATGCGCATGGGAATGTTGACGAAGTTTTCGCAGAGGTCGATCGGGTGGTCGGCCTTGATGATCCACTGCTTGAACGGATGGAGGCTGGCCATGCCCTGCGTCTTCATCAGCAGCGGACTGTCGGCGCGCCCGGCGATGACGATGCCCGCGGCCCACGGGTCCGGGTGGTGCGCGCCGAGCGTGTACACGCCCATGCCGCCCATCGAATAGCCGTACAGGTACACGCGGTCCTCGTCGATCGGGTACGTCTTCTTCATCTCCGTGACGACGTCGAGGATGTCTTCCTCGCCGCAGCCGACGAAATCCGCGTTCGAGCGCCCGAAGGGAATGCAGAGGAACGCGCCCTGCCGCTCGAAGACCGCGTTGAACTCCGGCATTTCCGTCCACCAGCGGTGCTTATGGTAGTCCGGCACGTAGCCGTGCAGGAAGACCACGAGCGGGAATTTTTGGGCCTGCGCGCGCGGCTTGGCCAGTTCGTCCTTGGCGGCGCTGGGCACCAGCGCGAAGTACGGCTGCGGCGACTCGTCGATCTTGCTCCAGTACGCGCGTTCCAGGTAGCCCGTGCGCCCCTGGAACGGATCGAACCCGGCGGCCTCGGCGACCAGGTCGGCCTTGGCCGACTCGATCAGCTCCAGCAGGGTCGTGCCGACGGCTCCGTTGGCGTGTTCGGCCCCGGCGGCAAGCCGGTCGAGCCAGATGCCCAGTTTTTCCAGCGAGAGCCGGGCGTTGGGAAACGGGCGGCCGGTCTTGGCTTCGGCCTCGGCGACCAGCTTTTCGATGCGCGCGGACTCGGCGCGGATGCCGTTGACGGAGTACAGGCGCAGCGCGCGCCGCGCGAGCACCTTCGCGTCCGGTTCCTTGCCGGCGATGAATTCGCACGAGACGCTGGTATCGGCGGCGAGCTTTTCGGGCACCTTGAACGTGATGCGCCACGGCTTGGCGGCGGCCTCTTCGGGCGACTGCGCGGCCGGTTCGGCGGGGATTTCCTTCCCGTCGGGGGCGATGAAGCGCGGCCGGATCATCTCGATGCCCGCCGGCCATCCGCCCTGCAGCGCGAGCTGCACCGCGGCCATGCGCCCTTCGTTCACGAACGGGAACTCGCAGGTGAAGCTCATCGAACGCGCCAGCGCCGCGTACGGATCGGGCGCGCCGGCCAGCGGCAGCGTCTGCCCGTCGCCGGGGACCGGCTTCATCTTTTCGCTGGTCAGGAAGAGCGCGAAATTGCAGTAGCTCCAGCGGATGCCCGACGCGACGGCGACCTCGCATTCGCCCTTCGGGAGTTTGATCGTCGCGCGTTTGCTGTCCGAGCGGTCGCCGTTCGGCGCGGGCTTGTCGAGCACCAGCTTGCCGTCCACGAAGACGCGCAGCGCGCCGAACGCGAAGCCCGTCAGCACCCGCGCGCCGCCGGTCTCGCTGCGGACGCGCGCGAAGGCCCACACGGAGCCGCCGCGCACGCCGCGAATCTGGTCCTTCGGTTCGGTAAAGTCGCCTTCCGCGATCGCGTACGACCAGACGCCGCCTCCAGGCCCGGCCTCGCCTTCGCGGACGTTCGCGGGCGGCTTTTCCAACGTGCCCACCGCGCCCGGCACGGCCGGCGCGAGCAGCCAATGCGTGAGCGTGCCGCGCGTGCCGGGATGAACGGCCAGATCGCCGCCCTTGGGTTTTTCGGGCGCGGTCTCGGCCTGCGCGCGCGGCGGAAGGCCGGCCGTGAGGACCAGGAGTGCGAAAAGAACGGCGCGGGAACAGGCGGTCGTTCGGCGCAAGGTGTGACCTCGAAGCTGGGGGTTACCGCTTGGGCTTGTGGAGTTCGACCGACGTCATGAGCTTCTCGAGAAGCGCCTGATTATACGGCCACAGCGCCTCCTTGCATGAGAAATCGGCGCGCACGTGCACGCGCGTCTCGCCTTCCAGATAGCTCGCGGCGAAGAGCCCGAACACCCGGCCGCCGTCGGCCCAGACGACCCCGGAGAATTCCGAGGCCCCGTACTGCGCCTCCAGGGCGATGACGCGCCCGGGCCGCCCCGAACGAACCGCCTTCCCGTCGCGCAGGCTCGCGCGCAGGTCGGCGACGATCGCGGCAAGGTTCCCGTTTTCGCGGTGCACGCCGAACTGCACGCCCCCGGGCCACGGCGCGCCCTGGTAGCCTTCCGCGAGCGCCTCGGGCACGCTGTATTGGATGACGTCGGCGCCCTCGCCGATCTTCACCCACGTGCCGCCCAGGTCGGCCTTCGCGCCCGAGATCAGGACGTCCCATTCGCCGGCATGCAGGCCCGCCGGATACCCCGTGGCGCGGGCAAGCGCCTGGTTGGCCGCGTTCACCGCCAGCGGTTCCTTCTCGTCTTTAAGCGCCTTCGCGGCCTGGAGCAGCGCGTCCCGGCCGCCGAGCGCGACGAGCGCGGTAAGCGCCGTGGCGCGTTCGCGCGCGTGGTTGCTCTTGAGCGGAGCGTCGAGCGCCTTGCGCGCGGGTTCGCCGTAGCGCGCCACGGCCAGCGCGATCCATTCCATGGTCTGATCGTTGGCCGACGGGAACGCGGCGATCAGCGCGCCCATCACCTCGGGCGAGGGCATCCGTTCCAGCGTCTGCGCGAACATCGGCGCCAGCGAGCCGCTGACCGTGCCCGAGCGCAGCGCGTCGAGCAGCACCGGCACGACGGCGGGGTCGCCGTGGATCATGACCTCGTGCAGCGCCGCCTCGCGGTTGGGTTCGCTGTCGGCGGCGCGCAGGTTGGCGTTGAGCGCGGCCACGGCCTTCGGGTCGCCCGCGCGCGCCAGCGCCGAATTCAGGAAGCGCTGCACCTGCGGGTCGCCGCCGTACGCGCCTTTCAGGCGCTCGGCCAGGGCCTTCTCCGCGCCGGTCATGTCCTGTCCGAGAAAACGGAGCGCAAGGGCGCGGTCCAGGGGCAGGCCGCCTTCGTAGGCCGCCGCCTCGCGCAGCGCCTTGGTGCCCTCGGCCGCGCCGGACCGGTGCAGCGCGCCCGCGCAGCAGAGGCGCCGGTGGCCGGCCTCGGTAAGCCCCGCCGTCCAGACGGCCTTCGCCGCGGGCGATGCCGCCTTGGGGTCCGGCGCGTCGGCGGCATGGACCGCGGTCTGAAGGTCTTCGTCCAGGCAGGCGAAGGCCAGCGCTTCGGCGACGGCCGCGTCCCGAGAACCGAAGAGCGCCCAGGAAGCGCGCCTGCGCACGAGTTTGAAGGGATCGGAGAGCAGCAGCGCGGCGTAGAACTGCGCGGCGGGCGGTTCCATGCGGTCGCCGGCGGCGAAGCGCATCACCTGCTGCCCGCGTTCGACGTCCGAAGGCAGCAGAAGCATGCGCTCCGCGGCGGGCAATGGGCCGCCGGCCCATTCGCGCACGCGCGCCGCCAGGCCTTCGTTCACGGACGCATCGCCCAGGGGCATCACCGCGCGCGCGTACAGGCCCAGGCGCGCCAGGCCGAGTTTCGGCTGCGCCTCGAGTTTGGCCAGCACGGTCTCGCCCGCGTCCTTGGCCAGCACGGCCAGCGCGCGGCTGGCCGACATCGCCGCGCAGGCGTCCGGATCGTTCAAGGCCTCGGCGAGGTTCGGCGCCAGGCTGGCGTCGGCCAGTTTCCCGGACAGGGCGTCCAGCGCGGCGCGGCGCAGGAAGACGTTCTTCGAGACGAGCATGGGCTTGAGCAGTCCGACGGCGAAGGTCCATTCGTTGCGTTCGCAGGCCCGCAGAATCCCGATGCGCGCGTCGTCGTCGCCTTCCTTGAAGGCCATCTCCACCGCGGGCTGGGCGGCGTCGCCCAGGCCTTTCAGGGCCGAGGCCGCGAGCGCGATCATGGGCTGGCTGCGCGAAGGGTCCATGCCCTTCACCGTCAGGCATGCGGCGAAGGTCGGGGCCAGCGCCGCCGATTTCTGCGCCGCCAGGGCCGTCGCAAGCGCGAAGCGGAACTCGTAGGTCTCCTTGCTGCCGTTGGCCCAGGAATCGTCGAGCGCCTTCGCCAGCAGCGGGACGGCCTCGGGCACGCGCGCGAGTTCCACGGCCCGCGCGCGCCCGCGCGAGAAGGTCTCGGAGACGCGCAGGTCGGCGAGCGCCAGGGCGACGCGTTCGTCCACCGGCAGCGCGTTGAACTGCGCGGCCGCGGCCGGATCGGCCACCGGTCCGCCGGCCTCGGTCTTGGCGAGCGGGTCGGCGGCGGCCGGCTGGGCGCGCGGCTTCTGCTCGAGCGGCCGTTCGGAATCGGTGGTCACCGGCGCGCGCGAGGCGTTGTCGTAGGCATCCTTCGTCTTGCGTTCGATCTCGGTCCAGTTGTTGTAGAGGTAGTACACCCCGTAGACCGCGCCGGCCGCGCAGACGATCAGGAAGACCTTGGTGAAATCCAAGGGGATGCTGACGCGCTTGCGCGAGGCCGCCGCGTTGAGCCGCCGGTTGAGCGCGACGTTGAAGGAGCACTTGCGGCAGGAGGTGTCGCCCGCGTGCCATTTGGCGCCGCAGTGCGGGCAGAAATCGCGCTTCGCCGGGCCGTCTTCGGCGGGGCCTTTGTCGTTCAGCGCGGTCAGATGGAGTTCGTCGGAGGCGCGCTTGACCGGAGCAGCGGCGCGCGGCGCGGAGGCTCCCGGCACGCTGAACTGCTGCCCGCAGATGGGGCACTTGATGTTTTTGCCGCCCAGGTGGTCCGGTATGTTCAGGTCGTTGTTGCAGGCGGCGCAGCGCAGCTTCACGACCGGACTCCTTGCGGGTTACTCGTCTTCGATAACGGTGGGCGGCTTGATGCCGCTGTCGCCGGTCTTGGCCTCGGCTTTCGGGTCTTCGGTCTCGACCGTAAACCGCATGATCTCGCCTTTTTGCGCCATCGCCAGCGCTTCCTTGTACATATTTTCGTTGGGCGCGAGCTTGAGCGCTTCCTGGAACTTCTTGATCGCGTATTCGTTCTGCTTCAGGCGCAGCGCCGCCATCCCGTACCAGAACGTGCCCTGCGGATCCTTGGTGAAGATGTTGCAGTACGCCGCGAAGTTCTTCTGCGCTTCCTCGTACTCCTTGGCGAAGTACGAGGCCTGCCCGATGCTGAAGAGGTAGTTCGGGTGCTTGGAGATCTGGAAGGCCATGTCGTACGCCGCCGCGGCCTTTTTGAAATCGCGCGCGCTGAAGTACGCGTCGGCCAGCCCCGAATGCGCCTGATGGAAGAGCGGGAAGAGTTTGACCGCGGTCTCGAAGCTGGCGATGGCTTCCTTGGTCTTGCCCGCGCGCACCTGCGCGACGCCGAGGTAGTACCAGACGTCCTCATCCTTGGGGCTCAGTTCGCTGGCCTTGAGCAGGTTCTTCAGGGCCTCATCGACGTTGCGGCGGATCAGCGCCACGCGGCCCATGCCCAGGTAGCCTTCGCCCTTGTCGGCGGCGCCTTCGACGGCTTTCTTGAAGCGTTCCTCGGCCTTCTCGAGGTACCCGTCACCCTTGCGGCGCAGGTAGTATTCGCCGCACCAGTAGTAGCCGGTGGGGTCTTTCTTCAGGTCCTTCTCGGTGGTCTCGACGACGCGCTTCTTCCAGTGCTCTTCCATGTCCTTGATCGGCACGCCGAAGGCGTCCTTGAAGGCGCGCTCCTGGATGGAATAGAGTTCGCTGACCTTCTTGCCCTTGCCCAGGCCTTCCAGGTTGTAGGTGCGGCAGTTTTCGAGGAACTGGAGGAACGCCTGCCACTTCACTTCGACCATGTACTGCATCACCGACCACGACTGCGCGTAGTTGATGGTAGCCTTGAGCGGGTTGCCTGAGACGGCCTGGAGGTTGTGCGCGTTGGTGACGTTGATGAAGTCGTCGATCGGGTAGTGGTCGTTGGCCTGCACCGCCTCGTAGATCATCGCGCTGTACTGCTTCTTTTTCTTCGCCGATTCCTTGCTGCCCGCCCAGTTGACTTCGAAGAGCTGCGCGACGCCTTCGCCGATCCAGGCCGGCGTGCCGCGCTTCTCGGCTTCCTGGCCCTTCTTGGGCGCGCCGGCGAATTCCATCAGGTACGTCTCGAGGAAAAGGTGCCCGAGTTCGTGGAGCAGGTCGCCTTCGACTTCTTCGGGGGTCTTGGGCCCCAGGTAGCAGCGGATGCGGCGATCGACGAAGACGCCGTCGTAATCGGTGATGCGCATGTAGTACGCGCCGGGCACGCCTTCGGTGATGCGGCGCACCGCGCGCTGCTCGGGCGTCTCTTTCTTCACCTCGGTCTTGTTCACCAGCGCCGTGAGCCGGTCGGTCTCGTTGAAGCTCTCGTCGGCGTAATCGTCGAACTTCTTGTACACGCGCAGTTCGATCCAGGGCTTGAAGCCCCACTTGCTCAGCGTGTCGCCCGAGATGTTCGTCTTGTTGCTCAGCTTCACCTTCGGGTCGTTGCCCTTCAGGAAGCCCGGCGTGATCTTGAAGAGGTTGTACATGCGCTGCTCGGCCTGCCCGACCTGCTGCGCGAGCTTGGAAAGATACGCGGGGCTTACGTCGGTCTGGATGAGGAACGCGGGCGTGATCTGCTGCATGAAGCCCGACACCTTCTGCGGCGGCATCAGCTTCCCGGCGTCTTCCTTCTTGTCCGCGGCCGCGCCGAACGCCACCGATCCGCACAGCCCCAACGCTAGCGCGCACATCCATCCCGTTCTCGCCAAGCGCAACGACCCGCTCATCGGTTTCTCTCCTCAGGTGCTCGAATACCGTTCGACCCGGCAGCATCGTCTTGGTGAGTGGACGTCTGTACAGCGTTTGAATGGGCAGTGTACCCAACTTAGAGCGTAGAACATACCTCCCGGTTTGCCGATTTTCGAGATTTAGCGCAAATACGGCGTCGCCGCTTCCAGCTTCGCGACCTGTTCGGCGCCTTCGAGCAACTGGCCGATCGCGTCCCACTGGCCTTCGACGAGCGCCTGGCGCGCGCCTTCCTTGATGGTCAGCGGCGCGGAGTCCCCGCCCCACGAAACTTTCTTCGCCGCAAGGTCCACGGTCACCTCAAGCGCCGCATCTTTTTCGACAGCGGCAGCCAGACGCGCGAGATCGTTCGGCGCAAGCGTCACACAGGGCATGCCCAGCGTCGTGCTGTTGCCGAAGAAGATTTCCGCGTAGCCGCCGGCGATGACGGCCTTGATCCCGAACTTCTGCAGCGCCTGGGGCGCGTGTTCGCGCGAGGACCCGCAGCCGAAGTTGTTCCCGGCGACGAGAATCGTGGCGCCCTTGCGTTCGGGCTGGTCGAGCATGTGGCCGGTGGGCTTGCCCGTGCCGGGATCGAAGCGCACGTCGTAAAAGAGGTACTCCCCCAATCCGTCGAACGTCACGCACTTCATGAAGCGCGCGGGAATGATGCGGTCGGTATCCACGTCGTCGCCGCGAAACGTGGCGGCGGTGCCGGTGACTTGGGTGATCTTTGCGAGCGACATGTGGGCCACGTCTCCTAGAATTTTCCGATCTTTGCGCCGACTGCCTTTATCACCCAGACAGCCATCACCACCGTCTGAACAACCAAAACAGCCACCATGACGAACAAAAGTACTTTAGCGCGCTCCATCGGTGGAAAAGGCAGGTACTCTCTTCTGCCGTGATCCAGGTAATACACCAACCCGCTTTCATCCACCTCCGACGCGGACCAACACATCAGGAAGAACCAGTTCACCACCCATAGCCCACAAAACAGAATCAGTCCCAGCGCGGACATCGCCTTCATCGCGGTGGAGGGCGTATGGTCAACCTTCATCACCTATTACTCACACGCCCACCGGCTCCGCCTTCACTTCGAACACTTCCCGCGCGTCGC
>JAHCJK010000002.1 GCA_026184295.1 Planctomycetota bacterium
CGCGCGCACTTCGAACTTATCGTGCTTCAAATAAGTAAAGAGCGCCGGCATCGAGGGCGCGCCGATGGCCCCCAGCGCCTCGGCGGCCGCCGTGCGCACGCGACCGTCGTCGTCTTCCAGCAGCTTGGCCAGCGCGGGCACGGCCGCGGCGGCGGAGCGGCCCTGATCGCGCAGGCCTTCGGCCGCCAGCAACCGCGCGGCGCGGTCGTTGGACCCGAGGTCGCGGATCAGGTCGGCGGCGGGCCGGGCCGCGGGCGCTTCGGCGGCGGCCGCGGCGGCGCACATCACATAGAGGAGCGTTGGCAACCACGGGCGCATGAAGATGAATCCACTGGCGGCGTCTGTCGGATTGGCCTATTTTGGACCGCAATGAGTTCCACTTCGAGTGCCGTTTCGGTTTCCGGCGGAATTTCCGCGGAGACGCCGGATCCTTACCCGCATCAATCGGTCACGCAGTATTGGGAACGCTGGCGCGGCGCGTGCATGGGCATCGTGCGGCGCGGGCTCGAAGGCCTGGTGCTGCTCGTCGCGATCCAGTATTTCCAGGCCGGGGAATACCACAAAGCGTGGCTCGCCGCGGCGACGTCCATCGGGCAACTGCTCTCGCTGCCGATGATCTACGGAGTCTCGCGGCTCCGCGTCCCGGTCTCGCGCGTCATGAGCGTGCTCTTTGCGCTGGGCGCGGTGGGCCTGGCCTGCGCCGCGGCGCTCGATAACTTCCACGCCTACTTTTTCGGCATCCTGATCGGCGTGCCGATGATCTCGATGAGCGCCCCGCTGGTGACGTCGCTCTGGCGGCAGAACGTGCCGGATATCCAGCGCGGCTTCCTGTTCAGTTCGGTGAGCGAACGCGGGAGCCTGGGCGGGCTGCTGGCCTCGATCGTGCTCGCGGTCTGGATCGGCGACGACCTGTACAAGTACCGCGCGGCCTTCGGCGTGCTGGCCGTGGCGCTGGCCTTCAGCAGCTACTGCGCGCTGCGCATCCCCAGCCAGCCGCTCGACAAGCCGCGCCGCAACCCGTTCGGCAGCCTCGCCTGGCTCTGGAAGGACCCGCGCTTCGGCTACTGCTGCGCGGCGTGGATGGTGATGGGCCTCTCGAACCTTTCCATCATGCCGCTGCGCATGGAATACGTCGCGAGCGACACGGTGGGCCTGCACTACGACGCGTGGATCGTGCTGGCGCTGGTGCAGATCGTCCCCGGCATCGCGCGCTTCGTCTCCGCGCATTTCTGGGGGCGGCTCTTCGATTCGACGAACTTCATTGCGCTGCGCATCGCGCTGAACATGCTCTTCGCCTTCAACATGCTGCTCTTCTTCGTCCCGCACGTCTGGGTGCAGGTGCTGGCGAGCATCTGCTTCGGGCTCGGCGAAGGCGGCGGCGAGATCGCGTGGAACCTGTGGGTGACGAAGTTCAGCCCGCCCGAACGCACCGCGGAATACATGAGCGTGCACGTCTTCCTGACCGGCCTGCGCGGCATGGTGGCGCCGATGGTCGTCTACGGCATGCTCGCGCCGCTCGGCGTCCGCCCGATCACCCTGATCTGCTTCGGCATGATCCTGGTCGCGTGCCTGATGCTCCTCCCGCTGCTCCCCATGGGCCGCCGCATGCAGGAAGCGCAGAACGTGCTGGGCGGGAACAAGGATCTGTAAGCGATGCCGATTTTGGATTTTCATTCAGGATTCAGGGGTGGAGCGGCTTCGCCGCCCTTTTAAAAAAGAAAAAGCAGCGCGCATGCGCTGCTCCTTCCCTGATCCCTGTCCCCTGATCCCTGTCCCCTGATCCCTGTCCCCTGAACCCTGCCGTTCCCTGCCGTCGCTTACTTCTTCAGCTTATCCAGCTCTTCGCGGAAGCGGCGGATGTGTTCGGGGGTCGTGCCGCAGCAGCCGCCGACGATCTGCGCGCCGGCTTCGACCAGCGCGGCGATCTTCGCGGCCATCACGTCGGGGGTCTCGTCGTAGATCACCTTGGTGCCTTCCAGCTTCGGGATGCCGGCGTTCGAATGCACCAGGATCGGCTTGGTCGCGACGGTCTTCATCTCCTTCACGAGACGGACCATGTTCTCGATGCCGTTGCCGCAGTTGGTGCCGACCACGTCCGCGCCGGCCTCCTGCATCTCCTCCACGCACTGCGTGGGCGATTCGCCGAACATCGTCGCGAAGCCGAAGCGCGCGTCCTTGGGCTTCTCGCCCGTCGCGGGGTCGGCCTTGGCGTCGAAGAACATCGTCGAGAAGACGAAGAGCCCCGCGTCCTTGGCCGCGCGGATCGCGATCTTCATCTCCGGCAGGTTGAAGATCGTCTCGATCACCACCGCGTCCGCGCCGCCTTCCTTCAGCGCGTCGGCCTGTTCCTTGAACGCCTCGTACATCTCGTCTTCGCTCACGAGCCCCAGCGGTTCGACGAATTCGCCCGTCGGGCCCATGCTGGCGACGACGAAGCCGCCGTGCTTCCGCGCCACTTCCTTGGCCAGTCTCGCGCCTTCGCGGTTGAACTCCTTCACGCGCTCGGTCATGCCGTAGTGCTTCTGGCGGAAGCGCGTCCCGTTGAACGTGTTGGTCAGGCCCATGTCCGCGCCGGCCTGGTAGTAGCTTTCCGAGACCTGCTTGACCTTCTCGGGGTTGGTGACGTTCCATTCCTCGGGGTTGCCGCCGGCTTCGAGGCCCAGCTTCTGGAGTTCGGTGCCCCACGCGCCGTCGGACAGCAGCACCTCGCCCGCCTTCAGCCGCTCGAGAAAATTGCCCTTTGCCATGTTCGTTCTCCGTTACGCGCCCGCGGGCGCATTCGATCCAGCATCCCAGCATCGTCCACGCCGCGAAAAAGCTCAACAACGCGGCGGTTGATTCCCCTGACGCGGCTGTTGGCCGGCGCCTCAGGCCTCCGCCGGCGCGGGCTTGCGCCGGAACGCGGGCAGGTAGCAGAAGACGAAGTAGGCCAGCGCGCCGATGCCGGGGATCATCACGAAGGTCCGCCAGGCGTGGTTGCGCGGGCGCATGCTGAAGGCCTCGAAGCCCATCCAGACCCAGAACGAGAGCGCCGCGAGCAGCGCGATCACGATCAGCAGCGCGTCGGCGACCAGGTTCAGCCCCTGGCGCTGCCCCAGCGTATCGAAGTACGGCGAATCCACGATCGCGAAGGCCCCGTCGGGGAGGCGTTCGACCAGGAAGAAATCGTTGTGCGTGCCCTGACGCGGCGGATAGCCGGGCTTGTCGAAGAGCCTATAGGTCAGCCGCACCCACACGCTGTACCGCACCGGCGGCACGTGGGCCTCCGGCTCGTACTCGATCTCGAACCCGTCGCCCTGCTGGTAGCGTTCCTTGTGCAGTTCGCGCTTGATGTTCGCGGAAACGACTTCGAGCCGCGCCTGTTCTTCGGGCGAGCGCGCGATGAAGAGCCGCACCACGGCGCCGGAGTCCCGCGCCAGAAACGCGAGCCGCAGGCCCTCGAAGAGTTCGCCCAGGCGCGCGCGTTCGGCCTCGCTAAGCAGCACCTTGGGGGCCTCGGGTTCGTCGGGCGCCCCGGCAGGTTCGGCGCACGGCGCTCCGGCCGCCGCGAGCAGCAGCGCGGCGAGGACGGCCCACGCGCAGGCGCTAGCGTTCTTTGAAGAAGATCTCACGGAGGTCCTTCAGGGAGTAACCCGAGGCGCAGAGCTTGCGGATCAGTTCCACGCGCTCCACCGACCGGTCGTCGTAAAGTCTATGCCCACCCTGGCTTGACACCACGGGGTGAAGCAGCCCCATCTGCACGTAAATGTGGAGGGCCTGGCGGGTAATGCCGGTGCGCCGAGCGAGTTCCCCCGCCTTGAGCAGCGCTCCTTTTATATCCGCGCGAGCCAGCGTCACGTCCACCCCCGAGTTCATCATCTAACTTCAAACGTAGCCTTGAGATTGGAAAACGTCAAGTGGACGTACGCACCTGTGGCAGATTAGAAGAAGAAACGCTTGTAACCGGCCAAAAGAGGACTAAGAATTACCAAAGTGTGCCCGGGCTCGGGTCTTTTGGTCTAAAACATCCCCGTTAAGCTCGTCTTGTATTCAGGCATGGCACCCACTGTCTCGCGAGGTCAATTCCTATGCGTAATCTGATCTGCTGGTCGCTCGTACTGACCCTGCTGGCCGCGCCGCTGCTGCGCGCCGAAGACCAGGCCGACACCGATCCCGTCTCGCGGGTCCAAAAGGCCCTGGCGATGAAGCTCGACAAGATGGACGACAAGGAGCACACGCTCGGCGAAGTGCTCAAGCTCTTCGAAAAGATCACCAGCGAGAACTTCATCCTCGACCCGTCGCTGCCGAAGTCCGTCGGCGACACGAAGCTCTCGTTCAAGGTCAAGCCCGGCAGCACGGTGGTGGACGCGCTCTCGGTCGCGCTGGCGCTTACCGGCCTGCGCTACACGATCCTCGACGGCGCCGTCTTCATCTCCACCGAAGGCCGCCTGAGCGACAAGCTGCTCAGCGGACAGGGCGCGGCCGATCCGGTGACGATCTCGCAGGCGCGCCAGGCCGTCAGCGTCGGCGACGCCGTGGTGCGCTCGCAGCCCTTCGATCCGTACCAGGACAACTTCGTCCAACCCCGCGACTTCATCAACTACTACCCGTGGCGGCTGTGGGAACCGGAACGCTTCAATTCGAAGACGGGCCTGACCGACTTCCCCGGGCCGCCGATCGACATCGAGAGCCCGCAGGTCGGCCATCCGCGCTTCCGCTACACGAGCATCCCGTACTTCCTGAAGCCGGAATTCCTCGCGTACGAGCAGGAGAAGCGCGAGTACCGCGACGAACGCGACCGCCAGGACGTGAACGAACGCCAGGCGAACGCGCGCGCGCTGGCCGCGCTGCTCCAGTTCCTGAAGGACAACCCGGACATGAAGGCCGAGGACGTCCTGAAGAAGCTGGGCAAGGACGCGAAGGACAAGTAACCGCCATCAGCCGCACGGCATGAAAAGGCGAGCCCACGGGCTCGCCTTTTTTGTTGGTTTATATACGCTGCTATGGCTTTGAAATTGCACGAACGGCTATTGGAACGTTGGAGGTGTTTCTATGCGATACATGCTTTGCCTGGCATGCGTATGGCATCTGGCCTTGCTCTCGGAAGATAAGGCGCCCACCGTCGCCGAACCACCCCTCCAACTGGAAGCAGTCGCCAAAGAACTGGGGAGCGACCAGTTTGAAGTGCGCGATGCGGCCATGAAGCGCTTGTCGGGATTGTCCTGGGTAAAGCTGGCCGAGCTAGACAAGCTGAAAGCGAAGTTTGACGATCCGGAGATCCGCTCACGCATCGAACAATTGGTGCATGCGATGCCGTCGTCGAAGAACTATCCCATTGAGAAGGCGACGGCTTCTCTGCAAGGCCGCGTCGTTCTGAAGGGACCCGCGCCCAAGCGGTCCCTCATCGACGTCAGTGCCGACCCTAAGATCGCGGAACTGTACAAGAAGGGCGAGGGACCGCGGAGTGAATCGTGTGTCGTGGACGAAAAGGGAAGCTTGGCCAATGCCATCGTGTTCATCGAGGCCGGCATGGAGGCCTATACATTTTCTCCGCCTTCAACACCGGTTGTGATGCGGCAAAAAGGCGGCATCTATACCCCTCATACCGTTGGCCTCATGGTTGGGCAGGCCTTGAAGGTTACCAACGAAGACCCGACCGCCCACAACGTTCATGAAATCCGCGATCGTTTCAATAAGCAGCAAGCCGGCATGGGCAACCAGGATGTATTTTCGTTCGATGAGCCCGGACCCGTCGGACTCAAGTGCGATATTCACCCGTGGATGAACGCCAACGGCCTCGTGTTCGAGCATCCCTTCTACTGTGTCACCAAAGACGACGGCACCTTCGAGATCAAGAACCTGATCCCGGGTGAGTACAAGATCAAGGTCTGGCACCAGAAGCTGAAGGAAAAAGAAACGACGGTCCGGATCTCCGCCGGCGAGACCCGGACCGTCGAATTCGAATACGAGATCGAAGCGAAAAAGCCGTAGCGGCTTACTTCCGCGGCGCCACCCACTCGCCTTCCTTCGCCGGCGTCTTGGGATCGACGCTGATGTTGCCGTCCTTGTCCACGGTCAGCTTCAGCCAGGATAGCCCCGACTTCGCCGGGCCCTTCGTCACCTTGCCGTCCGCGCCGAAGCCGCTGCCGTGCGCGGGGCAGAAGATGCCCTTCGTCCCGTCCACCTTCAGCGCCTTGCCCTTGTGCGGGCACGTGTCCGCGAAGGCCGCCAGGCCCTTCTCGGTCATGACGACGATCGCCCCGCCGCTGGCCAGCGCCGCGCCGCCGGGAATCTTGGTCAGGTCCTTCACGTTCGGGGCCTTGCCTCCGCCCGCTTCTTCGGCCAGCGCGTCGCCGCAGGCGTGCGCCATCAGGCATCCGGCCACCGCCGCCCGCGCGACCCACGCCAGCGCCTCGCGGCGCGACAACGCCGCACCTCCCTGCTCCGCGTGCTGCTCCATACGCATCTCTCCTTTAAAGGGGCTCCCACCCCATCCGACGCAAATAACCTCGCTGCATTCAGTTCGAAAAGTATCGGCGCGCTACTTTCCTTCCTTCGCCGGAACCGCCGTCCAGTCGCCGGCCTTCACGAAAGTCTTAGGATCGACACTCACGTTGCCGTCCTTGTCCACCGTCACCTTCAGCCACTTCAACGGGCCGCGCGCGGGGCCCTTCTTCACCGTCCCGTCCAGGTTGAAGATGCTGCCGTGCGACGGACAAAAGATGCCGTCGTCCTTGTCCACCACCATGTTGTTGTTTTTGTGCGTGCAGAGCGCCGGGAAGGCCGCGACCCCCTTCTCGGTCTGGACCAGGATCACTTCCTGGAGTTCGGGCTTGAAGGCCCTGCCCTTGGGCACGTCCTTGAAGTCCTTCAGGTTCACCGGCGCGGCCTTGCCCGCGGGCTTCTCTTCCGCGGACAGGTCGCATTGGGCCAGCACGCAGCCCGCCACGGCCGCGCGCGACAACCACGCCAGCGCCTGGCGGCGCGAGATCTCTTCGGACATGTCAATCCTCCGGGGTCGGCTCTTAGGTAGACGCGCGAGCCCCCGTTCGTGCTCCCGAAATTGCGGCCGTACCAGAGTTGCCAACGTGTTGGAACGACTCGAGTTGAGGAAGCGAATGGAGTTACGACGATGCCACGGCCGCGCCGGCCTGAGAGAGTTCGCGGGCCAGCGCCGCGCGGTCCACGAAGGCGGGCGGTTCCCAGCGGTCGGGCGCGGACTCGGCGGCTTCGCGCGGGAGCGTGAACCCGCGGCGCCGGGCCAGCAGTTGCGCGATCCCTTCCACGACTTTGCGCGGAGTCAGCGGCGCCATGCACTTCAGGTGCGCGCAGTTCTCGGCCTTGCCCAGGCACGGCGAACACGCGGGCTTGCTCCAGAAGTTCACATTCGCCTCGTAGCCCGTCTGCGACGGCAGCAGCGTCCCGCCGAAGATCGCGGCCACCGGCGTGCCGACGGCGGACGCGAGATGCATCAGCCCGCCTTCCTGCACCAGAAACGCGTCGCTCGCGGCGAAGAGCCCCGCGGCCTGGCGCACGGGCAGGCCCCCGAACTGCGCGAGCGGCTTGCCGCCGAGCGTGAGCACTTCTTCCCCGCCGGCCTGCGCCAGCGAGACGAACGGCGCGAGCGCCTTCACGACTTCCTGGTAGTTCGCGACGCCCCATTCGCGGTTGTGGACCGGCTTCAGTTTCCCGGTGCTCGAAAGCAGCACCACGGGCTTGCCGTGGGCGCGCAGCGGGGCGAGCAACGCGCGGCCCGCTTCCTTTTCGGCCTCGCTGAGAAAGATTTCCGGATGCACGCCGTCCATCTTCGGCGCCACGCCGTCGCCCGCGGGCGAAGGCATGCCGTACTGGTCGAGTTCCTCCCAGAGGCGCCGCCACTGGATGCCGACGACGTGCTCCTCGACGAACATGTCCTTGCCCGAGTACCCCGCGCGCACGGTCATGCCCGCGCGCATCAGGTGCCAGCCGTAGGCCTCGTCCACGTGCGGATTGTGGCGAAAGATTTCGGGCCGCCGCGTCACGACCGCGATGCGCAGGCCCGGGCGGACCTTCTTCAGGTTGCGGACGAGCGCGCTGACTTCGATGGTGTCGCCGAGGGCTTCGCGGTGGCGCAGAAAGGTGACGGTGCGCGTGCGCTTGAGCACCCGCGCGGCCCAGCCGGGCAGTTCGCGGCACATCGCGCCGAAATCGGTGCAGAACATGCGGGAAGCTTAATCCGATTTTGGATTTTGGATTGAGGATTTTGGATGGCGCGCGCACGGCGGCGAAGCGCTATGGAATGAACGCTTGATTGAGCTCGGCCCATTCCGCAAGGCCTTCGCAGCGGAAGGTCAGATTCCGACCGAAGACCAGCAGGGTCCCGCCGGAACGCGGCAGGCGCGCGGCCTCGAACTCGAGCACCTTTTCGCCCTTTTTGTCGTACACGATTACGGCTATCGGTGGCGCATAGTGTTCATGCGAAGGGTGGAAGCCTTTGGCCGCCTCGAGCAAGGTGGTGATCGCCTGAATCTCTTGAGGATCTTTGATCTCGCGCGCACCGATTTGCACGCGCGCGACGCCCTGCTCGCGGAGGTGGCTCAGCTTGGAGCCGATGTTCCACGTCCACAAAAGGATATACGCCGATAGACAAATCCCCAATAGTCCGCACGCCAGGAAGAGGTACCCTCGTTTCAGTTTTTTCTCCAGGACGCCAAGGCTGCCTATGACGGCCCCTATGGACACCACCAGAGTGAAATACACGCCTTCCATCGTCCCATCCTTAAAACGCGGGCAGTTCCGGCAGCCGGCGCAGCACGCCGTCCAGCGGGCCGTGCGGGGTCGGGGCTTCCGAGACCGGCGGCACCTTGTCTTCGCCGAGGTGTTCGGGCACCGGGTCCTGCGGCTGGTTCAGCGCGGCGCGCGCGCGGCGCCAGATATCCGTGAGGATAAAACGTTCGTGCCGCCGCCACCATTTGCGCGCCATTATCAGGTCCAGCGCCTCCTGCGGGCGGCCGGTGGCCACGAGCAGGTCGGCCTTGCGCTCGGCCGTGCGGCTTTCGTCGGGCGGGAGGCGGTCCTGCACGGCCTGCCGCGCGGCGTGGTCGCCGCAGTGCGCCAGCAGCGCGTCGTAATCGAGCAGGTGGCCGGTGTCCTTGAGATTAAGCCCGTCGAAAAGGCGCCGCGCCTTCGGCAGATCCTTTTCGTAACGCCACGCCATGAGCCCGCTGACGCGCCGGCCGTACGGGTCCGCGATCCCGTCGAGCGCCGCGGTGGCCTGCTTGTACTGGCCGCGCGCGGCCAGCCACGTGCCCAGCGCGGTGCGGTATTCGGGCCGGTGCCCCGCGGCCCAGCGCAGCGCGGCTTCCAGTTCCAGGCCCGACGGCGGCCAGTCGGTCTCCGACGGATCGTACGCGGGGATCGCGGCGGGCGCGTTCGTCCGGTGGGCGTCGCCCAGCGCCAGCCAGCGGCGCGCCTCGGGAATGTGCTCCATCCCGAACCACTTCGGCGGGGGCGCGCCGAGCTTCGGCTTCGGCAGCACGGCCTTGCGGTAGTCTTCGAGCGACGAGGCTCCGGTCCAGAACTCGACGTAGTACGCGCTCTCGCCCGGCGCGAACGTGCCGAATTCTTCCTGCGTCTTGAACGCGCCCGACTGCACTTCCGCGTAGCCGCGCTCGTCGTCGCTGAGCAGCTTGGCCCATTCGCGCGTGCCGGCCTTGCCGAAGGTCCACATCTTCATGCCCGGCACGACGGCCGGGTCGGCCAGGTGCATCAGCCCCACGCCCAGGCGGTGATGGAACGCGCCGAAGTAAACTTCGGTGTGGTCGAGCCAGAAGAGCCCCAGCATGTCCTCGCGGTCGCCGAGCATCTTCCAGTCCGCGGGCCAGACGCCGCGCTCGGTCTTCGAACCGTGCACGTGGACGTTGGCCGGCGGATAGACGAACTCCGTGTCGTCGAAGCCGTCCACGCCCGCGTTGGCCCAGAACTGCCAGCGGCACGCGCGCGGCGTCGGATT
The DNA here is from genome assembly GCA_026184295.1 of Planctomycetota bacterium. GTDB lineage: Bacteria > Planctomycetota > SZUA-567 > H5-PLA8 > H5-PLA8 > JACQFI01. The sequence goes on from JAHCJK010000002.1 coordinate 9,971, forward strand.
GTGCAGGAAGGTCTCCTGCGTGAGGAACGCTTCGCCTTCGCCGAGCGAAAACCGCACGACCCACGTCAGGCCCAGGCGCCGCTCGGTCTCGCCCACTTCGACGTAGGCGCGCCCATCGGCTTCGTAAAAACGGCTGGCGATCGGTTCGAGCGACGTATGGCTGTGCGCGACGGGGAAGTTCAGTTCGATGCCCGCGCTGATCCACGAATTGCGCGGCTCGATGCGGTACGGCTTGACCGAGCGGTTGTCGTAGAGCAGTTCGGCGCCGGGGCCTTCGCGGCCTTCGGGCGTGCGCAGGCGCTTGTCGCGCAGCGAGTACACCCGCCCGCCCAGTTCCGGCGCGACGAGCGCGCGCAGGTGCTCGTTCTCGAGCGCCAGCATGCGGTATTCGCGCGGCTGGGGCTCGTCCGTGGTGCGCACGAAATACGTGTACGGGTACAGCGGCGCCTTTTCGCCCTCGAAGAGCGGCGCGAGGCGGCTGGCGAGTTCGGACGTACGCGTGGGCAGGGTGAGCGGAAACGGATACGCGCGCGCGGGCATGCGGGGTCCTCGAGTGGTGTGCGGTTATTCGGCCGCGCCGAGCTTCTGGCCGAAGGAGAATTCGACGACGTTGCCGTCGGGATCTTTGACGGCGCAGAGGTAGCCGACCACCGGCCCGGCGTCGCCGGCGGTCCAGTGAATGATGCCTTCGGCCTTGCCGCGTTCGGCCAGCGCGTCCACGTCGGCGCGGCTGGCGACGGCGAAACCGAGATGATCGAAAAGGCTGGTCGCGCCGGGCGGCACGCGGGTTTCGAGCAGCACGAGGACGAAGGCGGGGTTTTCGCCCGGCTTGGCGGGCCGGCCGAGCCACGCGACCTGCATCAGGCCCTTGCCGTCGGGCGCGGGGTCGGCGCGGCGGTGCAGAACGTCCAGGTCGCACCAGCTTTTGTAAAACGCAATCGCGCGGTCCATGTCCGCGCAACGCATCGCGATGTGGGTCAGCAGCGGCTTCATGCCCGGCCACCCCTAAAGATCCGGACTACTCCGGCGGATCATTCCTTCCGGCACGCCGCCGCGAGCGCGTCCTTCAGCTTCGACGCGTCTTTCACCGTAACCGCGGGCCGCGCGCCGCTCAATACGTGAATGCGCGGGCCTTCCGGCTGCAAGCCCAGCGCGGCGAGCTGCTCCGGGGTCTCGGCCCAGAGGACCAGCTTGTGCGGCGCGTAGGCGCGCGCGGCCTCGGTGCGCAGGTCCTTCACGCCGGCCCCGGCTTCGCCGCCTTCCACCACCAGCACGGTCGTTCCGCGCAGCGAGGCATCCGCGACCAGCGGCAGCGAGGAGGCCAGGCCGCCGAGCATTTCCAGCAGCGGGCCGTACGCGCCGAGCGTCTTGCGCGCGCGCGCGGCGAAGGCCGGATCGCGCGTCAACGCCGTCTGGCGCAACTGCGCGAGCGCGGCCATCGCGTTCACCGAAGGCATCGGCGTATCCTGGAACGGCTTGTAGGCATCGCCGAGCCGCCCGAGGGCCTCGGGCGCGCCCTTCACCTTCGCGGCGCGGTCGAGGTACGTGCCGTCTTCGGGGTCGAGAAAGCGTTCGTCCAGGCGCGCCAGCATGCCGCGCGCGGCCTCCAGCCAGCGCGCCTCGCCGGTGGCGGCGTAGGCATCCTGGCAGGCCAGCGCCAGCGCGGCCTCGTCGGAACTGAAGCAGTACCAGCCTACGGTGCCGTTGGGTTCGATCACGTGCGCTGCTCCGCGGCCGCCGGCGCCGGGTTCGAGCGCCTCCTTGAGCAGCCGCTCGAGCGTCTTGAGCGCGAAGGCGCGCAGATCGGCGCGGCCGAAGGCCTCCGCCGCGAGCAGATACGCCGAGGCCATGCGCGCGTTGGCATCGACGAGGATTGCTTTGTCCACCGGCGGCGCCGGGCGCAGGTTGCGGGCCTCGAGCATCGCCGCCTGCGCCTTCGAGAGCAGTTGCAGGCCGGTGGCAAGGTCCACGCCCAGTTCCTTCGAGGCGTCGGCTACGCGGGCGGCGCGGAAGAGCACGTTGCGGAAAGGCGCGGTCTCGGCCAGGTCGCCGCGTTCCTCGATCTCGTAGACCTTCGCGGCGATCTCCGCGGCGCGGTTCTCGCGCACGGCGGCCTCGAGTTCCTTCACCGTCCAGGTGTAGTAGGCCTCGTCGGCGGCCATGGACGCGTAGAACCCGCCCTTGGCGTGGTCGGTCATGACGGTCTCGTACCAGGCCAGCGTCGCCTGCGCGGCCTGCGCGTAGGTCTCGTTCCCCGTCGCCTGCCAGGCGTGGATGAGCACCGGGAGCATCTCGGCGTCCACGGCGAGGAGTTTCTCGAAGCGCGGAAGGCGCCAGCGGCGGTCGCGCGCGAAGCGGTGGAAGCCGCCGCCGATCTGGTCGTAGATGCCGCCGTGGAGCATCCCGTCGAGCGTGCGCGTGACGACTTCGAGCAGCTTCGGGTCGCCGCTGCGGGCGTGGTTGGCCAGGGCGAGTTCCAGGGCCTGCGGCGTGGGATATTTCGGCCCTTCGACGCCGGGGCCGAAGCCGCCGCCGACGGGATCGAGCGCCTCCACCATGTTGCGGGCGATGGTCTCGAGCGTCTCCGGCTTGGGCGCGGCGGGTTCGACCTTCTGGCCCGGCTTGCGCAGTTCTTCCTCCAGCGCGCCGGCGTCCTTCACGAAGGCCTCGCGGTGCTTGCGCCAGCCTTCGGCGGCGCGGAAGAGGATCGTGCGCAGCCCCGGGCGCTGGGCGACGTAGTCGTCGTCGAGCGAGAAGAAGGTGCCGCCGAAGCCGACGTGGCCGTCGGGCGTCAGGATGGCGGTGAGCGGCCAGCCGGCGGTCGCGCCGAGGGCCTGCACGGCCTGCTGGTGGCGGCGGTCGATGTCGGGGCGGCGGTCCAAATCCACGCGCACGGGCACGAAAAGTTCGTTCAGCATCGCCGCGGCTTTTTCGTCGGCGAGCGTATCCTCGGCCATGACGGCGCTGGAGGCGCTCCAGCGCGCGTAAATCCACAGGAAGACCGGGCGGTCCAGGCGCTTGGCTTCCGCGAAGGCCTCGGGCCCCCACGCGCGCCAGGCAATGCGTATGCGCGGCGCTTCCGGCGGGGCTTCGGCGAACGCGCGCGTTCCGCAGAACGACGCCGCCAGGGCTGCTAAGAGGAGAATCCGGCTGGCCATGGCGCCCGAGTCTACCGGCCGGAGTCCGTTTTGCGCGCGAATCCTCAACATCCGCGCGTTGCGCTCTGGCCGATGCCGCGCGCCTGTGTTAGGCTCCTTACGCTTTCCGAACGAACGAACACCATGGGCGCGGATGACCGCATGTCCGATACCAAGACCAACAAGCGCAAGTCGGGCCGCCACAAGGCCGCGCGCCCGGCCGATGCCCGGCAGGACGAGCCGATTCCCGCGCTCCGCACGGTCCCGGCCGAGATGGTCTCCCTGGCCAAGAACAAGAAGGGCCAGCCCGATCCCGAAGAGATGGGCATCGTCCTGCACGATCCCGACAAGTTCGCGCCGCAGCCGGCGGTGCTGAGCCCCGGGGCGTACGCGCTCGCGACGCTCTTCAACGGCGAACGCACGGCCGCGGAGGTCGCGCAGATATTCCGCGACCAGTACGGCCAGGAAGTCACCGAGAAGGGCATCCACGACCTCGCCAGGGAACTCGACGAGAACCTTTTCCTCGACAGCCCGCATTTCGAAGAAGTGGTCCGGCAGACGCTGCAGAAGTTCCTCTCCGCTCCGGTGCGGCCCACGGCGCACGGCGGCGAATGCTACGCCACCGACCCCGAAGCGCTGATGAAGGAGATCGAAGGCTACTTCGCCTCGCCCGAAGGCCCCGGCAAGCTGGCCGCGAAGCCCGAGGCGAAGGCGGACGAAGTGGCCGGCGTGATCGTCCCGCACATCGACCTGCGCGTCGGCGGGCCGGTGTACGCGCACGGCTACCACGCGCTGCTGGAGCGCAGCCAGGCGGACCTTTTCGTGATCCTGGGCGTCGCGCACCGTTCGGCCGGCACGGGCCTCTTCAACGTCTCGACCAAGGATTACGCGACGCCGTTCGGGCCCGCGCCGACGGCCAAGGGCATCGCGCGGCGCATCCAGGATGCCGCGGCGATCGACACGGCCATCGCCGAGTACACGCACAAGGAAGAATTCTCCATCGAGTTCCAGGCGGTGCTGCTGGCGGGGCTGCTGGGCCAGCGCGCGATGCGTTCGTTCGAGATCCTCCCGATCCTGTGCAACTCGGCCGATCCGTTCATCGAAGAAGAGATCAATCCGGCCAGCGACGACGGCTTCCAGCGCTTTCTCGAAACCCTGCGCAAGGAACTCGACAAGAGCGGCCGCAAGTGGTGCGTGCTGGCGAGCGTGGACCTGAGCCACGTGGGCCCGAAGTTCGGGCACGCGACGAACATCACCGAGAAGCTGCTGCTCCCCGTCGAACGCGCCGACCGCCGCATGCTGAAAAAGGTCGAGACGCTCGATCCCGACGCGTTCTATTTCGAGATCGCGCGCACCAAGAACTCCCGCCACGTGGACGGCGTGCTGGCGATGCTCGCGCTGCTCACCCTGGGCAAGGACCGCTTCCGCTCCGCGCAGCTCCTGCGCTACGACCAGATGCTCGAAGTTCCCACGAAGTCCGCGGTCAGCTACGCGTCTATGGCCATGCAAACGGTCAAATAGCCCAAAAGAGGCCGGCGTCTACTCGTAAGACTAAAAGCGCCACGGTAAGACCGTGAACCGACTCCTCCACACAAGGTGAATGCCGTTATGAAGCGCATCCTGATCGTGGCCGCCCTGGTGCTCGTGGTGCTTTTCGTGGGCGGCGGCCTGGCGCTCACGCTGCTGGCGCGCTCGCTGGAGGCCCAGGCCCAGCCCTGGACGACCGCCAAGGTGGAACGCGGCGAGATGCTCGTGACGGTCAACGCGACCGGAACGCTCGAGCCCGTGCAGGAAGTGCAGGTCGGCAGCCAGGTCTCGGGCAAGGTGATCGAGGTCCGCAAGAAGGCCGACGAGCGCGTGAAGCAGGGCGAGATTCTCGCGCTGCTCGACACGGAACTGCTGGAGGCCGAGCGCAAGGACAAGGAGAGCCAGCTCAAGCACGCCCGCATCGCCCTGGAGATGCTCGCGGTCGAGCGCAGCAACCTGGACCTGCGCGAGAAGGACCTGACCTTCACGCGGCAGCGCCAACAGCTCTCGTTCGAGCGCTCGCAGGCCAACCGCGAACTCGCGGAAAAGAACCTGCAGCGCTACCAGGACCTGATCAAGGCCGACGCGACCACCCCCACCGAACTGGACATCAAGCAGCTCGAATTCAAGAACGCCGACCTCGACATGCGCACGCACAAGGTCGAACTCGAACGCCTGGGCATGGAACTCGAGAAAATCGGCAACGAGCGCCGCGCGCTGGCCGCGCGCGAGGCGCAGAACCGGCTGGTCGTCGAACAGGCGGAGCAGGCCCTGGCCAAGGCCGTCACCAACGTCGGGTACGCCTCCATCGTCTCGCCCATCGAAGGCATCGTCTTCGAACGCGCCGTGCAGCCGGGGCAGACGATCGCGGCGCAGTTCCAGACGCCCAACCTCTTCAAGATCATCGCCGACCTGGCCGAGATGCGCGTGGCCTCGAACATCGACGAAGCGGAAGTCGGGCACATCCGCAAGGGCATGAAGGTGACCTTCGAGGTGGACAGCTTCCGCGGCGAGAAGTTCGAGGGCGTGGTGGAGGCCGTGCAGCTCAAGCACGTGGCCAATTCGAGCCTGGTGATGTATCCGGTGATCATCGCGGCGAAGAACCCGCCCAGCGAAGAATACCCTTTCGGCAAGCTGCGCCCGGGCATGACGGCGTACGTCACCTACGAAGTCGAACGCAAGCAGGACGTGCTGCGCATTCCCGCTTCGGCCGTGCGCTTCTCCCCGCCGCGGAGCGCGACGGTTCTGCCGGCCGCCCCGCCGCCCGCGCCGGCGAAGAACGGCGAGGAAGACGGCGCGAAGAAGACGCCGAAGGGCATGGCCGCGACCGTCTACACGCAGTCCGGCAAGGGCGGGCTGAAGGCCGTCGCCATTTACGTCGGCGCCAACGACGGCAAGGCCTACGAGATGCTGGGAGGCGACCTGAAGCCGGGCGACGAGCTGGTCACCGGCATGCAGTTCTTCGGCATGCCCGTGCCGGCGGAAGGCGCCGGAGAATAGAAATGCCCGGCGCCGCGCCTCCGCCCGTCCCTGCCGAGCCCCCCGGCGCGCCGGCGCCGCAGCCCGTCGTTTACGTGCGCGACATGGTCAAGACCTACGGCGAACACACCGTCGCGCCCGTGCACGCGCTGCGCGGCATCACCTTTACCGTCGCCAAGGGCGACTTCACCGCCATCATGGGGCATTCGGGCTCGGGCAAATCGACGCTGATGAACATCCTCGGCTGCCTCGACCGGCCCACCAACGGCTGGTACGTGCTGGAAGGCGAGGACGTCTCGCGCCGCACGCGCGGGCAGCTCGCCCGGGTGCGCTCGCGCGCCATCGGCTTCGTCTTCCAGAGCTTCCAGTTGCTCCCGCGGCTCACCACGCTGGCCAACTGCGAACTGCCCTTGCAGTACATGGGCGGCGTCGGGCGCGCCGAACGCCGCGACCGCGCCGCGGAAGTCCTGCGCCGCGTCGGCCTGGGCAACAAGCTGAACCGCAAGCCCACGGAGCTTTCCGGCGGACAGCAGCAGCGCGTGGCCATCGCGCGCGCGCTGGTCAACCGCCCGCGCCTGCTGCTCGCCGACGAACCGACCGGCAACCTGGACACGCGCACCGGCCTGGAAATCCTCGCGCTGCTGCAGGAGCTGAACGCCGAAGGACTGACCATCGTGCTCGTGACGCACGAATCCGACGTGGCCGCCTGCGCGCGCCGCGCCATCCACATGTCCGACGGGCGCATCCGCCGGATCGAAACCCGCGCGGAACCGCTCCGCGCCCGCGCGCAGCTCGACGCGCTGCCCCCGGAAGAAGACTACGCGGAAGCGGCCGCGCCGGCCGCCGCCCGCTAGGAACCGCGCATGCTCAACGCCCTCGTGCTGGCCTTCCAGGCGCTCAACGCGAACAAGCTGCGCTCGGCGCTGACCATGCTCGGCACGATCATCGGCGTCGGCTGCGTCGTGGCGCTCTGGAACGTCGGCGGCAGCGGGCGCCAGTTCGTCGGCGAATCCCTGGAATCCTTCGGCCGCAACCTGCTCATCGTCAGCCCGCGCTACGGCGGCGACGAGGAGGACCAGCGCCGCAACAAGTACCACCCGCTCAAGGTGTCGGACGTGACCGAGATGCAGGAACTCAGCCCGTCCGTGCAGGACGCCTCGCCGGTGATCTTCAGCGGCGCGCGGGCGATCTACGGCGCGCGCTTCTGCCGCGCGGAAGTGAACGGGTGTTTCCCCTCGTACCTGACGATCCGCAACTGGACCCTGGAACTCGGCATGCCCTTCAGCGACGCCGACGTGCGCAGCGGCAACCGCGTCGTGCTCCTGGGCGCCGACGTCGCGCGCGAACTCTTCGGCGCGCTCGACCCGACCGGCCGCGTGATCCGCCTCGACCGCGAGCCCTTTACCGTCATCGGCGTGCTCAAGGCCAAGGGCTCGCTCTTCGGCAGCAAGCAGGACAACGTGATCCTGGCGCCGTTCACCAGCATCGCCGATCACATGGGCTGGGGCCGGCAGGTGCACGTGATCTTCGCGTCCGCGCGCACGCGCGACCTGATCCCGCAGGCCAAGAACGAGATTCGCCTGGCGATCCGCGAGATTCAAAGCATCGCGGCCGACCGCCGGGACCCGGTGGACGTGAAGGACCTGGGCGAGATGGCCGATGCGGTGGACCGGACGCTGCTCGCGTTCACCCTGCTGCTCGGCGCGATCGGGATGATCTCGCTGCTCGTCGGCGGCATCGGCATCATGAACATCATGCTCGTCTCGGTGACCGAGCGCACCCGCGAGATCGGCCTGCGCATGGCGCTCGGCGCGACCGACTTCGACATCCTGATGCAGTTCCTGGTCGAATCGATGGTCCTGGGCGGACTGGGCGGACTGGTGGGCGCGGCCGGCGGCGCTGGCATGGCCGCGCTCACGGTCAAGGTCCTCTCGATGCTGATGGAACGCCCCTGGCCGTTCGTGCTCAGTTGGGCGTCGGTGGCGGCGTCGCTGGTCTTCGCGGCCTGCGTGGGCCTCTTCTTCGGGCTCTACCCGGCCTGGCGCGCCAGCCGTCTCGATCCCATCGTGGCCCTGCGCCGCGAGTAGCCGCGCGGCCGGTCAATCGTTCTTGATAAAGGCGTCGTCGTCGGCCACGGTGCCCGAGTCGTCGCTGTAAAGATTGTCGTCGCCGTTGGACGTCTTGCGGACGATCACGTCGAGGAACTCCACGCTGCCCGAGACGACCAGGAAGTTCTGGCCCAGCCCCGCCGTGCCGGTCTTGCCGTGGTTCTGCGAATTCCCCGCCACCGGTCCGGCGCCGAAATCGGCCGCCAGGCCGCCCACGCCGCGCGTCGGAATCTGTCCGCGCTGGAAGCCGTACTTCGTCATCGTGGTGTTCAGGTTCGGGCCGACCTCGGCCGTGGCCACGCCGGTCCCGCCGACCAGCTTTTCGAGCGTGGGCGTGGACGGGCACGAGAAGACGCGCGGATCCTTGACGTAGCCGTCGTAGAGCAGGTTGAGCGAGAAGAGCGCGCTGCCGCCGTCGTCGGGCATCTTGCCGTAGTTGGTCGGGTGGTCGGCGTAGAGGCTGCACGACTTCCCGAACTGGGAGAGGTTGCTGGTGCAGTTGGTCCGGCGCGCCGATTCGCGGGCGCGGGCCAGGACGGGCAGGAGCAGCCCGGCCAGGATGGCGATGATCGCGATGACGACCAGCAGTTCGATGAGCGTAAAAGCGTTACGTGCATGCCGACGCATGGAAGACTCCCCGCGGAACCACGATGAAGGAACGGAATGCAACCCCCGGGGCCCAGTGGGCCGTCTATACTACGAACGAATGAGGGATTCGGTTCGGGCAAAAAAAATCCCCTTCCTTGCGGAAGGGGATTGCTAAAGCAGCTTGTAAGGGTCCGTGGAAATCAGTCGGCCTTCAGCGCCGAGTCGTCATCACCGTTCGAAGATTCGGCGGTGTAGATGTCGTCGTCGCCCGAGCTGATCTTGCGGGTCTTTCTGTCCAGGAACTCCACCGAGCCACCGACGACCAAGAAGTTCTGGCCGACGCCGGCGGTGCCCGAACGGCCGTGGTTCGTCGAATTGTTGCCGACCGGTCCGGTGCCGTAATCGCCCGCGAGACCGCCCACGGCGCGCGTGGGAAGCTGGTCGGGCTGGAACCCGTACTTGGTGTACGTGTTATCCATGTTCGGCGTGCCACCGTTGCTCGTGTTGGCCACGGGCGGCGTCCCCAGGATCTTATCCAGCGAGGGCGACGAGGGGCACGAGAAACAGCGGGGGTCCTTGACATACGCGTCGTACAGCAGGTTCAACGACTTGCAGGCGCTGGTGCCGGAGGTCGGCATCTTGCCCAAGTTCGATGAAACGTCGCTGTACAACTGGCATCCTTTGCCGATCTGCGACAGGTTGCTGGCACAAGACGTACGCCGCGCGGACTCGCGAGCGCGAGCCAACACGGGAAGAATAAGACCTGCCAGGATTGCAATGATCGCGATTACAACCAGAAGCTCGATCAGCGTGAAGCCATCCTTCCTCGACTTGTTCATGCATTCACCCCCTTTCGGTGCGAGGACATCTCTTTGTGTGGCGGTTAACAACACTAAAACTCATTACAGCATCCTTTTTCATGTGTGTCAACGAACTATCTAACCGTTTGTTGTTTAAGAAAATATACATTTGCACCCGTGCCTGAAAATCTCGCGACTGATCCTTCTACGAACGTCTGTTCTACGCGGTTCGGTTGAATCTTCGGACCTTGGCAAGTCGATTAAAAGACTTAGAAGTTTTCCGAGAATTGCTACCACGGTACCCTGGGGCCGAAAAAGCGGGAGCAGCCTTTGGATTGGTATACCTTCCTTACCGACATGTTCGCGACAGGTCACCTTTCGTACCTGCTCGTCTTCGTCATCCTCATCTTGTGCGGCCTGGGCCTGCCCATCCCCGAAGAAGTCACCTTTATCGTCGCGGGCATCGTGGTGGACCGCATCGACGGGCAGCTCGGCCTCATGATCGTCGTCTCGGTGATCGGCATCCTGGCCGGCGATAGCGTAACCTTTTACTTAGGAAGACGATACGGGGAGTCCCTGCTCTCCCGATGGCCCTTTAAAAAGCTGATGACGCAGAAGAACCTTCAGCGTTCGCGCGACTTCTTCCGCCGCCACGGTTCCAAGGCCATCTTCATCGCCGGCTGCCTGGCGGGCGTGCGCGCGCCGACCTTCTTCCTCAGCGCCACGATGGGCGTGAGCTACTGGCGCTTTCTGCTCTGGGATTTCGCGCGGGCGATGATTACGTGTCCCATCTCTATTTACCTCGGTTACAAATTTGGGAAGGAAGCTGAAGAGCGTTTGGGGCCCTACAAACATTACTTGTTTGGGGCGATCGTGATCATCGCGCTCTTCTTCGTCGTGCGGGAGATCAGGATGCACCGGCGGGACCAGCAGGAAGACGAAAAGATGGCCGAGGTCCCCGCGATCGATTCGCCCGCGCAGCCCACGGCCGATCCCAAGCCCGAACGGCTGGCCTCCAAGGACGATTGATCTGGCGCAACTTTTGTGATCTAATGACTTTAGGTGGCCTGAGCGCGCGCTATTCGTACGCGCCGGGACCGGAAAGGACGCTCCATGGCTCGTGGCTTGATTGCGCTGGCGGTGATCGTGGCCCTGGTGGTCATCGTGGTGGCCTTGGGCTCGAGCAAGTCCAGCGGCGACAAACCCACGCCCCCTGCCACGCCGAACACGCCCGGCACCCCCGCGACACCCGGCACGCCGGGCACGCCCTCGGCCGTCACGCCGGCCGTCGTGACGCCGGTCAAGATCGTGATCGAGTGCGAGAAGCCCACCAAGCTGGAAGACAAGGCGCCCGACGGCACGGTGGTGATGCGCATCGCCTCGGTCCACATGGGCAAGGCGATGGGCTACCTCGAAATCCCCGACGGCTGGATGCATAGCTGCGGCCTCGACACCACCGAATTGAAGACCGGCGGGGGCAAGCTGCCCGGCAAGGCGATCTACGAGTTCGAAGTCCCGCGCGAGGACGAGTACTACGTCTTCCTGCGCGCGAAGTGGTTCGATTCCTGCGGGGATTCGGTCTTCCTCAAGCTCGACGACCAGCCGTACCTCGACCTGCGCGACGACGAAGGCAAGATCAGCGAGTCGGAGTTCAAGTGGGCCTGGCATCCCTACAAGGATGCGGCCAAGATGAAGGCCTTCAAGCTCGCCAAGGGCAAGCACACCTTCGAACTCAACACGAAGGAAGACGGCCCGCAGTTCGACAAGATTCTGATCGCGACCGACGCCAACTCGCCGGCGGAAGACGAAGTCGATCCGTAAGCGTTCGCCGGAAGGATGCGCCATGAAGCCGTTGAAGAAATCCGCCAGAAAGCCCAAAGGCAAGAAGGCCATGCTGCTGGGCGTGGGCCTGGACAACAAGGACGGCCACGTGCGCGTGACGCGCGGGGAGAACTTCCAGCTCGTCGGCGGTTCGAAAGAGACCCACGAGGTGATGCAGGAAGGCGCGGTCAAGATCAACGAGGAACTGAAGAAGCGCGGCAAGCACCTCGAAGAGGTCACCAAGAAGGAATTTATCGAGATCGCCAGCAAAGCCATGGGCAAATAGCGCTACGCCGCCCCGCCTGAAAAATAATTGTTAAGCTCCTGTGCACGCTAAATGTTGTGCCGCAGGCCTGAAACAGGACCCGAGGAACACGCACATCGTGTTGACTTAAAAGCAGTTATACTTTCCTGATTCCTGTTGCGCGCCGCGATATATCGTAGTAAAGACTTCCTTACAATTGAAGCAAGAACGCGCAATGCGCATTAATTCGTTGTATCTTAAACAAAGCACGCAGCTCGAGCGCTCGCGCCTGACACAGGTCGGTGGGGACTTGGTTCAGCAATGGACAACGAAGCCCAACGCGACGAACGGCAGATGCCCGTTTCCGAAAGCCGCGAGATCCCGGCGAACCCGGAGCCCGGGAAACTGGGGCCCCCGGCCTCGCAATTGAATCCCCCCGACAACAGCGACAATCCCGAGCGCGAGGTGCTGCTCAAGCCCGGCGACAAGGTCGGCGGCTGCGTGGTGAAGCGCTTCATCGCCTGGGGCGGGATGGGCGAAGTTCACGAAGGGCGCCACGAGACGCTCGACCGGCGGGTCGCGATCAAGCTCGTGCGCGGCAAGTACGCCGACGACGACAAGTACCACGCGCGCTTCCTGCGCGAGGCCAAGGCTTCCGCGAAGCTGACCGATCCGCACATCGCGCTGGTCTTCGACGCGGGCGAGCGCGAAGGGCAGCTCTTCGTCATCCTGGAATACATCGAAGGCGAGGACGTGAGCCAGAAGCTGGAGCGGCTGGGCAAACTTCCGGAGGAGGAAGCGCTGCGCGTCACGCGCGACGTCGCGCTGGGCCTGGCGGCGGCGCACGGCATGGGCATCATCCACCGCGACGTGAAGCCCAGCAACATCATGGTGAACGTCCAGGGCATGGCCAAGCTGATGGACTTCGGCCTCGCGCGCACCAACGACGCCAGCGACCACGGCCACCCCGACGCCGGCGTGGTGACGGGCACGCCGCAGTACATGAGCCCCGAACAATGGATGGACGAGGACCTGGACAGCCGCGCGGACCTGTACAGCCTGGGCGTGACGCTGTACGAGATGCTGAGCGGCAAGTGGCCCATCGAGACGAACACGCTGAGCGAACTGCCCAAAAAGGTCGCCGCCCGGCAGCTCACGCCGCTGCGCGAAGCCATGCCCGGCCTGGACACCGAGACGTACAACCTCGTGGACTGGATGCTGGGGCCGTTCGAAGTCCGCTGCGCCTCGGCGCAGCAGCTCGCGGGCCGCATCGACAAGCTGATCGCCAAGCGCCAGTCGGCCACGCGCACGCACTCGGCGCGCATCAGCAAGTCGATCGAACTGCGCCTGCCGGTCAAGGCCGAAGCTCCCGCGCACCAGGGCCCCCGGGAACCCTACGGCCTGTGGGCACTGGGCGGCGTGGCGGTGGTGGCGCTCTGCCTCGTGCTGGGCGTCTGGCGTCCGTGGGAAGGCGAGGCGGCGCGCACGCAGCCGGCCCCGCCCGCGGCCGCGAACCTCTACCCGCCCGGCACGCGCCTCGACCGCCTGACGATCCATTGGGCCGTCGTGGGCCTGCGCAAGGACGACCCGAAGCCGGCCGAACTCTCGCAGGACGCGGTGCTCCACGAAGGCGACGCGTGGCAGGTCAGGCTGCGCCCGAAGCAGGCCTGCTACCTGTACGCCGTGCGCCTGGACAGCTCCGGCGCGGTTACGCAGCTTTTTCCCCAGGGCTTCGAACTCGCCGACGCGCGCGTGGAGGCTGGCCAGGAAGTAAGCGTGCCCGCAGGCGGCGCGTGGAGTTCTGGCGGACCGGGGAAGACCGAGGAGACGGTCTACGTCGCGGCCAGTTACCGCCCGCTGGACAAGGTCCGCGACCTGTTAAAGAGCCTTCAGCAGCAGGTGCAGCGCGGGATCAAGCCCGAGGCCGGCGACCTGGAGATGCTCACGCGCGCGCTGGAAAGCACGGGCGAGGCCGCTCCGCCCGACGGCGCCGAAATGAACCTCGCGTCGCCTCCGTTCGTCCCGAGCGCGTTCACGTTCCGGAAGCCCGGCGGCGGGGAGTTCACGCAGCCTGCCCAGATGCTGGTCGGCAAGGCCGGCGCGGCCCACAAACTCGTCTTCCAGTGGCGTTGATCAGTTCCGCGGACGCAGCGCTTTCCGGACCAGCTTCGCAATCTCGATGACCGTCACCGGCGCGAGCGCCAGCGCGCCGATCATCAGCCATTCGCGGCCGCTCAGGCGCGCGGCGGTCTCGAAGACGCCCTGCGCGAACGGGACCGTCAGCACGCAGAACTGAAGCAGCCCCGAGATCGCCACGGCGCCGAAGAGCTGCGGGTTGGTGAAGAGGCCCAGTTCCGGCATCGTGCGCGCGTGGCTGCGGCAGGCGAAGGCGAAGCCGAGCTGCGAGAACGCCATCACCGCGAAGGTCACCGTGCGCGCGTGCCGCAGGCTCTCCTCGCCGCCCGCGTACGTAAGCCAGAAGGCCGCCAGCGAGGCCGCCGCGACCAGGAGCCCGTGGACCAGGATCAGCAGGCCGACGCGGCGGTTGATCACGGGCTCGCGCGCGGGCCGCGGGGCGCGCTCCATGATGTCGCGCTCGGGCGGTTCCATGCCCAGCGCCAGCGCGGGCAGGCCGTCGGTGACGAGGTTGATCCAGAGAATCTGGATCGGGACCAGCGGCGCGGGCCAGCCGAGCAGCGAGGCGACGAACATGAAGAGCACCTCGCCCGCGTTGCAGGCGAGCAGGTAGTGGATGAACTTCTGGATGTCGTCGAAGATCCCCCGCCCTTCCTCGACGGCGTTGACGATGGAGGCGAAGTTGTCGTCGGTCAGCACCATGTCGCTGGCTTCCTTGGTCACGTCGGTGCCGGTGACGCCCATGGCGATGCCCACGTCGGCGGCCTTGACCGCGGGCGCGTCGTTGACGCCGTCGCCGGTCATCGCCACGACGTGGCCGTTCTTCTGAAGCGCGCGGACGACGCGCAGCTTGTGTTCGGCGGTGACGCGCGCGAAGACGGCCACGCCGCCGATGCGCCCGGCCAGGGCCGCGTCGTCCACGCCGTCCAGGGCCGCGCCGGTCAGCACCTGGGAGGAATCGCCGGAGAGAATCTCGAGTTCCGCGGCGATCGCGCGCGCGGTGTCGGGGTGGTCGCCGGTGATCATCACCGGGCGGATGCCGGCCTTGCGGCAGACGCGCACGGCCGCGCGCACTTCGTCGCGGGGCGGGTCGATCATCCCCGCGAGCCCCGCGAAGGTGAGCCCGCGCTCGGCGTAGGCCTCCTCCTCGCGCTCGGGATCGAGCCGCCGCGCCAGGGCGAGCACGCGCAGGGCGCGCGCGGCCATCGCGGCGTTGACGCGCCCAATCTCCGCGCGCCGCTCGTCGCTCAGCGGGACGCGCTGCCCGCCGCGGAATTCGTGCGAACAGAGCGGCAGAAGGGACTCGGGGGCGCCCTTGGCGTACATCAGCGCCTTCCCGTCGGGCGCGCGAAGCACCACGGACATGCGCTTGCGGTCGCTGTCGAAGGGAATCTCGTACAGGACCTTCGGGCGCGGGGTTTCCAGGCCGGCCTTGCGCGCGGCCACCACCAGCGCGCCCTCCGTGGGATCGCCGATCACCTGCCAGCCCTCGCCCTGGGGCTTGGGCACGACCTCCGCGTTGTTGCACCACGCCCCGATGCGCAGGACCTCGGCCAGGTCGGCTTCCTCCGCGCAGGCGACTTCCTGGCCGCCGCGCGCGAACGCCCCCTGCGGCGCGTAGCCCGAACCGCCCACGCTGTAGTCCTGCGCCCCCGCGTGAATCTCGCGCACGGTCATCTCGTTGCGCGTCAGCGTGCCGGTCTTGTCCGAGCAGATCACGGTCACGCTGCCCAAGGTCTCGACGCTGGGAAGCTTCCGCACCAGCGCGTTGCGCCGGACCATGCGCTGCAGGCCCAGGGCGAGCGACATGGTGACGACGGCGGGCAGGCCCTCGGGCACCGCCGCGACCGCCAGGCTGACCGAGAGCATCAGCACGTCCAGCCACTGGCCGCCGCGCAACATCTGGAGAGTGAAGATCACCGCCACGATGGCCAGGCAGACGACGACGAGCACGCGCCCGAGTTCGGCCAGGCGCCGCTGCAGCGGGGTCGGCTGGCGTTCCTCGCGTTGGAGCAAGCCCGCGATGCGCCCGAGTTCGGTGCGCATGCCGGTGGCGACGACCAGCGCGCGCGCCTTGCCCGCCGAGACCACCGTGCCGGCGTAGGCCATGGTCGAGCGGTCGCCCAGCGGGGCCGCTTCGGCCACCGCGGCCCCGGCGTTCTTGTCCACGGGCAGGGATTCGCCGGTCAGGGCCGCTTCCTGCACGCGCATGGCAAAGGAGGTCAGCAGGCGCGCGTCGGCGGGGACGTAGTCGCCGGCCTCGAGTTCGATCAGGTCCCCGGGCACGATCTCCGCCGCCGGCAGGCTCTTCAGCGCGCCGCCGCGGTGGACCTTGGTCATGGGCGAGGAGAGGCTCTGGAGCGCCTGGAGCGCGCGCTCGGCCTTTTCTTCCTGCACGAACCCCAGAATCCCGTTCAGCAGCACGATGGCGACGATGGCGAGCGCGTCGGCCCATTCGCCGTGCCAGCCGGAGAGCAGCGCGGCGACGATGAGCATCCCGACGATGATGTCGGCGAACTGCGCGAGGAAGCGGCGCCACGCCGGCAGCGGCGGGGCCTCGTGGAGGCGGTTCGGGCCTTCCACGCGCAGGCGCTCGGCGGCCGCCGCGGCGTCGAGGCCGCGTTCGGCGTCGCAGCCCAGTTCGCGCAGGGCCTCGGCGGCCGGGCGTGCGTGCCAGGCGCTGGGAACGGTTCCGGGGTCTTGCGGCATCGTCGAGCCTCCGGGCTACGGATTCAGGTGGTAGAGCAGAAACAGCGTGCCCAGAATCAGCAGTATGATCAGTTCGGCGCCGGGTTCGATGAACGTGATCCTGCGTTCGGCGCGGTAGAGCAGGGAGAGCATGGCCACGGTCGTGACCAGGATCACGCCGAACGCGGTCACCGCGTGGTAGCGCTGCACCGAGGCCAGCAGCGGCCCGGGCTGCGCGGCATCCAGCGCGACGAAGAGCACCATGTTGAAGGAGTTGCTGCCGAAGATGCCGCCCAGCGCCAGGTCGTAGGAGCCCATGCGCAAGGCGACGAAGGTGGCGACCAGTTCGGGCAGGGAGGTGGCCAGCGCCACGAGCGTCGTGCCCACGAAGGTGTGGCCCACGCCGGTCTGGACGGCCAGGCGGTCGGCCGCCACAGCCAGGTACGGCGCGACGACCAGGATCACGCCCGCCGAAGCGACGTACCCCGCCAGGTTGAGCGCCACCGTCTTTCCCCAGCCGGGCGCTTTGGGCTCCGGCTCGGCCTCGGCCGCGGCCTTTTGCTGGTCGTAGTAGACCAGCCGGATGCCCAGCAGGTACACGATCAGCAGCGCCCAGGAGAAGGGGCCGAGGCCGAGGTAACTGCTCCCGATCCCCGAAACCATGGCCATGCCGGCCACGGCGGTAAGCGTAAGGGACATGGTGGCCGAAAGCGCGTGGGCCGAGGCCATCCTCGAAAACATCCGCTCCGTGGGCTTGCGGTACGTCACGTCCAGCACCGCGAGGATGAAGAGGTTGAAGAGGCTGCTGCCGAACAGGTCGCCCACGGCCAGGTCCGGCTGCCCGAGCCAGATGGCGTTGAGGTCCGTGGCCAGTTCGGGCAGCGAGGTCGCCGCGGCCAGGAAAATGCTGCCCATCAGCAGGCGTCCCAGGCCGGTCAGTTCGGCCATGCGGTCGGTGCAGCGCGTCAGCACGGTCCCCGCCGCGACGATCACGAGGGCCGAAAGCACGAATTGGAGAACCGCGGACTCCATGAGCATGCCTCCGCCTGCGCGACGCAATATCGGACAACGATCTCTTTTATTCAAGACGCGCGGCGAACGCAACCATCAACCTTTTCTTCACTATCCCGCGTTTGCCGGTAGAACCGCCGCGAGGAACGAACGCCGCGGCCGTGCCGCAAGGGAGTCTCGATGAAAGTCGCCGTCTTTTCCGCCAAGCCGTACGATAAGGCCTACCTGGAGGCCGCCAACGCGAAAGCCGGGCACGAACTGCTCTTTCTCGAACCGCACCTGAACGACACCACCGTGGTGCTCGCCCAGGGCCACCAGGCCGTCTGCGCGTTCGTGAACGACCAGCTCAACGCGAACGTGATCGGCTGCCTGAAGAACCTGGGCGTGCGCTTCATCGCCATGCGCTGCGCCGGGTACAACAACGTCGATGTCAAGATGGCGAAGGAGTCCGGCATCGCCGTCGCGCGCGTGCCGGCGTATTCGCCCTACGCGGTGGCCGAACACGCCGTCGCGCTGATGCTGGCGCTCAACCGCAAGATCGTGCGCGCGACGCACCGCATCCGCGAAGGCAACTTCGCGCTCGACGGGCTGCTGGGCTTCGACATGCACGGGCGCGTGGCGGGCATCGTCGGCACGGGCAAGATCGGCGCCGTGGTGGCCCAGATCCTCAAAGGCTTCGGCTGCCGCCTGCTGGCCTACGACAAGTTCCGCAACCCCGCCTGCGAGGCCCTGGGCGTGACCTACGTCGAACTCCCCGAACTCCTGGCCCAGTCCGACATCGTGACGCTGCACTGCCCGCTGCTCCCGGCGACCTACCACCTCATCAACGGCATGGCCGTCGAACAGATGAAGAAGGGCGTGATGCTGATCAACACCAGCCGCGGCGCGCTGATCGACACGCCCGCCGCGATCCAGGGCCTGAAAGACGGCAAAATCGGGAGCCTGGGCCTGGACGTGTACGAGGAAGAGGGCGACCTCTTCTTCGAAGATAAATCGGGCGAACTGCTTCAGGACGATGTCTTCGCGCGGCTGCTGACCTTCCCCAACGTGGTGATCACCGGGCACCAGGCCTTTTTTACCGAAGAAGCGCTGAGCAACATCGCCGAGACCACCATCGGGAACCTTACGGCCTTCGAGAACGGGGTCCCGTCCGGCAACGAAGTCAAGGCGTGAGCGCCACTTAGCGGAACGCGGGCGGGGCGCGCCGGAGCCCCGAGCCTAAGGCTCGAAGAATTCCGCGCCCGGCTCGTCACATATATAGGGAGAGGTGCCTGGTTGACCCTCTGCCGCATCCTCTTAAGATAAGAGGAGTGGTTGAGGGTTTCTCTTGGTTGGGAGATCGCCCATGACACGCATGATCGCCTGCGTGCTCGCGAGCCTGATGCTGGCCGTCCTGGTCCAGCACGCCGCGCGCGCCGAAAGCACCGACGAGATCGTCAAGCTGGCCGAGAAAGGCATCGGCGAGGACGTGCTGCTGGCCGCCGTGGACCGCAGCGACAAGGGCTTCAGCCTTACCGCCGACGACATCATCAAGCTCAAGCAGGCCCACGTGCCCGAAAAGGTCATCGCGGCCATGCTGCGCAAGAAGCCGGCCGCCGCGCCCGCGGGCCAGCCCGCGCCCGCCGAAGCGGCCGACGTGCGCATCGAGAAGGCCGGCGAGACCGGCACGCTGAACCTCGAGAACGTGGACGACCGCGCCTGGGCCTACCGCTTCGACCTGGCCTCGCACCTGCTGTGGATCACCCCCGCGGGCGAGGACGAGAAGAAGACCATGACGCCGCACGGCGGCGTGAGCCTGAGCGTGCCGAAGGGCGCGTACGAAGTGCGCTACGCCGGCGAGGCCTCCGGGCAGGTCTTCAACGTCCCGGCCGGCGAGAAGGCCCTGCTGCTCTTCAGCCGCGTGGAGACCGAGGAGTTCGAGGGGCTGTACGTCAGCGTCTTCGAACGCGGCGAACGCCGCGCGGGCGGGCGCCTGGCCGTGTTGCGCCAGACCAAGAAGCCCGCGCAGACGCAGGCGACCTACGAACGCATCCCCGCGCGCGCCGAGGAACCGGCGTACCAGTATGAGCAGCCCCGCGCGACCGAGCGCGTCGTGGAACGCGTCGTCGAGCCCTCGACGACGGTGATCTACCGCGAGCCCGCGCCCGTGTACGTCTATCCTTCGTATCCGTCGTACCCGTACTACTACCGCCCGTACTGCTACCCGCATTCGTACTACCCGTACAATTCGGCGAGCTTCCGCTACAGCAACTACGGCCGCCGCAGCGGATTCAGCATTGGAGTCGGCGTCGGCTGGTAAGACGATTCTCTTTCAGAAATAGAAAAGGCGGAGCGCGTGCGCTCCGCCTTTTTTGTTGCCCGGAACCCGGCTTCGTATTCCTTCGAGTCCTGCGTGGACCGGGCCGTTCGGCGGTTTCTAGAAGAACTTCCGGTACCGCAGCCAGCCCAGAATCCCGCCCGCGAGCGCGAACATCAGGGCCGTGACCGCCCAGGGGGCCCAGGCGTCCTCGAGCAGCGGGAGGTCCTTGAAGTTCATGCCGAACCAGCCGGTGAGAATCGTGAAGGGCAGCGAGACGGTGAAGAGCAGGGTCAGGAGCTTCATCACCTGGTTGGCGCGGGCGTCCATCACGGCGATGTAGACTTCGCGCGCGTGGTCGATGGTGTCGCGGCAGACGTCCAGGTCGTTCTCGATGCGGTTCAGATGGTCCAGGATGTCGCGGTAGTAGGCGTGCGACTTGGGGACGCAGGCCGGATGGCAGTCGCGCAGGAGGCGCTGGATCAGTTCGCGGTGGTCGTTCATCTGGCGGCGCAGGCTGAGCACGCGGCGCTTCAGTTCCAGCATGCCGGTGAGCAGTTCCAGCTTCTCGGTCTTGTGCAGCGCCAGCTCGGCCTCCTCGGCCTCGTCCTGAATCTTTTCCACCATCAGGAAGAACTGGTCCACGGCGGCGTCGAGGATGTCGTGGCAGAAGAAGGACGCGCCGCGGCCGAGCACGCGCTTGGGGTCGCGCTTGGCGCGGTCGTGAAAGGTCTGGAGGAACGGCATCGGCCACTGGTGGTTGGTCACGACGTAGTTGGGGCCCAGGAAGATGTTGATCTCCTGGATCGCTTCCTCGCTGGGTTCGCCTTCCTTGATTTCCATGCCCGGCTTGTAATTGGGGTTGGGCGTCAGGAAGGAGATGAAGACGTGCGAGGCGAACTCGTCGAGCTTGGGAAACTTGCTGGTGTGCTGGCAGTCCTCGATGGCGAGCGGGTGGAACCCGAAGACCTCGTCCAGCAGGAAGAACTCTTCCGGCGTGGCCTTGTACAGATCCAGCCACAGCATCCCGTTGCCGGTGCGGACCGCGGTGCGCATCTCGTCGTCGGAAAGGTTTTGCTTGAGCGTGCCGTTGGCGGTCGTGACCGCGGTGAGGTACAGACTCGAGATCATCGAAGGAAGGGCTCCTGCCGCGGACGGGGTCCGACCAATTCTATGCATGCGCTTCGAAGGTCAACGAAATTACCGTGCCGCGCGGGCGCGGCGGGCGCGAGTTCTAACGTTGCGCGGAGTTCCCGCCCCACGCTAATCTCACGGAGCCGCCGGACGCCGGCGGCCGCACGCAGCCGCGCCCTGACGATACCCCCGGAGATGCAGGCATGTCCTCGTTCAAGCTTCTTAAAAAACGTTCGTTGCATTCGTTCCGCGTCTTCGAGATCCGCCAGGAGACCTGGCGCGGCCCCGACAAGCGCACCTTCGAGCGCCAGACGGTCGTGCATCCCGGCGCCGTGGCCGTCGTGCCGTTCGACCGCCGCGGGCGCATCCTCACGATCAAGCAGTTCCGCCCCGCCGTGAACCAGATTCTGCTCGAAATCCCCGCCGGCACGCTGGAAGCCGGCGAGCAGCCGCTCGCCTGCGCCAGGCGCGAACTGATCGAAGAGACCGGCTTCGCGGCCCGCAAGTGGCAGCGCCTGGGCGCGATCTTCACCGCGCCGGGCTTCTGCAGCGAAAAAATCCACATCTTCAAGGCCTGGGACCTCGTTCCCGCCTTCCTCGAAAAGGACGCCGACGAACACATCGACCTCCACCCGCTCTCGCGCGAACAGATCCGCCGCCAGATCCGCAATGGGCGCATCTGCGACGCGAAGACCCTCAGCGCGCTGCTGTACCTCCAGCTCCAGGGCTGATACGATCCCCCGCAAGGAACTCCGGGACACGCGCATGCCGACAGGTTTTACGCTCTGGTTCACCGGGCTCTCGGGCTCGGGCAAATCGACGCTCGCCCACGCGGTGGCGGATGCGCTGGCCCGCGCCGGCCGCGCCGTGGACTTGCTCGACGGCGACGTCGTGCGCCAGGAACTGAGCAAGGGCCTGGGCTTCGGCAAGGATGACCGCGAAACGAACATCCGCCGCATCGGCTTCGTCGCGAGCCTGATCACCAAGCACGGCGGCGTGGCGATCACCGCCGCGATCAGCCCGTACCGCGCGGGGCGCGAGGCCAACCGCACGCGCATCGGGCGCTTCGTCGAGGTCTACTGCAAGTGCCCGCTGGCCGCGTGCGAGGCGCGCGACGTGAAGGGCCTGTACAAGAAGGCGCGCCAGGCCGCCGCCGACGGCAAGCCGATGCAGTTCACCGGCGTGGACGATCCTTACGAGGAACCGCTCGCGCCGGAGATCGTCGTCGAGACGGACAAGCTGAGCATCAAGGAAGGCGCGGACCTGATCCTGAAGCGCCTGCACGAACTCGGCTACCTGGACGAGACGCTCGAGGCCGCCCGCGACGCGAACGCGCATCACGAGCAGTTGCCGGAGGAACTGGTGGAGAAGGCCGCCGCGGCGTTCAAGCAGGCCGGGCGCGTCCACACCCAGGTGCTGATGGACGAACTCCACGTCGGTTTCGCCACCGCCGCGCGCCTGATCGACCGCCTGAGCGACGACGGCCGGCTGACCGCGAGCGTGCGCGGCTAAGGGTTGGTTCCGATGCGCTTCGTCCTGCTCCACCACACCGGCTGGCCCGGACGCGAAGACCACTACGACCTGATGCTCCAGATGGAAGAAGGCGCGGGCGACTTCGACCCGGTGCTCAAGACCTTCGCCTCGCTTACCGACGAATGCCCCGACGGGCGCAGCCACGCCGATTCCCGCGCGCGCGGCGCCGCCACGGGGGACCCCAGCGCGCAGACGAACCTGCTGCGGCTGATCGCCGACCACCGCCGCGCGTACCTGACGCTGGAAGGCCCGTTGAGCGGCGGGCGGGGGCGCGTCTCGCGGGTGGACGAAGGCGCGTTCGAATGGATCGAGGCGCCCGACGAGGGCCTGCAGCAGCTCCGCTTCACGCTCAACGGGGTGAAGCTGAAAGGCGGCCACCGCCTGCGCCACATGGGCGGCGGCATCTACTCGTTCGAACGGCTTAAGCGGGTGTAAGGCGGCGCGTCAGCGCTTGCGGCGGTCCTTGAGCGCGCGGTCGATGTCGCGGTTGGCCATGCGCTGCTTGAGCGCCTCGCGCTTGTCGTGCATCTGCTTGCCGCGCGCCAGCCCCAGTTTGACCTTGGCCCACGAGTCCTTGAAGTAAATCTCCAGCGGGACGATCGTATAGCCGCTCTTCTCCGACTTCAGGCGCAGCTTCTCGATCTCGCGGCCCTTCAGCAGCAAACGCCGCTGGCGCACGGGGTCGGGCAGTTGTACGTGCGCGTGCCCGTAGGTCTTGATCTGCAGGCCCATGATCCAGCACTGGTTTTCGTAGACGCGCGCGTACGCGTCGGCGAATTCCACGCGCCCCATGCGCAGGGACTTCACCTCGCTGCCGTGGAGTTCGATCCCGGCCTCGTAGGTCTCTTCGATGTGATAGTCGTGCCGGGCGCGGCGGTTGCTCGCGACGACCTTGTAGTAGGTCTTCTTCTCGCCTTCGTCCTTGCGCGCCGCCGCTTCCTGGCGGACCTGATGCATCTTCATGGGAGGAATCTTACCCTACGGAAGGCCCGCGTGCTTGGCACATCACGCGTGCGGAAACGTGCGCGTTGCCGCCAGGATCAGAAGCAGGAAGGCCTCCAGGCCCTGCGGCAGGCAGGCCGGGTCGAGCCATTCGTCGGTGGTGTGGGCGCGCCCGCCCTGGCAGACGCCGAAGGTCGAGGCGCGCAGGCCCAGGGCCAACGGCACGTTCGCGTCGGTGGAACTGGCCGTCACCTTCATCGACTGCCCCAGGTCCTTCCAGACGGCCGCGGCGAGCGTGATCCAGTCGCGGGTCAGCGCCCCGTCGCCGGTCGGGCGTTCGCCCAGCAGGTCCACCTGGACGCTCAGGCCCGGCGGGTTGCCGGCGGCGCCGATGGCCTTCTGCGCGCGCGCATCGAGCCCCGCGACGGCGGCGGAATCGACGGAGCGCAGGTCGAGCAGGAGTTCAGCCTGCTGCGCGATCGAGTTGACGCTCGTGCCGCCCTTGATGACGCCGATGTTGAAGGTCGTGCGCGGCGAGGCGGGCGCCTCAAGTTCGGTCAGGTTCGCGGCGATGTTGGCGAGGTGGTGGATCGCGCTGGGCGTTCCGAAGTCGGACCAGGAGTGCCCGCCGGGGCCGGTCACGGTCACCCGGTAGCGCCGCCCGCCCACGGCTTCGCCCACCACGTTGCCGATCCCGCCGTCCACGGAAAGGAAGCCGTCGAGCCCGCGTGCGAAGCGGTCGCAGAGCGCGCGCACGCCGCGCAGGTTGCCCAGGCCTTCCTCGCCGACGTTCGTGGCGAGGATCAGTTCGCCCGGAAACGGCCGGCCGGCCGCGCAGAGCAGTTTCGCCCCCGTCAGCAGCGTCACCAGGCCCGAGCCGTCGTCGCCGATGCCGGGCGCGATCAACCGGCCGTTCTCGGTGCGGACCGTGCAGTCGGTGCCGTGGGAGAAGACCGTATCGAGGTGCGCGCAGGCCAGGATCCGCGGGCCGGGCCCCTGCGAACCCGTCAGCGTGATCCAGCGGTTCCCGACCTCGTCGGAATGAACCGTTTCGCCCGTAAATTGCTTGAAGACTTCCGCGGCGCGGTCGCCCCGAGGGCCTTCGTGAAAGGTC
This sequence comes from Planctomycetota bacterium, assembly GCA_026184295.1. Classification (GTDB taxonomy): domain Bacteria; phylum Planctomycetota; class SZUA-567; order H5-PLA8; family H5-PLA8; genus JACQFI01. Next base: position 34,529 of record JAHCJK010000002.1, read on the forward strand.
GGTGCGGGAATTTGAACAAGTTCGGTAAGCAGGGCCACCATTTCGTCGCGCGATGCGCGAGCGGTTTGCCAAAGCGGTTGCAGTTGGGGATCGGTTCGGAGCTGCGCCACGGTCTGCACCGCGAGCGCTTCGTTCTGCGCGGACTCGCCCGCCTTCGATTCAGTCACGAAAGCTCCCCGGAATTGTGGCCCCTAAACCGGCGTCTCTCACCGTCCCGTTTGTATCCTTGCGGCTTGGATGCCGTCAAGGTGCAACGCCTGGGCCTTACGCACATCGGGCCTTCCTCCGGAAGGCCCTCACACGCGGCCCTTTTGGGACACTCTTGTCTGTGACGAACGCTCAGGAACCTACTAAACTAATGACAAGCTTGAAATTCACGAACCCGACCCGGAGGTCTTCGGACATGCGTGCATGCCTGGCCGTTCCTGTCTGCCTGCTGCTGGCCGCGCCGGTCTGGGCCGCCACGCCGGCCGCCGCAAAGTTGAAAGACCAGGTGAAGGAGGCGTCCGCACAGGACAACGCCCAGGGCGTCGGCGGCGTGCTGGGCCTGCTGAACCAGGCGCTGGCCAAGGCCGCCGAGCAGCGCAACAACGACAACGGGCTGCGCGAATACGAAGAGATCGTCAACGACTGCCAGGACGCCGTCGCGCAGATGCGTTCGCCCGAGTCCGACAAAGCGTTTACCGTCAATCTTGCGCGCCTGGCCCCCAACGCGCAGGCGCAGGTGCTCTTCGGGCTGATCCCGCACGATTCCAACTCCGACCTCGACGAGGCCGCCACCAAGGTGCTCGCGAGCACCCGCGATATTTCGGTGATGGTCGCCTGCATGGACCTGCTGGGCGCGCACAAATACGACGGCGCCGTGGACGCGATCGTCAAGCAGTTGAAGCCCACCCAGGCCGTCTGCGTGCAGGTGGCCGCGTGCCGTGCGCTGGCCCGCATCCCCGACAAGAAGGCCGTCGCGCCGCTGGTCGAATACCTGCGCCAGCTCAAGGGCAGCCGCATGCGCTACGAAGCCACTGCGGCGCTGCGCGCGATCACCGGGCAGGACTTCAACCCCGACGCCGCTACCTGGGACGGCTGGTGGAAGAAGAACGAAGCCGACTTCAAGAAGGAGAATGCCAAGGAACCGGTCTACAACCTCGACCTGACCGTGGACAAAAAGGAAGAACTCTCCTACTACGAGATTCCCATCGTCGAAAACCGCATCGTCTTCCTCTTCGACACCTCGGGCAGCATGACGCTGGGCGGCAAGCCCAACCGCTTCGAGAAGGCCCGCGACCAGCTCAAGGATCTGATCATGCGCCTGGACGAATCGCGCGCGCTCTTCAACATCATCCTCTTCAGCGGCAACGTGCGCCGCTGGAACAAGCAGCAGCCGCTGGTCCCGGCCAACGCCATGACCAAAAAGGCCGCCTGCCAGTTCCTCGACGAGGCCCGGCCCGGCGGCGGCACGCAGACGATGTCGGCCATGGAAGAGGCCCTGCGCGAGGTCGCCTTCATCAACGGGGTCGAGACGATTTTTCTCATCACCGACGGCGCGCCGCAGCCGATGCTCCATTCGGACGTGAAGACCGTCGCCGAACTGCCGCGCGGCAACGAGGCCATCAAGCGCCGCATCGGCTGGATCAACCAGGTGCTGAAGGTGCGCGTACACACCATCGGCATCTACACCCGCGCCGCGGGCGACCCGGCCGAACAGGGCGTGGAGAGCATGAAGGCCTTCCTCGAAGGCATCGCCAAGAAGAACGACGGCGTCTACAAGGAAGTGCCGTAGCGCCCGGCCGTCCCGGACTGCCCGCCGATTTTCTAAAGTTTTCCTCCGCCCCGGACGATGCCTCCCGATAGTGGCTGGCCTCGTTCGCGCCCTCGCCCGCCCGGCCGAAATTCGACGTCAGGACCCCGCGGAGTCCCGCCGTGCGCGTGCTCGACCATTTCCTCTACGGCATCGCGGGCGGCTTTCTGGGCCGCCGGGTCGCGGTGCCGGCGCCGCGCCCGCCGTCCTCGCTGCGGCTGGTCGCGGCGGCGCTGGGGCTGACGCTGGGGGTCTTCGTCGGGATCGTGCTGCTGATCCGCATCGGCGCGCCGCGCTACCAGCCCGTCCGCAAACTGCTCGCCCCGATCGAAGCCATCATCGTCCACGAACCGGAGTTCGTCCCCGCCGGCGACGCCGATATCCAGGCGCTGCTCGAGACCGACGCCGGCGTGCCCCTGCGCGACTGGACGAGCATCGTGCTGCATCATTCGGCCACGGCCGGCGGCAGCGCGGCGAGCTTCGACGCGTACCACCGCACCCACAACGGCTGGAAGAGCCTCGGGTACGATTTCGTGATCGGCAACGGCAACGAGATGCCCGACGGGGCCGTCGAGGCCGGCCCGCGCTGGCGGCGCCAGCAGCCCGGCGCACACGCCAATTCCGCCGAGTACAACAACCACGGCATCGGCATCTGCCTTGTCGGCAACTTCGACATCTATCCGCCGACCGAGAAGCAGCTCGCGTCCGCCCGCGCGCTCGTCGATGCGCTGGCGCGCCGCTTCCGCATCCCCGCCGCGCGCATTTACGGCCACGGCCAGATCCGCGAAGGCGGCGGCACCGCCTGCCCGGGCAAGCTCTTCCCCATGGCGAAGCTGAAGGACGGGCTGCCGCGGTAGGTACCCCGTTGCTTCGCGGCCGCCGGTTCGCTAGACTGACACGCGTATTGCAAGGGGCAGAAAGAAGTTCCTCATGGACCCGCGTTCGACCGAGTCGGACACGATCACCATTACCGAGCACCACGTACAAGAAATGAAGTCCTGCGGGGCCGACATCCTCTGTTCGGCAGAGACCGCTTTTTCGAAGGGCGTATTGCCCGCGCGGGTGGCCGCGATCCGCGAGAGCATGGCCGCCGAGGGCCTGCCGCCCGAGATCGTCAGCATCGACGAGATCACCCGTTCGCACGAGTACTTCGGCGGGGCCGTGGGCCTGGCGATTCTCGGATCGATCATCGCCCTGATCGCCGGGACCAGCCGGGGCGTCGGCTTCGACCTGCTCTGCGTGGGCATCGCGGCCGCGAACGTCGCGCTGCTGATCCCCGCGTGGTATCTCACCTGCACCACTCTGTGCCAGTTCCGCATCACCGCCGAAAGCAACGACATGGTCGAGCGGATTCATCAGCATTTGAAGGACAAGCACCCGCAGACCGCCGTGCTTTCGACGAGCTGGCGCTTCCACCTCGAATCGGAGGTGCTCGGCGACTGGATCGAAGCGTGCATCGCGCGGGCCAACAAACGCGCCGAACGCGCCGCGCGCGCCTTGGGCGTCGAGATCGTCGGAATTCTTTCGTATGAGGAGAAGCACGAACTGCCGGAACGGTACTTCACGCCGTCGGAAGACGAGCTTTCAGTGGTAGCGTGCAGCAGCGTGGGCGGCAGAGTAGGCAGCGGCGTGATGGCGACGCCCAACGTGAGCCGGGTTCGCCAGAGTTCCATCGGCTACGGCGGCGGCGCCTACGCGAACCGCTCGCGCGCCGGCGCGCACGTGGTCGTCCGCTACCGCGTGGCCAACTACCAACGCGCGAACGCCGTCCTCCCGCCGCCGGCCAAGGCCGCGGCGTAAACGCCGAGGCGTGCCCTGCGCCCTCCCCCCTCTCCCTCGAAGGGAGAGGGGTTGGGGTGTATAGCAACGTCGTAAAGTTCTAGGAAAGGCGTCGTGACCGGGGCGGGAGAAAACCACCCCCTGTTTCATTTTGGGGCGGTAGGGCGTCGTAAATCGAGCTTATTGGCCTTGAAATCCCCGGAAATTCCAATCGGTATGCCAGCCAACCCATCCGGACGGCCCAAAGCGGAGCTTGCGGAGGGCTAGGGTCTTACGACCACACGGCCTAGGCCGACGTTCCCTCCTACAAGCCACGGTACACCTAACAACCTCCGTTTTGTTCAGCAAGGGAGCAAATCCTAAGATCATTTAGGGGGTTTTGGCTTGAGCGTCCGGGCCAGGATGCGGGCGACGTCACGGGCTACGTGGCCGACTTGTTCGTCGAAGCTGGCGCGGCTGACGATCCGGGCGCAGCTTCGCGAGAGCATGAGGTTGACGCCCTGTTCCTGGCTGGGGCGGTAGTCGGTCCGGATGCCGATGATCGGCCGGCCCTTGGCGGCGGCGTAGCCGACTTCCCAGGCGGTCCCGCTGTCGCTGTCCGGGCCGTCCAGGATGGCCACGACGGCGTGGCAATCGTCCAGGCCCTTTACGCAGAGCTTGTAGACTTCCCCGAAGTGCCGGCGGTCGTTGTAGCGGGCGTGGGGCTTGAAGTCCTGCGGAAGGAGGACCTTCGCGCCCGGGAGCGAGGCCTCCAGTTGCGTGGCGAGTTCGCGGTTCCATGTGCGTTCGGCCTGAGTAAAGAGCGGGCCGGCCAGATAAATAATCATGGTTCCTGCCCTCTTGGCTCGGCCCGCCGCTTGGCTCCGACAAAACGCCGCGCCGCGCGCGCCTGATACCCCGGCCGAACCCAAGATTTAAGGCGTTGGCGGGCGCTTGCTTTGCGAAGCTTCATCGGGTTCGGCATGGGAACCAAGGTAGCCCGCCGGCAAGGAACTTTCAACGGCGAGAGGGAAAACCGTCCATTCCGGGCGCATGACTTTGAAAAGAAGGATCGCTTCGGCGCGGGCCTCGGCCGCTCGCTCCGCTTCGATCTCAAGGGCAAGCTGAATCACACGCCGGCCGGGGATGCGCGTGTTCCTAATGACCAGGTAAAAACTGTCGAATTGTTCGCGAGCCAGGCAGTCCGGCGGCGGTTCGTAGAACTTGAAAAAACGATGCCCTTCGCCTAGGGGCTTAAGCCACTTCTCGGGATCGAGGGGCTTAGCCTTGTCGCCTAGCGGTATCACATGGGTGGTTTCGACCGGAACACACGTGTCCAAAAAATCGGCGCTCGTACGCCGGAAACGCCGACTCACTTCGGCCTTAAATTCGTCCACAAAGTATAGGTTGGTCGGGTCGGGCGGGGCGAAGAAGAGCGCGAGCTTCAATACCGCGGCCAGAAGGCACGCGCCGATTCCCAAGAGCGCCAAGCGATCCATTAGCCTACCCATAGCCTGACTTCCTTTCCTCCCCCTGCGATCTAACGCCCGAAGAACCCCTCGTAGCTGGCCAGCGCTTCTTCCTGGGGCGCGCGGCGGGGACTGCCGGCGAGGATGCCGTCGAGGGCGCGCGCCAGGGCGGCGAGGCCGGCGGGTTGGTAGCGCGTATGATACGCGCGGCCGGGGCTTTCGCCCGGGTTCAAAAGAACGGGTTCCTGTTCGCAGATCGGGCCGGTGTCGAGGCCTTCGTCCGCCCAAAACCAGGTGACGCCCGAGACCCGTTCGCCGGCGTGGACGGTCCATCGGATCGCGTCCGGGCCTCGGCGGTACGGTAGGATCGACGGATGGAAGACGAGGACGCCTAGGCGTGGAGCGCGGAGTTCTTCCGGGCCGAGCTTGCGGGTCAACCGCGGCGCCAACGCGACCCACGCGCCGACGAGCGTCTCGCTGGGAAGGAAGCCCTTCGATTCTGCCAGGGCCGCGCAGCGCTTACCGTAATCGCCGGCGCCGTCGAACAGGTAGTATCTCATGCGTTGGGCTCTCCGTAATACCTGAAACCCTGTACGGCGCGGAAATGGCCTCCGTAGCCGGCATTCCCTAGCTCCGGATTTTTGAAGCAACCGCGGGCCGCCGCGGCCTGGAGCGTCCGGATGCAGCGCGCTTTGTCGTCGCCGTGAAGGCTGGCGGAAACCTGCGTCCAACGGGGATCTCGCCGAAGCGCCGCGGCTAGGCCCGGGTGGCTGGTGTGGAAGAGCGTGAGGAGCGGGAGCGCGTAGCGATTGAGGCCCTGGCGCCAGCGTTCGCAGAGCGCGTTGAGGAAGCGCAGGCCGACGCCGGCGCCCTGCCATTCGGGCATAACGACGAGGCGGCAGGCGCGGGCTTCCGAAAGGCCCGGGCGCGTGGAGAAGGCGACGTGCGCGACGGGTTCGCCGTCTACCGTGCCTACGTAGCAGGTCGCGGCGATCATCTTGGGAAGTGCTAGATAGTGATGCGGTGCAAAAAGTTTCCAGTAACGCCAATCCGTCTCCCAAAGTTCGAGGTCGAAGCGCGGGCGTCGCCAAAGACCCCTCCCGGCGTACTTCCCCGTCGCCGTGTCGAAAACCCAATCGGGTTCGAGCCAATCGAGGATGTCGTAATGGCAGGAGAGCAGGACGCATTGGCCGGGCGTCCGGCGCCAGGCCTTCTGGAAGGCAAGGGCGCCGACCTTCGCGATCTGCCGGTCCACGACGCTCGTGAATTCGTCCACGACGACGCGGCGCGGGGCCTGCAGGACGATGCGGGCGAGATCGGCGCGGAAGCGTTCGCCGTTCGAAAGCACGGCGTACGGCCGGAGCCAGGCGGGCACGCTTCCGAGGCCTACGGCCGAGAGCGCGGCCGTAACGGCGTCGAAGTCGCCGCCGGGCGCGAGGGCGTCGATGATCGGTTCCGCGGCCGGCCAGCCCTGGGGTTTGTAGAGCGCGCCCGGTCCCCAAAGCGCGCGGCCGATGGACGTCTTCCCCGATCCGGACGGGCCGACGACGAGGCCGAGCTTCCAGGCGCCGTCTTCGACGGGGAGTTCGGCGTCGAGGTCGAAGTTGCAGCCGGATTCGACGTTGAAGAGGCTTTTGACGCGCGCGGCGCGGTAGCTTTGGAAGTCGCTGCAGCGGTGGCGAATTCGGATGTTCATACGCACACCACCTTGCAGCGGAGGCCGCTGCGCGTGAGGCGCGTGTAGGTTCGTTCCTGGGTTCGTTCGTCGTCGCAGACGACGATCACGGCGTACTGCCGGCGGTACTTGAACGTGACCGCGGCGCGGGCTTTGGGGGCGTGCAGTTTTCGCTTCGGGGCCGGCGCCGGTGCGCCGATACCTGCCTTAGGCATTTCCTCCAGCCGATCTGTGTTCCCTTGAGCGCTTCCGGAAGGTCCGGCGGACGCAAGCCGCCTATTGTGTTCCCTTGGGCGGGCCGTGTTAGCGCACGGTTCCGCCGGGCTGTCTCCGGGAATTTAACGCGCGGGCTAACGCTTCCAGCCTTTGCCTTCAACCTTTCCGCGCTGGGGATGCTTGCAGCCGTAGAGGGGCAACGCTTCTTCCTTCCGGACCATGTTGATCCAGTGGCCCTTGAGCGTGCAGCCGCACCGGTCGCAGAAGAAGCGTTTCTTGCGCTCGTCGAAGCGGTAGTACTCGCAGGAACGGCAGGTTCCTTCGCGTTCGCGCTGAATCTCTTCCGAGACGTCCTTCGCGGTCAGCATGGCGGAACCGCCCGTGACCAGGCCGGCGAGGGTGATTTCCTGTTCGTCGGCGATGATGCGGTTCACGTTGGCCATGAGGCCGGCGCGGTGCGCTTCCCAGCGTTCGGCGGGCAGGATGAAGGCGATGGGTTCGCCCGAATCCAGACGCCCCATGATCTTTACGAGCTTCTGCTTTTCCATTCATTCGCCGCCCGGGATGCACGCGCAGAATTGGAGCACGTTCATGCACAGGTCCATTTCTTCGTCGCAGTAACGGTCGATCACCGTGTAGTAGGCGCCCCCCGATGGGCAGTTCCCGCATGCATAGGTCGTGCATCCGGGCAAATCGTCCGTGCCGCAGGAGTCCGGCTCCGATACGCAGCCCGAAAACGAGACCGTCTCGACGGACTCGTCGCAACCAGGGTTCGTGCAGTCCTCGACCGTGGGATCGCAGGCGCAGCAAGGGCCGCTTGCGCAGCAGCAATCCGCCAGGCCCTGGAGCGTGCGCATGAGGCCGAGCTTGGCGAAAGCGAACAGGAGGAAGATCAACATCAGGAAGGCGTGGAGCCAGTTCCTTTCCTGGCCCAAGGCCTGGAGCGACGCGAGCAGTTCGGAGAAGCGCATGGTTAGGGCGCCTCGTTGAGCTTGGAGGGCGAGACGGCGAGTTCGTGGAGGTCGAAGTTCTGCCGGGGCTCGGGCGGTTCGCCTTCGCAGGAGAAGGAATCCGTGCCGAGTTCGATCTCCTGCGAGGCGATGAGGCCGTACGCGGAGACCGGATCGCCGAGGGCCTTCGTGACGCCGATGCGGTGCCAGTCGCCCGCGCGGGCGATGTAGAGGCCGTAATTCCGCACGAAGACGAGCGCGCCGGCCGCGGGCGTGTAGCCGGTCAGCATGGCGCCGAGGCCGGTGAGGGTCTCGGCTTCCTTGGAGCCGTGGTCGATGCGGATCGGCTGGCTGAAGACGGGGACGACGACGTTCTCGGCATGGTATTCGAAGTGCCAGCGTTCGAAGCGCCGCCCGCCGCCGCGGACGTAGATGTCGGCGTCGAGGAGGTAGCGCGAGAAGGTATAGGCCCGGCGCCAGCGGTTTCCGGCCGTCGCGTTGGGGTTGAAATCCCAAATGCCGTTCTCGGTCTCGGCTGACTGCTTCCAGACGAGGACGCGGCAACGGCCGTTCGCCGCGTGGACGGTCGCGCAGCTAAGGGCGTCGAAGGGATTGTTCGTGTCGGGCGCGTCGGGAAAGTTCGTGTCGTCCCAGGTGGCCAGGTCGCAGACGATGCGCAGCGGTTTCGGGCGCGTGTTCGGATTGTTCCGAAGACGCGCGTCGAACTGCGCCGTGTAGGTATGCTGGGACTCGGACCGGAACATGTTCACCCACAAATCAAGGCGGTGCGCGGAACGTCGGGTTCGTACCGAACGTCGGTCAGGCGGCGGTTGACGGGGTACGAGCCCGCCGCGCCCTGGAACTTGATCGAACCGAGCATCATGCCGGCGCGGAATTCCGGCCGTATGCCCGGGAGGTACCACTTGCTGCGCTTGATGATCGCGGCCTTGTCGGCGAGACGGCGCGCGCAGTGCCCGCCGATGCCCGCCTGGTCTGAAAGGAGGACGCGGGTCTTGGCCTCGTTGCCCATCGGGACGCTCTTGACCTGATGCTGTTCGCGGAAGCCATCGGGCGAAAGAATGTTGAACTGGAGGCCGACGCGGTTCTTGCGATCGCTGAGGCTCGAATCGACTTCGCCGGCGACGTTGTTCGCGTCGAAGGCGTCGTCCCAAAAGATGTCCCGGTGCGCGAGGATGCGATGGTCGTGCAGGACCACGGCGTTCAACTTCAAGCGCTTGAGCGCGACGTCGTCGGGATCGACGAAAAAGCTGCCCGTGTAGATCAGGTTCGTCGGATCGCCCTGTTCGTCGGTAAGGCCGTCGAGGTACAGCAGGCCGTCCGCCTGGATGCGCAGGCCGTTGTTGTACGGGGCATCGTGGTACTCGCCGCCGTTCTCGTCCTCGCTTAGGCGCAGGCGGACGGGCCAGTTCATGCGGCCGCGCTTCTCGCCGTCCTCTTCGAAGAACGGCTGAACCTGTTCTTCCTCAATCGAGCGGCTGACGCCCAAGAGCGGATAGCGGTCGTTGGGGAAGCGGGTCTTCACGCCTTCCATGAGCAGCTTGAGGGAAGCGCCGCCGGCCGTGTTGTCGGCCGTGGGCTGGATCATGAAGGCGCGGAAGGGGCGCGGGAGACACTGGCGCGCGAACTGAAGGGCCTCGGGCGTTTTGGCGCGGATCGCCGGGCGCCCGCCCGTTCCGTCGAACGTGAGCCACTTCGTGGGTTCGGAGACGCCGGCCAGAACGTCTTCGGGGCGTTCGGGGCCCTGCATCCAGGTCCCGTCGCCGGCGATGATGAAGACGAAGGCCTGTTCTTCGACGTCGGTCCACGCTGGGATGAGCGTGCTGCTGTCCGGGTTTCCGTTCCAAACGAGTTCGAGTTCGATCTCGATGCAGCCGCCTTCGACGACGACGCCCGTCGCGAACTCCGAGGCGTCGCCTTCGGCCTCGAAGTCGTAGACGGTCTTTACGTCGGCGACGGCGCCCGAGCGCTGCAGAGGCAGATGCACGAGCCCCGTGTCGCCGACGTAGGTCCCGCTCTCGGCCGGGGCGCGCATGTGGAAGGAGATCACGGTCTTTCCGCCCGCGTACGTGGCGTGGAGGCCGTAGTCGCAGCCGATGTCGAGGGTCTTGATCAGCGCGCCGAAGAGGCGTTCGCCGTAAAAGGGCGTGTCCGGCATCTTCATGCGCATGCGGCTGGCCGGCGCGAAGCTCGGCGCGGGCCAGGAGAGCTTGTTCGTGTCCATCTTGACCCATTCGGGATTGACGCCGTCGCCCGGGTTGAAGAGCGCGCGGAGGCGCAGGTACGAGATGTACCGTTCGGGCGTCCAGTCCGTGGCGACGCCGATCTCCGGATTCTGCTGGTCCGCGTCGAGCCATTCGCCGTTGGTGCCGACTTCGGCGAGTTTGGTGTAGGCGTAGAAACTTCCATCGATCCCGGTCACGGAAACCTTGCAGCAGTTCCGGTAGCCGCGCGGATTGACGCGGTCGAGGTAGCGCGGCGCGAAGCGCACGGCCTGCGCGTACGGGTCCCACACGAGCGCGCCGCGCATGGGAATGCCCATGAGGAGGCGGAGATCGCTCTTGTAGGTCAGGTGGATTGCGTTGGCCGTGCCCATTTCGCGGCGCTTCTGCAGGTTGCCGATGAACTTGGTCTCGCCGTTCATGGTGATCTGGACGCGCGAGAAATACTTGAGGTTCTTCGAGGAGGCGTAGCTGTCCGGCTTGAGCGTGATCGGGCCGCGTTCGTCGTTGCCGGCGATGTTGCGGATGGAGATCAGGGCCGAGGAGAGCACTTCGTCCACGCTGTCCTGGAGGACTTTGACTTCCGCCCAATCGAAGGCCGCGGCGCCGTCGCCCAGGCTGGAGACGACGGGCACGACGCGCGGGACTTCGAGCTTGGGGGACGTTTCGACGACGCCGAAGGCGGGCATCTATTCCTCATCCTGGTAGGCGTAATAGAACATGGAGAGCCCGGCCGTGAAGGGCGCGAGCAGGAGCGCTTGCCAAAGACGGAGGCGCGGCAGCCGGTGCCAGGGCATTACATAAATCTCCAGTAATCGAACCAACCACTGATCACCTGGCCAAACCACTCCAAGAGCGCGCCGATGTTCACTTTTGAAAACAGCCAGGAGAGCGGTGGAATCCAAATAAGAACGGTTCCGCCAACTGCGCATCCGTATCCAATAGGAAACCCTTCGATGCCGAAGAACCTAATCATCATGAACGCAAGAAGTGCGCCCGCTCCTGCGAACAATGCCGAGATAAACAGCGCGAACCAAAAGACATCCTTCATGCATCAAATCCTCGCAAGTTCGGCCGTGACGTTCTCCGCGGCGGGCGCGTCCTCGTCGGAGACGAAGACTTCGATTTCCACGATGCGCGCCGGGTCGCTTTGGGTGCCGTCCTCGGTCGCGGCCAGGAGCCCCACGATCCAACGTCCATTCGAGGGGAGTTCGGCCTCCAGTTCGGCGTACTTGACCGGCCCGATGGCCTGTTGAAGGTTCTGTTGGCCGGCCGGCGCCGAGAAGTCGTGCGAGCCGCCGCCGCCGTAGAATCCCGTCTTGGTCCGGTAGAAGAGCTGAAGCGCGACGGCCTGGCCGAGTTCGCGCGTGCTGTCGTAGGTTCCGCGCAGCGAGAGCGTGCGGCCGTCTTCGACCCGGACGGAAGGGCGCGAGATTCCGGGCGGGTTGGGGCGAAGCCCGACGACGTCGCCGGCGGCGTCGTATTCGATCTCCAGGACGGCGAGGTTGCGTTCCTCGACGCCGTCCTTGACCGCGCGAACGATGGCGCGCGCGACGCCCGGGTATCCGGCGATGGCGGGCAACTGCACGGAATCGGCGTCGAAGACGGTTCCAGCCGGGTCGGGGTCGTTGAGGTTCAGTTCGCCGCCGATCTCCTGGAGGTACAGGCGGTGCGTGGCGCCCGGCGTCGGCGAGGGCGAAAAGCCGAGGATCGTCGCGGCGGCGTCCCCGCCGATAAACATGACGTCCGCGGGCGCGGCCGGCGCGGCGAGGACGGAGACTTCAAGCGAAGCGGATTCCGTGCCGAGATCGCCGGTGTCGGAGACGGGGCGCGTCGCGTACCAGTAGTCGCCGGAATCGAGGTCCGCGGGTTCGGTCCAGCGCGCGGTGTTCTTTCCTTCGAACGGAACCGTATCGACGACTTCGGCGGGCGGGTCCTCGGTGTCGCGGAGGATCTGCATTTCCCGCGGCCAGCGGAAGTCGAGGGTCGCGTCCGCGACGGCCGCGACGGTGTTCGAGACCAGCACCGAGCCCGCGACGCCGGAGCCGTTGCGCTGCGCGAGGGTGACGGTGAAGGGCGTCCCGCCAATCGCGGCCGTGCCCGCGGCGATCTCGTATCCGCCCTTGTGAACGGTGACCGTCGCGTTCCCGCCGTCGATCTCGATGTCGAAGTCGAGTTGTCCCCAGGTCGGGAAGCCTTCGACGAAGCGGCAGTTCCGTCCCTGCACGAGGCCGCTGAGCGACCACGCGGACGTGTAGCCGCCGTCGCCTTCGGGCGGGATGTCGAAGGCCGGTTTGAAATCGAACTGCACGGAGACGCGCCGGTTCTCGACGGCCTCGTAGACGGCCGCGACGCGTTCGATCCGATAGGCCGGGTCGGAGCAGTGGCCGTGCCGCAGGGCCACGACGGAGACGCTGGAAGCGGCCCAGGGGATCGGCACGCGCGCGACGGCCGTTTCCCCTTCCTCGACGTACACGCTGAACAGCAGGCGCGCGTTGCGGTAGATGCCGAACCAGGCGTTGCCCAGGCCGGCGCGCGGCGTGAAGAAATACAGCACGTCGGTGTTCGCTTCGTTCCGCTCCATGCGGGCGAAGACGTGGTTGTCGGGCGAACCGTAGCCCGCGCCGTAGGGCGAACCGTAGCGCATGGATTGTTTACCAGCCCGTGGACCAGACGCGGTAGGTGACCTTCACGCGGAGCACGCTGTCGTTCGCGGCGTTGCCGGCGATCTCGGCGCCGCCGGTGTTGTGGAGGACGAGGGCCTTGTTCTCGGAGCCGGACTTCGGGGCGATGGCGTCGAGCTTCGCGCGCGCGCTGGTTTGCGTATCGACGCTTTGATCGATGAAGCCCGTCGTCTCGACGGTCTCGGAGACCTGCACGCCGGTGCCGTCGTTGTAGCGGAACCCGAGGTTGTAGCCGGCTTCGGTGAAGACGTTGCTCCCGTAGTCGAGGAGCAGCGTGGCGCTCACGAATTCGATCACGCGGCCGGCGCCGGGCGCGGGCACCACGGAGACGGGCGTCGCGCGCAGCGCCTTGACCTGCGCGCTGGTAAGGGCGATCTCGGCCGTGAACATCAGCCCGAGGGCGATGCGCTGGCCGGGGAAGAACCGGATCGCGCCCGTCGTCGCGTGCTTCGCAGCGACCACGCCGATCTGCCAGGGAATGCCCGCGGCCGGGGCCGAGAAGGCGAACGCGCCGGCGGTGGCCGAGAGGTAGACGGGCGAACCGATGGCCGCGGCGCCGCTGGTGTCGAGCCCGCCCACGGTCGCGTGGGGAAAGGCCGTGCCGTTCGCCGCGGTCGCGAGGTCCTCGGCGACGACGAGCAACGGGGGCTTGGCCGGATCGGCGGCGTCGGCCTTCGAGACGAGGACGCGGTTGAGTTCGAGGATGTTCGCGGCGTCTTCGTCGTCGGCCGTGTACGCGACGGTGACGGTTCCGGTCACTTCGGAGCCGTCCACGTCGACGAGCGTGATCGAGCCGTCGCCGGTGCGCGTGCCTTCCGCGACGAGTTCGGTGAGTTCGGGATCGGCGTAGAGCGAGACCGTGCGGTCCCCGCCGGTGTCGGTCAGGGTCCAGTACAGGCGGTCGTAGCGTTCGACGCCGTAGAGCACCCAGGTGCTCAACTGCGCGGCGCCGTCGCCCTGTTCATCGACCTGCAGGAAGCCGGAGGGATAGACGGGCGTGCCCGCGTCCAGCGTGCCGCCGGTCTGGTTGCGAACGCGCCAGGCGCCCGGCCCGCCGCGGACGAGGGCGGAGACGTAGCGCATCCAGGAGACCCATTCGTTCGCCTCGGTCGCGGAGAATTCCAAGGAATTGTGGGCGTAGACGCCGGCGAGTTTCGAGTCGCTCGCGTCGTCGCGCGCGCGGAAGCGCTGCGATTCGAGGAAGAGCGCGAGGCCGGTGAGCCAGGGGTCCTGGGCAAGTTCCATTTACGAACTCCCGTCGTCGGAAGTGAAGATGGCGATGACATCGAAAAAGGCCTGGCCCGCGGCGCGGTTCGTCGGAAGCGGATCGCTGAGCTTGACCATCGCGCCCGGATCGAGACGGCAGCGCAGGAAGTTCTTGCCCGCGTACGCAATCGTGCCGGACGTCGTCTTCCACGCGGCCTTGTCGGCTTCGAACATCGCCTCGGCCGCGTTGACCGAGTCCCCTACGTAACGAACGATGCAGACGATCTTGCAGCCGCTTTCGCCGCCGCTGGCCAGAAGATTCCCGATGGTCCCGTACGGGTGGTAACGCGTGAGGAGATCGGCCTGGCTGCCGGGGCGGCAAGTCATGGCCTGGCGCCCGCTGGTGGCGGAGAGTTCCCCGAAGGAGGTGCCGAGGATCGAGAACTGAATGCCCATGCTAGTTCGTGTTCCATTGCTGGGTGCGGAGGACGTCGCGTTTCTCGGCCGCGTTCAGCACGGCTTCGGTCTCGCGGTAGCGCGCGTATTCGATGGGATGGTCGGCGAGGTATTCGCTGTTGGCCTGCTTGTCCTTCTTGAACTGGTCTACGCGGCCGGCGGCGGCGGTGATCCAGCCGCGGCCTTCGGGCGTTTGCGCGAGTTCCGGGAGAAAGCGGCGCATGCTGCCGGGCGTCGGCCGGACGATGTTTCCGTCGTTGTAGTTGGCGAGGATCGCGGCAGCGATGCCGGGGTTTTCGATCAGGGTCGCGGCGTCGCGCGCGCTCTGTTCGGCCAGCTTGCGCGTGATCAGGAGACGTTCCTCGAAGCTCCCGCCGATCCGCCCCGGGTCGAACGACTGGATGTAATCCTTGACGTTCACGTCGGCCTTGAAAACCTGTTTGATCGTGCGCTCGGCGGCTTTGTCGGCGTCGAAGAGTTCCTTGAGGTTCTTCCCGGAGATCACGTCGTTCGTGCGCTCCGCGATCTTGATGTACGCGGCGACGAACGGCGCGGCCTCGACGCCGAGACCGAGGGCTTTCGCGAAGAGGCTGTTGTCCTTGACGCCGAAGGCGGTGCCCGCGAGTTCGCCGGCGCCGAGGACGTTGCGGAAGGAAATCTCGCCGTTGAGCAGGTCGGAAACGTCCTTCAGGTTCCCGATGATCTCGCGCGCGTTGCCCGTTCCGATGACGCTGCCCGAGCGCGTGCCGGCCAGGAAGCTCGTTGCCGTCGCCTTGGCCTTGGAGAGCCGGTATTCGAGCAACTGAGCGCGGTACTCCGCGTGCACCAGGATTTTCTCCTGTTCGCGAAGTTCGTTTGTGATCTGGCGGTTCTTGCGTTCGAGTTCGTCCGCCGTTCCAAGCTCGACATCCAGGTCCACGGCCTTACCCCTTCGGCTTCCCGCCCGCGATCAGCGCTTCAAGCTGCCGGTCCGCGGCGGTGTTGGCTTCGATGGCTTCTTCCGGCGTCGGCTGACGCGGCGCCGCGGGCTTCTCCTTCGTCGCGCCCTGCCGCTTGCACCATTGCGCGAA
Organism: Planctomycetota bacterium; assembly: GCA_026184295.1. Taxonomy (GTDB): domain Bacteria; phylum Planctomycetota; class SZUA-567; order H5-PLA8; family H5-PLA8; genus JACQFI01. The sequence goes on from JAHCJK010000002.1 coordinate 50,048, forward strand.
GCCGATCTTCGGGCGCGGCAGGATGTCGAAGACCTCCGCGACTTCGCGCGCGGTCCACGAATCGTCCGTGCGGATGTTGTTCGCCAGAAGCCAGACGCGCATGAACCGCAAGGAAAGAAGATCGACGTCGTCCATCAGGCCTCCCGGGGCGGTTCGACGAGCGCGACGTCGGAGCGCTTCACGAACTTGCGTTCGTTGCCCTTGGGGCCTTTGACGAGGACGGAGCAATCGTTCGCGCCGGGGCCGATACATTCGAAGACGATCTCGCCCGACAGGCCCGCGACCGTTACGGGCTTGCCGGCGTGTTCGTTACCGACGACAAGGGGCGGCGCGACGTTCTTCTTCCCTGCCATGCTGCACCTCCATTAGGAAACGGGGACGGTGACGCCGTCCGTGCTTTCGGAGACGAAGACAGCCTCTTCCTCGCCCAAGTTGTCCTTGTCCTGGCTGGTCTCGATGCCCATGAAGATGAGCCCGACGAAGTTGCGCGTCTTAGGGGAACCCTTCGTCTTGTACGTGGCGGATGCGTTGGATTTGGTGCCTATGGAAAGGGACGTGAGATCGCGCAGCGCGACGCGCACTTCCAGTCGCCCGCCCGTCAGGAAGATCTGCCGCGAGTAGACATCGGCGCCCGCCGCATCCGCGCGCTCCTGAAAGCGCAGGCTCCAGCGCACGCGAACCAGACCGCCGACATCCGCGCTCCAGGTAATGGCATTCCAAACGAAGGTTTCGGCCCAAATCGTAGTGTTGGGATTGGACATGCGATTTCCTCTAAATGAGCCCGCGGAGGCTTGCGCCGTCCGAGATTCGGGCGATGACTTGCGTGATGAGTTGGTCGCGGCGCGCGAACATGGGCGCGAGTTCTTCACGCGAGGCCGGCTGATAGAACGGGCGTACGCGGTTCAAGCGCGGGGCATAGTCGCTCAGGCTGTTGGACGCGCCGAAACGGAGGCCGCCCCAAAAGGCGTTGGCGCCGGCGACGGACAGGTTGCGGGACTTCTTCCGATGGCTACCGCCGCCGACGTAGCGCGGGGCCGCGCCGTCGCGGAACTGTTTGACGATCCGGTCGGGCGTGACGATGCGCCGGCCTTTCGTCGCCGCAGCTTTAAGCAGGCCGGAGCGCTGCAGAATCGGATGGTCGGCGGGGAAGCCGAGGCGCGCGCGCTGGCGGGCCGTGGACTTGGCCAGGCCGCGCCAGGGTTGGCCGGCCGAAGCGCCCTCGGTATCGAAGCGGCGTTCGATCAGGTCCTCGACCCAGCCCTCCCGCGCGAGCTGCTCGTTGACGCGTTGCGCGAGGGCGCGCGGATCGCGGAGGTAGCGCAGGGCCGAGTTCGCGCGGCGAAGCTGGCGGATGTAGTTTTCGCGGAGTTCGCCGGGCATTACCTTCGATGCTCCGTATAGGTGCCGTCCGCCAGGCCTTCCCGAAACTTGGTGATCTCCCCCAAGATTTTCCGCAGGTTATTCTCCATCTGATTCTTGCAGCGGTAATCGGTGGGATAGTTCCGCATGAAATCGCTCAGGTCCTCCCGTACCTGCTTTTCAAGCCGGACCATGCGCTCGTACCATTGAAGCCGCCAGCGGGCGTCTCTTTGCTCGGGATGGTCAGCAGGCATACGGAAGGTCCGTTGGGGGAAAGGGCCGGACGGCTTGGCTTGGCGTGCAAGCCGAGAGACAGGACGTTCGGCCAAGCCGCCCGGCGTTCCTGGATTTAACGTTTTCGAAGGGGAAAACGGGGGTTTCGCTACGGCGCGGGGATCGGGGGTATCTCGTCGTCGGTCTCTATGGCCTTACGGTAACGCGCCAACCAGTCCTTTTGAACGTCGAGAGGCAGAATCGCCAACCGCGCGGCGAGGTCCGCGGAGGGCTCGTATTCGGCCGGGACGGGCACGGCCAAAAGTTCGGAATGCGGGTGCGGCCCGAGGTTCGGGAGATCGTCGGCGTGGTACTCGTCGAAGCCCATCTTGACCGGCGAGGAACCGTCCGGCGTGAAGCCGAAGAAGGTCTGCGCCTTGAGTTCGCGCGCGAGCGCGTCGGCCGTGCGGCGGAAGAGCGCGCGGAGGTGCGTCTCGAAGGAGGCCTGGAGGTTCCGGCGGGTTTGCGGGGCCACGTCAAGCCCGGTCGCGTCGGAGATTTCGGCTTCGGTCTTGCGCGTATCGACGGCGGCTTCCAGCGCGTTGCGCGGCTGGCGTACGCTCTCCGTCAGGTTGCGGGCCATGTTCTCCGCCAGGGCCCGGCCTTCGTCGCCGGCCGCGGCCTCGGCCTCCTTGGCGAAGGATTCCCAATCGAAGTCCTTTAAGGATTCGTGCATCTTCTTAGGCACGGGGCGAATCCTCCGCCGCGTCCGCGGCCTCGCCAAGCGCCTCGCGAATGCGCTTGATAGCGAGGCGGCGGAGCGCGGGCGTCATGCCGCCGACGAAGATGCCGGCGCGGTTCCGTTCGCCTTGGATGCCGAAGGTCTGTTCGCCGCGCTGGACCAGCGCGCCGAGGATGCGGTCGGTCTTGCCGCGGAACTTCCACTTCGCGCGGCGGTGGCCTCGCGCGGAAACGTCCACGCGGCCTTCGCGGTCGAAGGGAATCCGGCCGCGGGCCTCGCGCGCCAGGGCCACGCGGGAGCGCTGCCGGTCGCGTTCGTGTTCCGCCAGGCGGCGTTCGAACTCTTCGCGCGCCCATGCGAAGAAGGAAGCCTGCGCGGCGCGCCAGGCGTTGAACCAGGCAAGGGTTTCTTCGACTTGTTCGGGGTCGGGGCGTTCGGCCAACGGGCGGCTCCTTTAAGGATCGATGGCGATCATTTCGCCGCCGGCCTCTCCGCTGCCGAAGTCGAAGACCGCGATCCCGCCCTTCTCTACCGTGTTGATCTTCGAGAGCGCGATGGAAACGCGCGGCCGGAACTCGCCGTTGCCGTAGGAGGAATCCAGTTCGAGCGCGTCGCGAAGGCCGAGGGCGTATTCCCACAGCGCGACGAGATCGTTCGATGTGTCCTTCGGAACATGCATGAGAAGCTGCGCGGCGAAGCGGTAGGTCTTGCGTTCGTTGCGGCCGGGGCTGTTGACGGAACGAAGGCCCGCCCAAAAGTAGGCCTGCGTGTTCGGCGTGGTAGCGCGCACGAGCTTGTTGAGGTTGTCGTCGTCGTCGAAGCGCTTGAAGCCTTTGAAGCAACGCTCCGCGCCGATGCCGTCGTAAGCGGTCGCGATGGCCCAGATGCGTTCGAGGGTTTTCGTTTCGGTCTTGGTCGCGGCCATAGGTCAACCCAGCGTGAGGGGCTTGTCTTCGACGAAGCGGACTAAGTAGACGCGGCCGGTCGAGTCCTTTTCAATCGGCTGGATCGCGGACCATTCACGATCCTTGTAGGTGAAGACGTCCCCGGGCGTGACCGGTTCGCCTTCGCCTTCGGGGTACGCGAAGCCCGGCTGGACGGGGATCTGCAAACGGAGGACGCGGAGTTCGGAGAGGCCGATGTTCGTCTCGACCTGTTCGATGCCTTCGGAGACCACGCTGGCGCGCAGGGTAACGGCCTCGCCGCCGCGGTGCGAGAAGGCGCCTTCGATGCCGACGCGCCCCGCGACGGCCAGGCTGGCCCGCGCGAGCCCGGCGCCGATCCGGTCGCGAACGTTCATCGGAGAATCCTGTGGCAGCGGCGCCGGCGCTGAATCTCGCGGGAGAAGCCGCCGCGCGGGCAGACGAAGCCGAGGAGGTCGGCGATGGTCATGCGGATGTTTTCGCGGCGCCGGGCGTCGTGGGCCAGGACGCCGGAGTTCCCCGCGCCGGCGTAGACTTCGAGTTCGCTTTGGGGCGTGACCGCGTCCCAATCGGCCAACTGCGCCTGGACGAGAGCGCGGCGCTCGGCCACGGCGTCGGCCGCGTCGATCCGCGCGTTCAGGGCCGTGACGACGGCCGAGAAGTCGTAGGTCTCGCCCGCGGGGCCGAAGATGCTGGAAAGGTTGACGACTTCGAAGCCGGTCCCGCCGCGCGGAACGCCGAAGACCTGGAAGACTTTCTCCTTCTCGGCGTCGCTGAAAGTGGGCATTCATTCACCGGGGGCGGGCGCTTGGGCGTTCGCGGGTTCGTCGGGCTCTTCGCCGGGGTCGGTCACGATCCACTGGCCTTCGTGGAGCGTGACCTTGTTGTTCGACTTCACGCGGCCCTGTTTGGTCTCGACGTAGACATGCGCCCGGACGTCTTCGGCGAGTTGGACGGGTTCCTTTTCAGGAACCACGACGGCCCTTGTGCCGCCGCACGACGTCTGCGAGACGCCGAGCGCGCACAGGATCGCGTACGCCATCCACCGCGGTATCGGGCGCCGAAAGGATTTCACGAAGCACCTCCGCGATGATCGGCGCCAGGATTCCCAGGATGGCGACAAGCCATTCGGGCATGCCGGGGTTCCTTTACGTGGCTGCGGGCGCGTCGCCGACGACCGCGACGGACGCGGGCTGAACGTCGATGGTCTTCACCGCGGCGCCGGAGAGCTTGTGCTCGTAGGCGAAGCGCGCGAGGTCGAGGGCCGCGTCCTTCAGGTCCATGATGCTCGGCGGCTTGTTGTAGGTGTCTTCGAATTCCTTCGCGAAGATCGTGAGGGCATGGTCCAGCTTGTCCTGGCCGGTCTTGAAGCCCGCGGCCTCGGCCGCATTGAACGCGGTCAGGACGAGGCCTTCCCAGCGTTCGGTGTTCCACTGGAAGCGGTCGCGCAGCAGCCGGTAGGCGAAAAGCACGATGGACGCGTACAGGACGATGGCCTGAGGGCTGAGCGCGAGTTCCTTCAGAAACGTTCCCCAATCCATGAGCGGTTCTCCTTGCCGTTACGGCTTTCGCTGCAAGAGCGCGTCGAGTTTGTCGTTGAGTTCCTTCAGGTTCTTCTTGATCTCGGCGCTGTTGGCGTCGGCGGCTTCCTGCTTGGTTTCCATCCGGATGATGCGGCCTTCGTGGTCGAAGATTTTCAGAAGCTCCCAGCCGGCGATGCCCGAAACGATCACGAGCAGAACGCCGCCGAAGGTCTGAAGGGCGCGGTCGACGGTTATGAAGCGTTCCGCTTTTTCTTCCGCCACGCGCGAGGCCTTCCCGAAAGAACCACCGGCGAACCGCAGGCCGGGAGTCGTTGCTGTGCGTCGCCGCCGCAGACATAGCGGCCGTCGCGAAGTTCCGCCTTTACCGAGCGGCCCGGATGATCCATGCCTGTGCAGTTTCCGCGCGGCATGCGCCCTCCGGTGATTTAACGTTTCGGGCTACTTCGCTTCCTGCGCCGCCTTCATCCAGTCTTACGCCTTCACCGCCTTGTACGGAGTGACGATCACGCCTTCGTCCTTCCCGCGCGCATGCAACTGCCCATCCGACAGGCGCAGGCATTCGACGCTGGTAGCGTTGGGTTCGCGATCGGTCTTCTGCCAAACGCTCAAGGCCGGATCTCCGTTAAAGACGAAGGTCTTGCCGGCCGGGAGGGTTCCGAGTTGCACAAGCACGGGTTCGACTTCCATGACGAGGTCTCCTGTTACGGCATGTCCCAAAGTTTGATCCAGGACCCGCGCTTGAGCGTGAGCCCCGTGCCCGCGTCGGCCACCTTGGCGAAGCGAAGCCCGAAGGTGCCCGCGCCGTTCACCACCAGCGCGCCGCGAATCTTGATCGTGAAGTTGGTATTGGTCGTCGCTGCCACGCTGATAGCCGTGTTCAGGGCCGATACGCGCGGATTGGTGAGCGTGGCCAGCCCCGCGCCGTCCACCAGTTCCGCGTCGGCAATGAAATACGTCGCGGTCGCCGTGCCCTGCGCGAAGTCGATCTGCACGCCGTCGGCCACGGTATCGCCCGCCGTGAAGGGCAGGTAGGCTTCAAAGGCGATCTTGCGCGTCGTGGCAATGGAGACCGTTACCAGCGAGGTCGCATTGGTCAGCGTAGCGGAATCGACGGCCTGATCGGCGTTAACGAGCAGATCGCCCGCCGTCTGGTGCCAACCGTACGCAGCACCAGCGCTACCACCGGACGTTTTGGTAATGCCCGGTGCCACGCGGGGGATAGCCGTGTCTGATAGGTTGTACAAATCGCCAGAGGAACCGTACCCGGTGGAAGGCGTCCAAGAAATACCGGCGTTATTGCTCAAACCAACGCCGTTGTTTCCGATCTCCATTCGGTAGTCGTTATTACCAAACGCCCAGGTTGATCCCGCCGAGGGGACCCACATTGACGTGCCGCCGTTGGTACCGATTGTAATCAACTTCGCCGAAGCGCTATAGCCACTGGGAGCCATAACGCTAAGAGCCGTGCGGCTGGTAGTCGCCGGCGCAACCAGCACATCGACAGATGGTGCGAAAGCAGTATTGATTCCGCCCGCTAGCTGCAACATAGGTTCCGGCGTGATCGTCGCCGCCGTGATCGTGCCGTTGCCGACCGTTTTGTTGAACGTGAATGTGTCCGAGTCCACGAAGGTGACTTGGTAGGTTCCGTTGACGCTCACGCCCGCGCTGCCACTGATCGTGACCTTATCGCCCGTCGTGAGCCCGTGCGCCGCCGTGGTGTTGATCGTCGCGACGTTGCTTGTGACCGAACCGCTCGAAAAGGTCGGAGCCGAGACCGCCACGCCCGCGAGACGGTTCCCGCCGTTCCACGAAACCGAAGGCGCGAGCACGCCGATGGTGTTGCCCAACGTATCCGCGTGGTTCCCCATGTCCGGCAGGTTGTAGTAGCGGTTGGCCGTAAGGCCGTTCGCGCCGAGCGTGACCGTGTTGCTGTCGGTCCAGGTGATCTCGTTGCCGCCCTGGTCTTCCCAGGGACCGCCGCCGCCGCCGCCCATTTCCGCCACGGTGCCCGCACTGTTCTTGCTCTTGATCTTCCCGTCCGCCTGGTCGGCGTAGATCACGATCTCGCCCGACGCCGGCGTCGAGGGCGCCGAGCCTTCCTTGAAGAGCGCGCCTTTGCCGCCGCTGAAGCCCGCGTAGTAGCCGGCCGTCGAGGCCAGCGCGAGATTCAGCATCGCGAGAAGGCCGAAGACGGTGTAGTTCGTCCCCTGGCGCGGGAAGTTGGGTCCGGTCATGGGTTACTCCTGGAAAGACTAGCGGTCGTGCATGAGGCTCGTGGAGAGGCCCGCGGCGCAGCCGAACTTGTAGGCCCAGCATTGCGGTGGGAGCTGCACGCTCGCGCCGGGCGGAATCTTGCGCATCGAACCGCCGAGGGGCTCGGACGTGACGAGGCTTCCGTTGTCCACGTTGATGTAGGCGTCCTGCAGGCCCTTGTTCGTGACGACTCCGCCGGGCAGGAGGAGCGTGGCCGTCTTCGCGTTCTCGTCACATTCGAAGCCGCCGTTGCCGGAGCCGGAGATCGTGACGTTTGCGGATGCCATGGACGGAACCTCAGGAGGAAGAGCGCCGAACGACTACCAGCCGGTAGACCAGACGCGGTAGGTGATCTTCACGCGTACGGCGTTGGCCGCGTTGCCGCCGCCGAGTTCGCCGTCGCCGGTGTTGTGCAGGACGAGGGCTTTGTTCTCGCTGCCCGACTTCGCGACGATGGCGTCGGCCTTCGCGCGCGCGGTGGTCAGCGTGTCCGCGGTCGCGTCCACGAAGCCGGTCGATTCGATGGCGTCGGAGAGGGCCGCGCCCGATCCGTCCGTGTACTTCACGGCGAGGTTGTCGTCGCTTTCGGTGTAGGCGCCCGTGTAGTCGAAGAGCAGCACGGCGCTGACGAATTCGAGGACCTTCCCGGAACCCGGCGCCGCGACGAGCGTCTTCGGCGTCGCGCGGAGGTTCAGCATTTCGGTGTTCGTGATCGAGACTTCGGCGGTCTGGAGGATGCCGTCGCCTTCGCGCCCGCGGTTCATGATCCAGGTCGTCGCGTCGATGGCTTCGAAGGTCGCGTTGCCGCCGCCGGGCAGTTCGATGGCCGCGTTCGCCGAGCGCGTGCCGATGGCGTCGCTCGAAGCCGGGTAGACCTTCAGGACCGCGGTGCCCACGGTGTTGTGGACGACGCAGCGCAGGCCCGCCGCCGCGGCCGGAAGCACAACGCCCTTTGTCCCGTCCGACGCCGTGATGTAGTTGATGGCCTTGGTAAGCGCCGTGCCGTCGCCCTGGTTGCTGCCCGCCGCCGCGGCCGTCCCGATCCCGCCGGTGCCGTAATTGAAGCCGCCGTCCTTCAGGAGCACGCCGTCCACGGTCACGCCGGCCGCGCCGGTGCTTTCGGCGACGACGTCGGCCTTGACGCCGTTCGTCCCGAAGTCCTGCGCCTGGCCCGTCGCGCCCGCCGCCGATCCGTCCGCCGCCAGGAAGCCCGAAGAGGCCGCGCTGAACGCGAAGCCGTACCACGCGGAAGCATCGCACCAGACGTAGCCCGCTTCGCCCTGGCCGATGGTGACGATGGTCGAACCGCCGGCGTTCTTGACGACGAGGTTCTCGGCCGCGTCCGCGCTGTTGACGATGAAGAACTCGTAGCCTTCGCTCGTGCCCACCGCCGGCAGCGTGACGTTGCGCGAGGAACCGCCCGGGTCCATGCGCTGCACCTGCTTGCTGTCGGGATAGAGCGTGACGTTCCCGGCCAGCGTCGAGTTCACGATCTTGCGGTCGAGGAAAATCTTCTTCCCGGCCCAGACCTGCTTGCCTTCCGAGACGCCGCCGGAGTCGGCCGCGCGAACGAGGTTCAGCCCGCTACCGCCAAGCAGCGCGAGCACGAAGAGCGAAAGAGCGAGCATGGGAAACTTCATGGGAGGGTGTTCTCCGAAAGAGCCGTGGCGCCGCGCGCGAACGAAAGCCCGCTACTTGGGCAGGCGCTTGTAGTGCGGGATGGGCTTCTCGCCCTTGGCCGGCAGGCCGGCGAAGGCTTCCGGCCGAACGTTCTGCCGGAGCTTCCAGTCTTCCTTGTCGGGGCGCTTCGAGAAGTTGACCAGGAGGTCCACGACGGGAATGAAGCCGTCGCCCTTCTCCATCGTCTTGTGAAGTTCGCCGTCGTGTTCGACCAGGCGGACGACGGTTCCGTTGAGCAGCAGCGCCGGCGCCGGCTTCGCCAGGGCTTCATGGTACTCGCGCAGCGCTTCGACCTGCTTTTCGAGCGGAAGGCGCGTGATCTTTTGCAGCGTCGTGTACGGATCGGCCAGCGAAGGAATCTCGGTCAGGTTCCCGCGGTTGGTCGGGAGCGGCAGAATCCTGGCCGGGTACTGCGCGCCGTCGTTGTCCACGAAGATCACGGCCACGCACTTCATGCCCTTGCCCTCCGGATGGCGTTCGTAATCCATCGGACCGCCGGGCGCGAAGCGGCCTTCGTTGCGCCGCTCGAACTTCTGCGCGGCTTTTTTGTCCGCGGCCTTGTCCGCGGCTTCCTTCTCAGCGGGCTCCTTCTCCGCGGTCGCAGCTTCGGGCGCCGAGGCATTCGCCTGCGCGGCGGCGGAAGGAATGGGAGCGCTCCCGTCGTTTCCGGCGGGAGCGCTCTTGCCGTCCTGCTTCTTCTTCCTGGGCATTTTTCGAATCCTTGCGAGGCCGAAAGGTGTGCCGCGCCGCGGCGCGGATCATCCGGCTTAATTGCCGGAGTAGTTGTGGATGCTCTCGACGAGCGGCAGTTCCTTGTGGTTCTCGTACCCCACGGACCAGTTGGCCGAGGACTTCAGGGCCGTCAGCGAGGGGTTCGCGCCGCCGGCGCCCGAGTTCCAGCCCATGTGGTCGGACTCGATGACGAAGTCGTAGTCCGCGCGCCATTGCGTGGTCTTGGTCTCGCGTTCGATGCGGCGGTCGGTCTCGATCTGCACGGGGCGGATGAAGCCCCCGCGCATGACGCCCGGACCGGCCAGAAGGGTGATGTACTTGTCGTACCCGGCGTCGGCGACGGTCAGGTCGGCGTTGTCCACGAAGGCGCGTTCCATGCCGTACACGTTGCGGCCGTCGTCGCCCTGGAGGTGCAGGCCCGCGACCATGTCGATGGCGCGGCCGTTCGCGTCGGTGCTGAGGTCCTTCTTCACCTCGGCGCGGGCGAGCAGCCAGCGCAGCACGCCGACGCGGTCGCCCATGAGGAAGCGGGCGCGGTCCAGCACGTTCGGGTCGAAGTTGGTGCGGGTCGAAGCGTTCCAGACGGTGTCCGTGTGCGCGCCGGCCGTCATCGCTTCCACCATGCCGATCAACGCCGCGATGAAGATGTTGCTCATGTCGTCGGCGACGATCTCGCCGGCCTGCCGGCCGAGTTCCGCGCTGATCTGCGCGGGCGAGAGGCCCATGAGGAAGATGTCGTCGGTGAACTCGACGAGCGGAGTGCGGCGGTTCAGGATCACGCCCTTGTTGTTCCCGCCTTCCACCTTCACGGCCGTCAGCGCGCTGTTGCTCGTGATGTCGCGCCGTTCCGCGGTAACCGCGCGCTTGAAGTACGGGTTCTCCGTGTACTGCCCGCCCTTGCCGGCGTAGGCCGGCTGGTTCTGCAGGAAGATCGGGCGCTCGGGACCGCCGACCCAGGTCTTGAGCAGTTCGTAGGAGCGCGTCACGAACGCCTTTTGCATGTGGGCGTTCATGATCTGCGGCACGGGCGTGAAGTCCGAAGGGAGCGAAGTTCCGGTTGCCATGACTTATTTACCTTTCCTGAGTTGGGCTTCGCCGGCCTGGATCACCGCGTTGGTTTCTTCCGGGCGAGCGTCAAGCCACTTGGCGAGAAGGTCTGCGTTGCCCATCAGGGCGTCGTACGAAGGGACGGTCGCGCCGGCGATCTCGTTCGCGCCGGTGGCGCCCGTACCGCCATCCACCTTCGTCTTGACCCAATGGGGCTTGCGAACGGAGAGGTCCTGCATCGCCTCTTCGAGGGAGAGTTCGACGGGGACCGGAATCCCCAACTTCACTGCCGTCGAAGGAACGACGAGCTTGCCTTCCTTGTTGACCACCTTCGGAAGGATTTCCTGGACGGCCTCGTTCGCGTCGAACCAGGTCACTTTGCCGGCAGCGGCACGGACGGCGTTCTCGGCTTCCTTCTGCGCGAGCTTGGCTTCCAGAGCGCCCACGGCTTCGCGCCAGTTCTTGTTGTCGTCGGCGGGCTTGCCTTCGCCGCCTTTCTCTTCGGGTTTCTCGGAGGGTTTGGGGAGATTCAGGCTGTCGACGTACTTCTTGACCGCGCCCTCGACGATGCCGGGGATCTGCGCGCCGAGGCCCTTGAAACCTTCCGCGATCTGCTGTCCGATGTCCGGTGCCGTAGCGGCGCCCGCGCCTTTGTCCCCTTCCTTCTTGTCGCCGGCGGCAACGCCGCTTCCCGCGCCTTCGGGCGAAAGCAGGGCGATGCCTCGCGCAACGGCGCCGGCGCCCGGGCTGAAGATCATCCCGCGGGGAGAAGGACCGTAATCTTTGAAGATGGCCATGCTGGCGGAACCCGTCATGAAAGGAGGGCAAAGCACTTCATCCATCGATCTAACGTTCGAACAGGATTCAATCCGCGAATTTGGCGCTGTTCGGCGTTCGCCTGACGTTCTTTGCCAACCGCGGCAAGATGGCGTCGCACAGGGTTACGGTAAGGCCGAGACAGGGCCTTCCGGTTCGGGTTCAGTCCTCGCGCTCGGCGGGTTTTTCGGCCGGACCTTTTTTCCTGCCTTGGTCGGGAGCCGGTGGCGGTTCGGGCGGCTTGAGGGCGTTGCGCAGCGCGGCCTCCGGCCGCGGGTCCTTGTCGCGAAGCGCTTCGATCTCCTTCTTGATCTCGTCGAACGATTGCTCGTCGAGGTTCGGGAGCAGGCCTTGCACGCCCTTAAGCAGCAGTTGAATCGCGGCGCCGTTGACGCCGAGCGCGAGGAAGAAATCGACGGCCTCGGACAGGGAGGCGAATTCTTCCGCGGGGCTCGCAATGTCGAAGCTGTCCGGGAAGGTAATGGAGATCGCCTTGGCGTCCGTTTGGCCTTCCGCGCGGCCGATGACTTCGAGCAACCACTGAAAGCCGGCCTGCAGGCAGATGCTGAGGAGAAAGAGAATCCGTTCTTCCGTGGTCTTGAACGTCCAGGCCTTCGAGACGCCCGACTGTTCGACCGCGACCGGAAGCGCCGCCGCCCCGTTCTTCCCGCCCGCGTCCTTCGCCTTGGACACGAGCATCTGATGGATCGTCATGAGGTGCTGGATCGGCTGCGCGTCGGTATGCACGAATTCGAGGGCTTCGCCTTCGTTTCCCGTCAGCGCGTTCTTGTTCTTAAGCGGAATGAACCGGGAAGTTCCCAGTTCGAGTTCTTCGATCTCATCTTCGGTTCGATCTGTTTTGAGCGTGAGGATCGGGCAGAGCATGTAGGCCTGCCAAAGCAGTTCGCTCAATACCCACATGGCCGCAACGTCGGCCTGCGCGGCGCCCGCGAGGATCGGACGGCCGATCTTGTCCTTCTTCACCGGGAAGGGATGGAAAAAGCGGAAGGGAACGATGCCCGCGTTCGCCGCATCGGTAAAGCCGTGCTTGACGGGCGGGAAGGTTTCGATGCTGTATTTGCCGTCCTGAGTCGGCTGTTCAAGCTCCGTGATCTTGAACAGGGATATGTTCTCCCGGTCCACGATCCGGACGGTGTGGACCTTGACCGGTTTCGCGTTCCAGGTACCGGCCTCCAGGGAGACTTCGTGGAGCTTCACGTACACCAGGCCTTCGGCGTTCGAGGAGAAGTTGAGAATCTGCTCCGCCGAGTAGATCGCCATGTAGACGCGGCCGAGATCGCGGCTTTTCTTCTCGGCCATGGAAATCTCTTTACCCTGGAGTTCCTTGGGGACCGGGCGGCGGTCCAGAAGGATGCCGTGAAAGCCGTTGCACTGATCCAGCTCCGAGGACTTGGCGACGACGTCGAGCAGGGTCATGCCGGAAAGGGTCGCCTGCGTTTCAAGGTACTTCATCGAATCGGGCAGGGTGATCGCGGGCGGAGTACGGCAAAGCGCGCCCTGGCGCGACTGGAGAATCCCGGGGGTCTCGGCGAAGACCGGCGTAAGACGCTTGCGCTTATCGTACTCTTTCTCGTGTTCGTTGAGGTGCTGCGGAAGGTACGTCTCCGTCTTCATGGCCGCGGGGCCTTCGAGCACGTCCTCGACGATCATCCATTGCTTCTGAAGCTCGTCGAGGTCGGAGCGTTTGGACAATAGCGCAGCCGCCAATTCGTCGGTCTTGGGAACGGCAGCCGGGGTTTGGATCGCCACTGCTCAACTCCTTTTACGCGCGGGCAAGTTTGCGTCGCAGTTTTCCCGCCCGCCGCCAGTAGCCGTCCGCGGCCTGGCGCGTGCCTTCCAGACAAATGCGGACGCCCTTGCGAACGCGCGGGTTCTGGAGGCCGGGGAGCGCCACCGCTTCCTTGCCCTTCGCCGTTCCGGCAACCAGCGCGCGAACCAGGTCGATGCCCTGTGCGATCTCGCCTTTGGTTCCGCCCCTGATTTGACGATGGGCGACGGTGGGCACGTTCATCTGGCCGAGCAGGACAATCGAATCCGGGCGCGAGCGGTCCGCGACCGTGCGCTTGATTGTCTCGCCGGCGCTGCGCTCGTAGATGCGGCGCGCGTGGTCCGGGACGCTCAGGCCTTTGCGCGCCGAATCGAGCACGTACATTTCGCGGTAGATGTGGATGCGCCCGCGCAGGCCGAAGGTCACGACGGCGTACCGGATCGCGTCCATCGCGTGGTTGTTTTCGTCGGCCGGCTGCCCGTCCGGGCCGTTCGTGTACGCGAGGAATTCGTTGATCGTCTCGACGCACGACGGATCGACCGTCAGGCCGGGCGCTTCGCCGGGGATCTGCGCGATCCACAGGCAGACGAAGGGATCGACGCCGCCAAAGTCGATGGCGCGGTAGCGAACCCAATCGGGGTGTACCGGGATTCGACGGACGAACCGCGCGTCTTCCGTGAAGAGCGCGTAGATGCGGCCTTCGGCGGACTCGAACGCTTCCTCCGGCGTGCGAGGATATTCCCGCTTCATGTACAGCGGGTCTTCTTCGTGCGATTCCTTTTCCTGCTTGTACCAGGCCTCGTCGCGCAACGGGTGCGCGTCCCAGCCGTAGAAGACGGGCTTGTATTTTTTCTTGCCGTTCTTCGCGAGCTTCCAAAGCTGGCGAAAGTGCCCGTCCGGACCGCCCGAGGTCGTGAGGATGACCAGCTGGCCGTTGCCGGTTTCGAGCGTCGGCTCCGCGGCGTTGAGAATCTTCTTCAGCCACGGCACGTAATCGGCCTCGTCGATGATGACCAGGTCGGAGGCCAGCGAACGGAGCGCGCGCTTGGTCGGGGCGAAGGAACGAATCCAGGAACCGTGCCTCTTGTAGTTGAATTCGAGACGCGTCTTGCTGTCGCGCGTCGGGGTGCGCTTCAACCAGGCGGGCAGGTGATCGAGGACGAAGCGGCATTTGTCGAGGAAGTCGGCGGCGAATTCCTTGTCCTGCGAAATGACCGTAACCGTGTACATGCGGAAGTAGAGCACGCGCCAGACCGCGTAGGCCGCCAGCAGCCAGGTGAAGCCGAGCCGCCGGGCTTTCAGCAGGAGCAGCCATTCTCCTTTCAAGAGGCCCTGGCTGAATTCCTTCTGGCACGGATAGAGACCGAATGCGATCGGCTTGTGCGTCGCCTTGTCTTCGATGAAGCAGAGTTTCGCGCACCAATAAAGGAAACCCGCGAAGCCGGCGACGATGCGCGCGACTTCGTCCTTGATCGATTTCTTGGAGCGCGTCCGGTTCATCAGAGGTCTTCCAGCGTGGGACCGTCCAGCGGCGCGGCCTTTCGCGACGCGGCCGGCTCCGGCCGCGGCTTCTGGCGGATGCGTTCGATTTCGCGAAGGAGGCGCGTGTAGAGTTCGACGAGCGTGCTGTCCTTCAGGTTCTGCAAGCGCGGCAATACTTGTTCCTGAACCTTCTTCAGAATGTCGAGGTCGCGCCCGCGGCTGGACGTGAGTTCCTCGCGCGCGCGGACTTCTTCCTTGGCCTGCGCGGCGTCTTCTTCGATGGCCTTCAGGCGCCGCGATTCGTCGTCGTAGATTTTCTCGAAGGCCTCCTCTTCCCGCATGCGGCGGATCGTCGCTTCGCCGATCTTGTCGAAGGTCTCGTACTCGGTGCGCAGCGCGCGGGCCGCGGCGCGAATGTTTCCGCCGGCGCGCGCGAGCTCGCGGGCGATGAGACGCTTTTGTCGGGGGGTGTACATGTTCGAAGAGGAGAAGCCGGGGAACGCGCGCGGGACGGGTCTGCTTTCGCTGCGCGCCCGCCGTTCCAGCCGGCCTCCCCAGCCTTTCAGGCGTGGAAGAGTTGTTCGACGTGCGAGGCCTTGGGATCGTCCTCCGGACGGTTGCCGTCCTGGTCAAGGTTCCCGTGATTTAACGCCCGCCGTTCTTTGCGAATCCAGTCGCGCATGCGCCAGTTCACGCGGCTGCGCCACCATGCGTAGGTATGCCGGCCGGGGATTTCGAGGACGATCACGGCCGCGTGCTGCTTGAGATCGTCCTGCGTGGCCGCGTCGCCCGGCGCGATCCGGCGGGAAGCGATCCGGATGTCGCGCGAAAGCTGGCGGCTCGCGCACATTTCCTGAGCGGAGAACCGCGGTTTCGTTTTCATCGGTAGCCCTGGCGGGTGAGTTCGGCGTCCACGGCATGCGCGGCAAAGCCCATCAGCGCGCCGAGAAATACGGGGGAGCCCTTCGCGTGGTAGAACCAGGCGTCTTTGCCCTGGTCGTCGATCCGCATGAGACCGATCAACAGCGCGGGGCAGCGCGCTTGAAGTTCGTCCACGAGTTCTTCGGAGGTCGCGAAGGAAAGGGGACGCAGGGAACGCCGCCGGACTTCTTCGAGGAGTTCAACGTTGGAAAGTTTGGCGGGCGAAACTACGCGTGAACTTCGGCGGGTCTTGGATCGAGGCATCCGGCGCGCGCTCCCGTTCGTCCCCCCATTAACGCTCGAAAGGGGGCGGGGAAAACGCGCGCGGTCGCGGAAGGACGCGGCGGGACGTTCAGGCCTGGAGGAAGCGGTCCAACATGCCGTGTTCGAAGGAAAGGCCGCACTGCCAGATCTCGCGGAGATCGGCCAGGCCGGCGTGCCAGTCCCAATGCTGCAGGCGGAGCGCGTTCAGAAGGCAGGCGGCGAAAGCGGTGTCGGTGTCGATTTCGACCGTGATTTCGGAGGATGTCCGAAGAGCTTTTATAAGCACGTTACAATCTTCGAGCCGGAAACATGAAGGGTCCGCGGTGAAGTTCGGCCCGGCCTCGGCGAAGTCCTCGGCGTCGAGTTCGTGCGAGACTTCGGCGAGGACCACGTCCATTTCGATCAGAGCGATCCGTACGCCGATGCCGACGCGCGCGCCCCAGCGGTCGCGCGCGTAGCCTAGTGTTTCAAGCCTGAGGGTAAGCCGGTTCATTGCCGAGGTTCTCGTCGGCCTTCCGCCGCATGCGTTCCAGGTAGGCGTTGAGAGAGACGCGCGGGACGAACCAGATGCCGCCTTGCCGGAAGCCCGGAAGCGCGCGGTCGCGGAGAAGCTCCCGGACCTGTTTGGAAGACATGTTCAGGATGGACGCGACTTCATGCGTTCGAAGCCATTCGCTTGCTCCCATGCCCGGCATTATATCATGGGGCGCAGCGCTTTCGTGAAACGGCTATTTGGTATTCCAGTCCGCTTTCTGGTTTTTGCGGCCGGCGGCTTCCATTTCCTTCTGCGTGCGTTCGAAGGCCGCGCGCTTCGAAGGGTCCTGGAGCGCTTCCTTGTTCGCCGCGGAACGTTCGTAGAAGGCGCGAACTTCCTGCGCTACCGCTTGGGCCGTCGCCCGGGCAGCGGCGGGGTTTTCCTGCATGCGCGCATCCATCCATTCGCGGATCGCGCCGGCCGAGGGCCGGACCGTGGCGCCTTCCAGGCTCTTCAACTTCGCGGCGGCGATGTTCGGTTCCGCCGTCATGAGATCGACGTCGGCCGCGAAGGTGTCCGGAGCCGGACTTGGCGCGGTGCTTGGCTTGTTGGCGTTGCCGCATCCAAGGCAAACGAGCAGGGCCAGAAGGCCGATGGATTTTCGCATGAGCTTCCTCCTGATAGAACAGTTTAGAAAGCGTAGGGCCGCGGTTCAACATCAGAGGTGACTGAAAAGGCTTGCTTGATTTGCTTGCGCGCGTTGGTTCAGCCAAAGACATTCGATGCGAGGTCTCGCTCCATCCGCATAGGTTTTTCTGTCGATCCTCTTCCACGATTGAAGGATCCGGCCGTATTCAAGGCTAGGATAGCCGCTCAAGATGATGGCGCCCTTCAACCCCAAAAGAAATTTTAGAAGTGCGAGGTGATCTTCCAAACTCATTTCGAATCGATAGGCATGGTATTTTTCTCCTGACTTCCTACTCTTCGTTGAGCGGGTTTCGGGGAGGTATGGGGGATCGACGTAGTGCAAGGTTTCAGATGAATCAAAATCTGCCATGACCTCAAGCGCCGGACGATTTTCAATTACTACGCCGGAAAAGCGTTCTATTGTTCTTACAAGACTTTCGGGATAATTCCTCCAATCGTGCGCAGGTGTGGAACCGCTTTTATTACTGTCGCTTCTAAATCCTGTCCTTACGTCGCGGTTAAAACCGTCCGAACCGAACCCCATGAAGGATCGAATTATCAGGCGGCGTGCTTCTTCGACTTCATCGTTTGAGATCTCGTACGCTTCCTTGAATTCGCGACGGGAAAAAGGAGTCAGCTTTAGTGAATTGATCAGTTCGCTTGAACGTTCGCTTCGAAGAACTCGAAACAAATTCACAACCAAATCGTCGAGGTCGTTATACACCTCTGCATATGAACGAGGCTTTCGAAGTAGAACGCTAGCCGCGCCACCGTAGGGCTCAACGTAGACTCGGTGCTTCGGAAAGTTTCCAATAATCCAGGGCGCCAACATCCACTTTCCACCGTGCCATCTGAGAACGGGCCGCTTTACCTTCATATCCCGTCTCCGTGCATGAAGCCTTTGAACCGGCAGGGCCGGCGGCGAGGCTTGGGCTTGCAGAGTTCGCGGACGGCGGCGAAGGGTTCGTCGGCGCCGAGCTTCTCTTCGAGGCGTGTCCAGTCCTTGGCGTTCGGCAGCTTGCCCTTCGCGCGCAGCCAGCCGTTGAGCTTCGTGAGGCCGAGGCCGAGCCGCGAGGCGAAGACGGCCTGGCTCTTGATGCCGAGCGTATGCATGCGGGCTCGCAAGAATTCCGCGAGACGCTGCGCGGGGGGATGCATGTAGTTGTCCGGTTCCTTTCTCGTTGAACCCGCGCGCTCCCCCCGAAGCGGTGCGGGCTCGATTCGCGTCAGTACGGAGCGTTCTCCGCTTCCTTGCGTTCGCGCTTCAGCCGTTCCGAGACCAGCGCGCCGGCGATGCAGTTGATGGCGATTTCCAATTTGACCCCTTCGCTTTCTTCCCGCTTTGCATAGGGAGCGAAGTGCAGGTGAAGAAGCTCGTGCACGAGCGTCTCTTCGGAACTCGGCGGCGGGATGAAGTTCAGGGCCTCGGGCAACGTGTCATGATTTACGAGTTTGATCCGCGCCATCTTGTGATTCGCGCACCAATCGACCTCGCCAAAGTCGCCCTCTTTCAAGTTGCCGTGGTTGGTGAAGGCGACGGAAATCTTCCAGTCCTGCAGCCGTAGCGCGCGTTGCCAGTATTCGAGCAAGCGCTCCAGGTCTCGCTGCGCGAATTCCTTCTGGAGATCGTCCATGTATCGCTGTTTCCTTTCCAGTATCAGGCGTTCGCCGGCACGCGGGTTCGGAGTTCGCTGAGCAGCTTCCACTTCTGCCAGCGGTTGAGTTGGCCGAGGGCGCGTTGGCCGAACTTGAATTTGCCGCTCTTCTGAATCATCGCTTCGAAGTAGGCCTCGGGCTGGCGGACGCCGAGGCGCTGCCATTCGAGGTCAATCGCGGCGTCGAGCTTCGTCTTCTTGCCGGCGAGGAGATCGAGCAGGTACGCGGCCTGCGTGCCGAGCAGTTCGTTGAACGACGAGAGCCGGTTTTCGCCGAGGTAGTGCCGCGCCCATTCGATCCGGCCGTCGCGCGAAGCGCCGAAGGGCTGCCGGCGGATGAGATCGCAGGTGCGCGGATCGTTCTCCCGCGCGAGCTTTTCGTACTCCGTCAGCAGCGCGACCACGGTCGCGCGCGAGGCCTTGTGGCTCTCCGCGTTCGGCCTGCCGAAGCCCGAACGCGAACGCCGGTAGCCGTAGAGGCCCGGATTGGACCAGCCCATCGTTCAACGCTCCTTCCGTCTGTATCCGCGCATGCGCCGCGCGGCTTCTTTCCCGTTCGTTCGCAGCCCCGGCCTCGGCCGGCGGCGTTTGCTAAGCAGCTTCATTCTTGCGCTTCCGAGCACTTACGTATTTGAATTCGATACAGGTAACTTTCCGTCTCGGAATGCACTTCATATGCCTGCAAAACATCGCTACAAATTGCGCCGAATTCAGGGCGGGAAATCCTTCTTTGATTACATCCTCCTGACTGATGTGGTTCAGCGGTTCTCGCCAAACGCGCGTAAAAACGATCTGAGCAATCCTCTCGACCTTCTCTCCCTTTTTCAGGCCCTGACCCTTCACGATTGCCATAACTGTGTCGCCTGCTTTCGCATCCTCCCAACCGAGTCGCCTGGTCTGCGTCTTGCTCTGATTTCGAACCTGCTTTTGTGTGTGGAAAAAGCTCATGTGCCGCATTCGGACGTTTTCTCCTTTCAGTCCATCATCTTCGCCATGCCCTGGAATTCGGGCTCCGCGGTCCAGTTGCCTTTGCCGAACTTTTTGTCGAGGTAGTCTTGCCAGTGCATCCACATCGGATCGCCGTCCGCGGTCTTGCAGTGGAAGCCCCAATCGCGGCGCTTCCTGCCCACGAAGACGAGCGTCCAGGTCGATCCGCGCGGGCCGGGCACGCCGCCCATTCGTTCGGCGTAATCCGCGGGGAGTTCGACCATGTGCGCGTCTTCGGCGCGGTGGAAGACCACGGCGCCCGGGCGCCGGAAGCGGATCGACTTGTCGGGGAAATGTTCGACGTAGCCGCCGCGCAGGATCACCGAGAGAAACGACCACGGATGATCGTGGAGATCCCGGTCCTCGTCGCTGCGCATGATTTCGTGCAGGTAGACCCCCACGGGAAACCAGCGCGACTTCACGAGGTAGTAGCGGCGCAGATACGCCTGGCCCTGCGCGTTCTCGATGACGAACGACGGCAGGCGGCGAAGCATCCAGTTCACGAGACGATTCAAGCGAAGTGCTCCTTTTGTTTGGTGCCTAAACGCGATCGGCTTGAATGGGGCGGAAGGCGGATGCCTTGCTTGGAGATCGCCGATTTTCAAGCTCGATGGTTCTCTTCTTTTTGCATTGGGTGCAATCGTCGGGTGAGGCCAAATCGTCGGAGTCGAATTTGTCGCCGAGGTAGCCCCACTTCCCGCAAAGGGAACGTCCATTGCGAAAGAAATGCGCCTTTCTTGAATTGATGGGGAAGAACCAGCCTTCCGACTTCGTGTTGGTTTCCATTTACGCGACGTGCTCCTTTTGTTTGGTGAGGTGGTACTTCCCACAGACCGGGCAGCGGTACGCGCGCTGTCCGTGAAAGCCGCGCCGTTCGGCGAAGCGCGTCGCGTGGCGTGCGCTCTTGAACGGCTTCTTCCGGGCGCAGACCTGCCAGACGTGGCGCGTGACCGGCCGGCGTTGCTTCAGGGGCGCGCGGAAGCGGTGCTTCATGCCGTGCGCGCCTCCCCGGCGGCTTCGAGTTCCTTGCCCTTCCAGGCGCCTTCCGATGGGGCGAACGCCCAACTCGCCGGTTGATCGGCCTTCGAGGGTTTGATCAGCCGCAGAGCGAACTCCGACGTCGTATTGACCGCGGCGCCGGCTTTGATCGTTTCGCAAGGCACGAAGAGTTCAGCGTCCGGCGGGAGCGCTTGCAGCGTTTCCATCAGCTTTTGAACTTTCACCTGGGGCCTCCTTTCCTTTTTTCCGGTTGATGACCGAGAGCATCGTTTGGATCGCGCAGTCCAGCGTCTTGAGGTCCTCGTCGTACTCCGCGAGAAGGCGGTCCTTGAAATCCTTCGCCGGCCGCGGATCGCCTTCGACCGCCCCGCGCCTGGCTTCGAGCCGCGCCTTCGTCTTCCTGAGGTTCGAAACCAGTTCGCCGGCGTTCACGGTGCGGGCCTCCTACTTCTTCGCCTTCGTGGCCTTCGGCTTCGGCGCGGCCGGCTTCGCGACCTTGTAGATGGTGGCGCCGATCCGGATTTCGAGCAGGCGTTCGAGCGAGACCATGCGGTATTCGCTCTTGTCCATGTCGTAGACCGTGACGAGGTGGAGCTTCTTGGGGTCGAAGTTCTGGCCCTTGCCCTTCAGGTTGTCCTTGATCCCGAACGCGCAGCGCATGTCGCGGACTTCGTTGTTCTCGCGCTTCACGAACTTGACGTAGAAGACTTCGCCCTTCTTCTTCTGCATCCCGACGATGAGCGCGCGCGCCTTCGTCTTGCTGACGGTCTTCTGCTCCATCTGGAGCCCTACCGCTTCCGCCATACGGCACCTGCCTTTCTGCGGCTAAAGCCGCTCGTTATTGGTCCTGGATGATTTCGGCGTTTGCGCGCCGGTGCCGGCCGCGGGTCGTATCGAGTCTTCCAACCTTCGAAAGCCGCGCCGCACACGGCATGCAAACATCGAGCGGGTTGTACCGATTGAGGTCGGTGCCACAGCGCCGGCACTTCGTAATGATCTTGAGCCTTGGCCTTCCGCGCCCGCGCATAGTTAGGTGCTTTCGACTTCGGCGATCTTGGATTCGACGACGGCGGCGACGGCCTCATCCGAGAGCTGGTATTCCGGGCGCATGGCGCCGAGATTTGCTTCGTGCTGGCGGAGGCGTTCGCGAATTTCGACGCGCGCGAGCGGCGAGAGCCAGTCCGAGTCCTTGAGGCCTTCCAGCAGCCGGGCGCAGGCCGCGAGGGTGTTGGGCGTCTTGCCGTCTTCGGCTTCGATCATTTCGAGTTGCGCGTCGATCTCATCGAGTTCCTTCCGGTCGTAGTCGGGCATGGCGTTCCTCCTGGTCCCTTGGGTTTCCGTTTCTTCCGCGCCGAAAGGTCGCGGTAGTAAATCCAGCGCTTGCAGCCGGCGCAGCGCGCCTTGCCGTGCCGCGCCCAACTCCAAATGTGAAAGCCGTTCTCCGTTCCGCAGATGCATCGAACGTGCTCGGTGGTTCGCCCCCCCCCGCGCGGAGTCTTGCCGAGGCTTTTGCACTCCAGCTTTCCGCGCGGGGTAAGAAGCGTGTCTACGCCTGGCTCGTATCGCATGGCGCTAGTCTTCCTTCGGGTCGTTGCTGAGAGCGTTTTGGAGAAGCTGTGCTATAGGAAGCGTGAGGTAGTATTCGCGCTTTGGCTTGTAGAGGTCCTCGAACTTGATTTGAACCTGGCCGTCGGACGTCAGCGCGACCACATCGACAATGATCGGAACCTCTTCGAATTCCTGATCATCGCCCTCAAAGATCGAGAGCTTCCCGACGATTTCAGAATTCACGCTTTTCATCGCTTCGCTTCCTTTCCCATGAGCCCGGCCTGACGAAGCATGACGAAGACTTGGCCAGGTCCCCACGAACGCTGATGCCGGCGCTCTCCAGAGCGCGGCAGATGTCGTCGCAACTCTTGCCTTCCGCCCGCAATGCCTTCGCGAGCGCTACGGCTTCCGTGGGCTGTCCCATTACCTTTGCATCCGCCAAGCCGCGGGCTCGAACTCTGTTCCGCGGCAGGAATCGAGGCAGAGCAGCAGCGCGGCGACGCAGGCGATGGCGAGGACGACGCAGAAGACATCGAAGAGATTGCGGCGGTTGTTCACGTAACGGCCCTCCAGACTTTGGCCTTCACGCCGGCGCGCGTGGCGCGGCGGAGGTCGGATTCGAAGATGAGGTTCAGCTTCTTGAGTTCGTCGATGCGCCCGCAGACGCTCGACTGTTTGATGCCGGTGGCTTCCGCGATCTCTTCGATGGTCGCGCCGCTCATGGCCGGGATGCGCGAGCACGTGCGAACGTATTCGAGCACGCGCGTACGCAGGGCCGGCGCCTTGTCGCGGATGTACGCCGCGGCCTCGGCCTGCGTGGACTCGCCCCGCCTGGCCGGCGGTTCCGGGTCGAAGAGGGAGCGTTCGTTCATACGCCGCGCTTTCGACAAGCGGCCCTGAACCGTACAAGCTCTTCGGTGCGATCTTTGATTTCGCGCTGAAGATGACGCGCGTCCCGTGCGTTCAAAGCAGCGGCTGCAT
This sequence comes from Planctomycetota bacterium, assembly GCA_026184295.1. Classification (GTDB taxonomy): domain Bacteria; phylum Planctomycetota; class SZUA-567; order H5-PLA8; family H5-PLA8; genus JACQFI01. Next base: position 73,145 of record JAHCJK010000002.1, read on the forward strand.
TCCTAGCATTTCGGAAATGCCTGAAGACTCCCGGCGCTACGTCGCTCTTGTTCGAGGGATACCAGCGGACCTCCGAACCGTCTTGAAGGCGCAGAAGAACCATTCCTCGTTGAGGGAGGGCGATTTGATCGCGGACTTCATCGTCAAAATCTCGCCTGACGAAAAAAACCTCGTAACCTACGCCAAGCCGAACGCCGTCGACCGTCTGAATGGGAATGTGGCTCATCGTTGCATCTCTCCTTTCAACCAGTGGGTTCGAAGAATGGACCTACGCCGACGCGACCTTCTTGGCCGGCGGCTTGAACGTGCCCGACTGAGGATCGCGCGCGATGTCGAGTTCCAGCGGTTCCTCCGATTCCTTGATGCCGGCGCGTTCGAATTCCCAAACCTTGGCGCGGTGGAGAAGACGGGAGCCGAGCGGCGGGAACTTCGGCACGCGCTGTTGCAACTTCCCGTCCCAATACATCACGCGGCCGATCAGGTAGACGACGCGGATGTCGAAGCCGATGTGTTCGGCGACGTACGCCACGTGGGCGAAGATCGCCTCGCGATGCGCCGGGCGCATGTTGCGGGCTTCTTCGATCCAGAGCACGACGGGGCGATGGCTTTCGCCGGCGAGCGCACGCACGGCCCGTTCGATGCAGTCGAAGTAGCCGCAGATTCCGCCGGAGAGGTCGGTCTTTTTCGCGAGGCTGCGCGAGAAATCCCACTTCGAGACGCCGTCGAGCACGACGCTGACCGGGCCTTGGCTGGCGCGCCTGGAGGTGCGCTCCATGAATTGCAGCGCGGACGTGAGTCCCTTTCCGTACTCACAGATTTGCACGACGTCGAGGCGGCATCCCTTGAAGTCTTCGCGGGCCAGGTCCATGAGTTCCTTCTGCGAGCGCGTCCAGTTCATACGTTGAAGCTCCTTTCGTTCGGACAGAGTTTGTCTGCTCCGCGCGGCTTCCGTCCGCGCGCGTGGGGGGTTAGCTACGGTGTTTGGGTGCTACGGCCCAGCCGTGGGGATCGAGCAGGCTGTTGAGCGCGTCGGCGATGGCGCGCACTTCGGCGGCTTTGCGCAGCCGCGGATTGCCGGACTTGTCGAAGAAGAACTTCTGGACGGGCTTGACCACGCGCTGCGCTTCTTCCTTCGGCGTGAGGCCGTCCCCGTCGCCGTCGCCTTCTCCATCGGCCGGCGGGAGCAGGCGTTCGGGATCGGGGAGCGGGCCGTTGAGCGCCGCGATGTCGAGGCCCTTGCGCCCGGCCGCAATCGTGAGGGCCAGCTTCTTGCCGAGCGCGAAGCCGGATTCGCGGTCGCGGAGGAACGCGCGCGCGCACTTTTCCAGCCAGGCCTTGGAAAGCCCGGTGTCCTGTTCGAGCATGCCGGCGACGAAGCAGTGTTCGGAGAGCGGGCGCCCGCCCTTCTTCGCCTCCTTGCGTTCCTTGTTGATCTTCGCGACCTCGGACGCGACGTCCTTCCGTTCGGCGAACTCGACGATGCTCCGGCCGAGTTCGTAGCCGCGCTCCCAGGCTTCGAGCGCCTTGAACGCGACGTCGGCCGCGTGGTCCTTCACGAGTTCGACGAGGTTCTCGTAGCCCTTCGGCCGCTTGACGGGCGGAAGGATTTCGAGCACCGGCGGCGTCGCGGGCGGGGTGGCGGTCTTTCGGATTTCGAGCGTAGCGGCGGGCATGGCATTCTCCTTTGAAATCGGGCGCGCGCCGGAATGCCGGCGCGAGCCAAGCCAATGTGCGAAGTAACAGGAACCGACGATGTAGAGGACCGCGAGAAGGCACGCGAAGAGGAGCACAACGCGGTTGAACCGATCGTTCTCGACGTTCCGTTCCATGTGCTTACTCGCTCCTAAGGACCGAATCTTCCTCGGCGGGCGCGACGGGTCCGCCCGTCGTGCCTTCGCGCATGGCGGCGGCTTCGCTCCAGGCGCGGCGCTTGCGCTGATGTTCGAGTTCGGGGATCGCGACGGGGTGTTCGTTGATCGTCGGGCGGTTGAGGTCGAAGCCGAGCCAGCTTTGCTTGGGGCAAAGGGCTTCAACCGGGAAGTATTCCGGCTGGCCCTTGCGGTCCTGCACGACCACGCCGCGCCAGAGATCGCCGCCGAACGCGTCGTCGCCGGCGCGCAGCCCGGCCGGAAACATGACGGCCAGACGGTCGTGCGAGCACGCGGGGAGCGGATCGCGGAGATCGGCGAAGGCGCGGCGCCCGTCCTTTCGCGCGATGAGCTTCGTGTTGCCCGCGACCTTCCAGACGCGCACGCGGCTGCAGATGTCGCGGTAGGTCTCCCGCGCGTCCGCGGCGAGGGCGCGCTCCGCCCGCTTTTCCACGCCGAGAGGATCGGCGTCCCAGGCTTCCTGGCGCGACAATCCCTTGCGCTGGAGCATGCGGGCGTTGAGCGCGTCTTCGCACTGCGAGAGCAACGCGCACCATTCCGACTCGGATTCGACGGCGCGATAGTCGGCCGCGCCGTCGCTGTACGGAGCCGTGCCGGCGAGTTCCTTCGCGATCCAGCGCGCGGCGAGGAAGCGTTTAACCGTGGACTTCATGGCCTTAATGCCGCCCGATTCGACCGCCCCCTTGCCGCGCGCGTTGCCGGGCAGATGGCAGTAGGGCTTGACGCCGGCGGCGAGCCAAAGGCGAACGCCAAGGGTGAGGTTCGGGGTCTTGCCTTCGTCGAGGAAACGCAGTGCGTTGAACGAACGGCCGACCTCGTCGCCGATCACCATTTCGGGCGCGAAGCCCAGGCGGAAGAGCCATTCCTGCAGGGCCGGGTCCCACATGTGGATTTCGTGCGTGTTGGCTTCGCGGTAAATGAAGGTCCGCAACGAACCCATGTCCGTGCAGGCGAGGAAGATTTGCTGGAGTTCGCCGTCGCGGCGCGCGCGGCCCCAACCGTTGGCAACCTCGACGGGCAGGCCGGAGCCGTCGATCTGCACGACCTGGCCGGAGTACTCGGGATTGCAGCCCATCGTTTCCTGCAGGTACTTCTCCGCGGCGCGTTCCATCGGGGAGAGACCTCCAAAGCGCGGGCGGAAGATGCGTTCGAGGAGCGAGAGGTTGACCGCGCGGCCCAGGATCGTTTCGGCCCGTTCGCGCCATTCGTCCACGTCGAGGCAGGCGAGGAGCGTCGCGCGGAAATCCATCCAGGAACGGCGCTGGTACGCGCCTTTCGAATGGCCCTGCTTTTCGATCTTCGACGCGTACCCGAGCGTGAAGCCGGCCAGGGCTTCCTGGCGCGCGGCGAGGCCTTCGTCGGCGCCGCGGTTGCGCAGCCGCGCGCCGGACGCCCGCCGAAGCTTGGCGGCGATGGCGCCCCGCGTCGGCTTCTTCAACCACGCCGGGTGCTGATCGAGGATGGCTTCGACGAAGCGATTCATGAGCGCGCGGGGGAGGGGCGACATGGCCGAGAAGTCGCGCCAGATTTTTACGGCGCGGTCCAGATCGGCGAGGTCTTCCGCGCGCCACAGGAACGGCGCGGAAACCGAACCCGGCGCGCAATGGATGAGCCCTCCAGCGCCCCCACGGAGGCTGGAGGGTTCCAAGGAGAACGCAGACGGGGGGGGTGTCCGCGTTCCTTGAATCAGCGTTTCGGGCGCGCGCGCTCTCTCTCCAAGCGCAGCGCCAGAAAGATCAGGTCCGCGAGTTCCTGCGGAACTTCGTCCATCGGATGATCGACGATCCATTGCAACCGCGTGCACGGAACGCGCGTGGCCGCTGCGAGGCGCGGGATCGTCATGCCGACCTTGTCCAGGTCCCGCCTCAAACGAGGCAGGCGCGTCACCCGCGGGAAGAGCGTTTCCGTCACAGTCGCCGTGTGCATGCTGCCTCCGGTTGGGATCGAAACCGATGCGGGCCTCGGCGCGTTCCATGCGCTGGGCCACCTCGCGGGCGGGGGTTTTCTTCACGGTTGAAGAAAACCCCTCCCCGCTGGTCTTGGGCTGCTTCTTCTTGCCGCGGTTGCTGCCCGGATCGACGGGCGACTTGGGCCAGAGATCGTGGAGAGCGGTTCGGACGGTTACGTCGATGTATTCGGGCTTAAGGGGCTTGTGGTCTTCGTACCACTTACCTACAGCTTCGAGAATCCAGAGCGGTGGCGGCGACTTCTTTAAGTTGCGGTAGATGGTGGCGCGATCCCGGCCGGAATATGACTCCAGGTCATACGGCTGGATGCCCGCGATCTTAAGGAGGCGTTCGACGCCAATCGGCATTCGTGTTTTCTCCGGTATGACCTGTGCTCATAATATGACCTGAGGTCATATAGCTTTCAAGAATAAAATCGCAAAAACGCGACTTTTTTCGTACGCCTGAAACGGGTATGGCATTTCCCTGAACCAGACGCCGGGGAATTCCATGACCATCGGTGATCGCATAAAGGTGGCCCGCGAGAAGGCGGGTCTCAACCAGACCCAGCTGGCGGAGCAGCTTGGGGTCATGCAATCCGCGTTGTCGCATTGGGAACGAAACGTCAAGAAGCCCAGCCGAGAGCATGTTGAGAAGCTCTGCGCGATTCTAAACCTAACCGCAGACTGGTTTTTAACTGGACCTGAAAAGCCGGGCATGAAGATTCGCCCGATGGAGAAAACGTTCGCGCCCGTTGACCGGCGCACGGATCTGAACGTCTACAATCGCGAACGCGCTTCGGCACGAATCGCGATCCCGACCTGGTTGAACGCCGCCGCCGGCCCCGGCATGTTCCTCGAACTGTCTGACGACTACTGGTACATCCCGAAACTTAGCAGGGGACGCGGGATACACCTTGCCGTGATCCGCGGCGAGAGCATGAAGGAAACCCTCCGGCCGGGGGACATGATCGTCATGCAGAGCTTCGCGGATCGCGGCCTGGTCATGCCTCCGCTGCGCTACGGCGCCCCGAAGAGTTCCATGCGGGAATGGCGGTCGAAGATCGAAGACGGAGCAATCTACGCGCTGAGTATAAATAACGAAGGGGTCACGGTTAAGCGTGTGCTATTCCAAGGGCAGGAACCCGATTGGTACGTGATGATCGAAGCAGACAACCGCAACGAATGGGAACCCCGCACAATCCGCCTCGGCGATGAAGTTACGTTCTTCGCGAAGGTCCTCGGCCTGGCCGAAGACTAACCGCGCCGTTGTCCTATCAATCTCCGCCGTTCCCGCTCAAATACGACACATGCGCCCGACTTAACGACATTCTTTTGCAGGGGGTGAGGGTGCAGCGGACTAGGGGTAGGCGGTCACGAGCAAAACGGCGAGGCTACTTCTTCCCCCAATAACGCTTCTTTCCACCTTTCGCTTCCTGCGTGCCGTTCGTCGCCCTACGCGCTTCGCAGGCTTTCTGGACATCATCCAGGATTTTGCTCAGCCGGTTGAACGCAAGATCGTTCGGCACGCGCACGACCAGGTAGCCTTTCCGGCGCAGCCAATCCGCGCGCGCCTCGTCCGCCGCTTCCTTGCCCCGGTGGACTTCGCCTTCGAGTTCCGGCACGACTTTGGCTTCGGCGCAAAAGAAGTCCGCTACAAAGGGGCCCAGCGGCTGCTGGCGGCGGAACTTGAAGCCGCCGAGTTGCCGGTTGCGAACGTACTTCCACACCACCGCTTCCATGTGAGGCATGGATTGCCGGAGTTTTCGGGCGAAGGGCGTGAGTTCGGTGCGCATGCCCAGAGCCTAGCGGCAAGGATGCGTGTGGGCGAGGCGTGGGCGGCGACGTTGTTTCAGGCGCTCGTGGCCGCGCAGGGCAGGTACGCTACACCCTCTACTTCTTGGCTCGTGGCCGCGCAGGCCAAGTACGCTGCACCCTCTACTTTTGGCTCGTGGCCGCGCCATCCAAGTACGCTGCACCCTCACCCCCGACCCCTCTCCCTTCGAGGGAGAGGGGGGAACGGCGGGGCGGGCAATTTTTTTCACATTTGCCTAAAACTCGGATAGGGTTTTGCGTATACATAGGCCGGAACGCGCCCGAGGCGCATTCACTACGCTCCGTGGGGAGGATTCCGTCATGGGACTGTGGGACAGCATCAAGCATCAGTTGATCGATATCATCCAGTGGCTGGATGAATCGAACGACACGATGGTTTACCGGTTCGAACGCTACGCCAACGAAATCAAGTACGGCGCCAAACTGGTGGTCCGCGAATCCCAGTCGGCGGTCTTCGTCAACGAAGGCAAAATCGCCGACGTCTTCCGCCCCGGCACCTACACGCTGACGACGCAGAACCTGCCCATCCTTTCCACGCTGCTGGGCTGGAAGTACGGCTTCGAGAGCCCGTTCAAAGCCGAGGTCTACTTCGTCAACACCAAGCGCTTTACCGACAACAAGTGGGGCACGAAGAACCCCATCATGCTGCGGGACGCCGAATTCGGGCCGCTGCGCCTGCGCGCTTTCGGCACCTACGCGCTGCGGGTCAAGGACCCCGCGCAGCTCATCCGCGAGATCGCCGGGACCAACGGGCGCTTCACGGTCGAAGAGATCACCGAGCAGTTGCGCAACATGATCGTCTCGCGCTTCGCCGACATCCTGGGCGAAAGCAAGATTCCGGCGCTGGACCTGGCCGCGAACTACAACGAACTGGGCGACTTCATCGCCAAGAAGATTCAGCCGGAGTTCGAGCCCTACGGCCTCGAAGTCCTGAACATGCTCGTCGAGAACATCTCGCTGCCGCCCGAGGTCGAGAAGGTGCTCGACCAGCGCACCAGCATGGGCGTGATCGGGAACCTGCAGGCGTACACGCAGTTCCAGGCGGCCAACGCGATCCCCGACGCGGCCAAGAACCCCGGCGGCCTGGCGGCCGCGGGCGTGGGCCTGGGCATGGGCGTCGCGATGGCGGGCCAGATGGCTCCGGCGATGGCCCCCGCGCCGGGCGCGGGACCGGGCATGCCCCCGCCGCTGCCGCAGGCCGTGGCCTTCTTCGTCGGCGTCGGCGGGCAGCAGCAGGGCCCGTACGACATGCAGACGCTCCAGCAACAGGTGCTGGCCGGACGCGTCAACCGCGAGACCCTGGTCTGGAAGAACGGCATGGCGCAGTGGACAGCCGCCGGCCAGGTGCCGGAACTCGCCGGCCTCTTCGCGAACACGCCGCCGCCCCTGCCGCCGGCGTAAGCGCGGGCGCGCCTCACGCAACCCGCGAGGAACCGCCGGACCCAGGGTTGACAGTCCGGCGGTTCTGCGCGAAAAGATTCCGCACATCCAGGGAACTCGTACACGCACGACATGAGCGAAGAGCAAACCGACAGCGACGGCAACGCATCCACGCCGGAGGCGGACACCGCCATCCGCCAGTTCCCCTGTGCCTCGTGCGGCGCCAAGGTCGATTTCACGCCCGGCACCGAGTCGCTCACCTGCCCCTACTGCGGCGCGGCGAACCAGATTCCCAAATCCGAAGCCGACATCCACGAACTCGATTTCGACGCGGTGCTTTCCGAGGCCGAAGGCCAGGAAGAGCGCCAGGAGATCCTGACGGTCAAGTGCGGCGCGTGCGCGGCGGAGACGACGCTGCCGCCCAACGTGACCTCGGCCACCTGCCCCTACTGCAGCGCCAACATCGTCGCGGACTCGGTGAGCCGCCGCGCGATCAAGCCGAAGTCGCTCCTGCCGTTCAAGATCGCGCAGAAGCCGGCCTTCGAATGCTTCCGCAAATGGATCGGCGGGCTCTGGTTCGCGCCCAACGACCTGAAGCGCTACGCGCGCACGGAACAGAAGCTGACCGGGCTGTACGTGCCCTTCTGGACCTACGACAGCCGCACGATCAGCTTCTACCGCGGCGAACGTGGCGACGACTACTACGTGACGGTGGGCTCGGGGAAGAACCAGCGCCGCGAGCGCCGCACGCGCTGGCGTTCCGTCAGCGGCACGGTCTGGAAGAATTTCGACGACATCCTGGTGCTGGCCAGCCGCAGCCTGCCGCGCGACTACGCCGAAAAACTGGAACCCTGGGACCTGAACAACCTCGTGCCGTACCAGGACGAATTCCTGAGCGGCTTCCGCACCGAGAACTATTCCATCGACCTGAAGGGCGGGTTCGCGCGGGCGAAGGAGATCATGTACGAGGCGATCTGCGAGGCGATCCGGCGCGACATCGGCGGCGACCGCCAGCGCATCCATTCGGTCAAGACCAGCCACAACAACGTCACCTTCAAGCACGTGCTGCTGCCGGTCTGGATGAGCGCGTACCGCTACCGCGAGAAGATCTACCGCATCCTGATCAACGCGCGCACGGGCGAAGTGCAGGGCGAACGGCCGTGGAGCTGGATCAAGATCGCGCTGGCGGTGCTGGCGGGATTGGCCGTCGTCGGCGGCATCATTGCGCTGGTCGCCGCGAACAAGCACTGAGCCTGCGGCGGCGCGCGGCGGCCTGCGGCGGCGCGCTACTTCACGCCCACGTACAGGTGCACGGTTCCAAAGGTGAGCGGGACGGCGCGGACGTCTTTGAGGCCGATCGCGCGCATGCGCTCGGCCATCTCGTCGGGGCCCGCGAAGGCCTGGATCGACTTGGGCAGGTAGCGGTACGCGTCCCCCGCCACCCACGCGATGCACCCCGCCACGATCGGCAGGATGTACTTCAGATAGCACATGTACAGCGGCCCGAAGAAGAACCCGCGCGGCTTGGTGAATTCGAGCACCAGCACCTTCCCGCCGGGCCGGACCACGCGGGCCATCTCGCGCAGGCCGCGCTCCAGGTCGCCCACGTTGCGGATGCCGAACCCGACGCTCGAAGCCGCGCACGCGCCGTCCCGCAGCGGCAGGCGCAGCGTATCGCCGACGCCAAAGGCCACGCCTTCCAGCCTCGCGCGCTGCGCTTTCTTGGGCCCGTACGCGACCATCTCGGGCGTAAAATCCAGCGCGAGGACCTTCACCGCCGGCGCGGCGCGCTTGATCGCAAAGGCGAGATCGCCCGTGCCCGTGCAGAGGTCCGCCACCGCGTCCGAGGCGCCGAGGCCGGCGACTTCGCGGGCCGCGATGCGGCGCCAGCGGAAGTCCAGGCCCAGCGAAAGCAGGTGGTTGAGAAAGTCGTAGCGCCGCGCGACGCGGGCGAACATTTCGCGAACTTCGGCGGGCGACTTGCCGCCGGCGTTGCGCAGGTCGTCGGAAGCGGGGGCGGTGGCGCTCAAGGCGGCGGTTCCCATGTGGAACCTAAGGATAGCAGATGCGAAGCGTTATGCGAACGGAGTCTGGGAGTTCACAGGTGCATGAGGGCCGTCAGGGGATTCACGTAAGAAATCTTATCCGGAATTTTACTGAATAGTTTGTAAATTCGATGTCTGTGCGATATTTTATTCCGAGACATATATACGCTGGGGGAGCATCTCGGTAGATGTAGGGCAAGGGCATTCTTGGGGAACCTGTGTGACGCATGCTTTGCGCATGTGGTCTCATGGGTAAATTTCCTGATAGGAAATCCCAAGCGATGCGCTTCTGCGTTGATCACCTAACCGGTCTGTTTCACGTAATCCCTTCTAGACCTTGTAGAAGTGCGAAAATCCAGTATAGCCTCCTAACATTATTCTCACTTCGATCGACCTCCCCCGAATGGTTCGCCATTGACGCACGGGTGCTTTACGCACGTACATGTGCAAAGGGAGCGCACCTATGAGCACGAACGGCGCTATGGGCAAAGGACCTCGGTCGCGCGGACGTCCGCCCAATCCGGAACTACGTACGGCAAAACACGGACGCATGCTGAACGCGGCCATGGATCTCTTCGTGGATCGCGGCTACGAGCATGTCACCGTAGAGCAGATCGCGCGCGCGGCGGGCCAGTCGAAGGGCGCGTTCTACTGGTACTTCAAGGACAAGGAAGACTGCCTGCAGCAGATCGTGCGCGGCTGGGCGCAGAAGATGGACATCGCGCTGACGCAGGCGATCACCAACCGCGACACGCGCTCGCGGGAGCGCCTTCTCTCGATCAGCGATTTTCGCAAATGGAGCGACCAGGACTTCCAGCGCTTCGTGATGCTGCTGAACGGCATGGTCCACAGCCGTTCATCGACGGTGCGCGAGATGGCGCTGAACATGGCCGGCGACTGGGCGCGCAACGGCTTTACGATGATCCGGCAACTGGCGCAGGAGTCGGCGCGCGAGGCCGGCTGGACCCCGCAGCAGCTCGCCAAGTTCGACTTCGACGCCTGGACGCTCTGCTACATCTCCTGCTACAACGGGCTCTACCAGATGCTCTCGCGGGGCATCGGCGGGACGAACATGACGCCCGACCGCATCGCGGACGCGATCCACGCCTTCTTCATCCATCCGGTGGTCGCGCGCGAGGAACTCGAACAGCGCCAGAAGGCCGCGCAGTAGCCGCGCGGCCTTACTCAAGCTGCGGGAGCGCCCCCGACGGCACGGCGGCGCGTTCGGCCTCGATGCGGCGGCGGAAGACCTCGATCAGGAACGTGTCGAAGATCAGTTGCAGCGCGTGGTAGGTCACGAGCGAGATCACGCCCAGGCCGTTGCCCGGAAAGAGATCGAGCAGCTTGATCGAGACCGGCAGGGTCTTCTGCCCGCCGACGAAGACCGCGGCCACGCGGTCGCTCTGATTCAGCCCCAGCGCCCGGCCGCCCAGTTCCATCAGCCCCGCGGTCGCCGCGTGCGCGGCCAGGCAGACCGCGACCAGCACCAGCAACTGCGCGAGCCCGAAGCCCGCGGCCTGGTCGCTGGCGCGCGAGGCCGCCTGCAGGATCACCAGCACCAGCAGCAGCCGGGAGGCCACGCCCAGCGGGCGTTCCCACGCGCGGCGGCGTTCCTTCACCACCAGCGCCACGAACTGCCCGAGCACGATCGGCAGCAGGACGTACAGCGCGAGTTCGATCATGACTTCCTGCATCGAAAAGGAATGGCTCCGGCCGAGGGTGGCCTTGAGCACCAGCGGGCCGATGAGGAAGTTCAGGCCGTTGCTGAGCACCGTCATGACGATGCACAGCCCGGTGTTTCCGCCGGCCATGCGCGTCCAGACGGCGGCGCTGGCGAGCGTCGTCGGGGCCGCGCCCATCGCCAGCAGGCCGATGCCGGCCGGGGTGGACATGCCGCCCACCAGGGGCGCCATCAGAAAGTAGAGCGCGGGGAGGATGACGTAGGTGCCCGCCAGGCTGAGCAGCAGCGCCTTGTACGAACCGAGCCCGCGGACGAGTTCGGAGGCGTTGAGCAGGATGCCCGGCAGGAGCAGCAGCAGAAAGATGAACGGCTTGTGCCCGACGGTCTTGTAGAGCGCCAGCCCAGGCTGCGGCCAGACGACGCCGAGCAGCACCATGGCCAAAAGCAGGACCAGAAACCACTGCTTGGCCAGGAGGCTGTAGATGGCTTTCATCCCGGAATTGTAGTGCGCCGGCCCGGGCTGTCAGTTGAAGATGCGCCCGCGAAAGCCTCTGGCGCTTCCCGTCCTTGTGTCTAAGCTCTCCCCCGAAAGCGTATGGGACCCAAGCCGTATTATGGTGGTCGGAGGTCCGTATGGCGCGCCTCGTCCTGATTCTGGTCGTCGGCCTCGCGCTGGGCGCGGCGGGACTCTGGTATGCCCGCGCCGGGGACCCGAAAACCGCGGCGCCTACCCCGCCCGTTCCCGCGCCGCCTTCGCTGCCCCTGCATGCCAAGACCGAAAAGGACTGGGCCGAGAAGCTCGAACGCCCGGGCCTGGGCAATCTCCACAAGGTCTCCGACCGGCTTTACCGGGGCGCGCAGCCGACCGAGGAAGGCATGGCGGAACTCAAGAAGCTCGGCATCAAGACCGTCGTGAACCTGCGCCTGACGGCCAGCGACCGCGACGAGATCGGCGGCAAGGACCTCGCCTACGACCACATCTACTTCAATCCGTACCATCCCGAAGACGAGGACATGGTCCGCTTCCTCAAGCTCGTCACCGACAAGGACCGCGCGCCGGTCTTCGTTCACTGCCGGCACGGGTCCGACCGCACGGGCACCGTCTGCGCGCTCTACCGCATCGCCGTGCAGGGCTGGGCGAAAGAGGACGCGATCCGCGAGATGACCGAACACGACCTCGGCTTCCACGACGATTTCTTCCAGAACCTCGTCGCGTACCTCCGGAAAATGGACGTCGCGGCCATCCAGAAACAGGCGGGGATCGCTCCTTGACTACCAAAAACAGAATACTGGTGCTCTCGGCGTCCGTGGGCGCGGGGCACATGCGCGCCGCGCAGGCCGTGGAGCTGGCGCTGAAAGACCTCGCGCCCAACGCCGTCGTCAAGAACCTCGACATCCTCACGCTCACCAACGCGGCCTTCCGCCGCGTCTACGCCAAGAGCTACTTCGACCTCGTCGAGCGCGCCCCGCACGTGCTCGGCTACCTGTACGACTACTTCGACCGGCCCAGCAAGAGCGAGAACCCGTTCAGCAAGCGCTTCAAGCTGCTGGTGCAGAAGGCCAACCTGCGCAAATTCTTCGACCTGCTCGAGGAAGAGCCCTGGGACATCGTGGTCAACACGCACTTCCTGCCCGCCGAACTGATCGCGTCGCTGAAGAAGAAGAACAAGTTCAAGGCGCCGCACCTGACCGTCACCACCGACTTCGACACGCACCTGCTCTGGGTCAACCAGCCCTGCGAGCACTACTTCACCGCCACCGACGAGGGCGCGCTGTACCTGCAGGCGCTGGGCATCCCGGCGAAGGACTGCACCGTCACCGGCATCCCGATCCACCCGCTCTTCAGCAAACCCAAGGAACGCGCCGCCTGCATCGCCTCGCAGGGGCTCGGCGGCGACCGGCCGATCGTGCTCCAGTCGGCGGGCGGCTTCGGCGTCGGGCCGATCGAGACGATCTACAAGGGCATCCTCTCGGTCGAGACGCCGCTCGAGGTCGTGCTCGTCGCGGGCAAGAACGAGGAAGCGAAGAAGAAGCTCGAGAAGGTGCCGGTGCCGCCGCGCCACCGCGCGAAGGTGCTCGGCTTTACCGACAAGATGGACGAACTGATGGCCGCGGCCGACGTCGTCGTCAGCAAGCCCGGCGGCCTGACCACCAGCGAAGTGCTGGCCCGCGGCGCGGCCATGTGCATCGTGAATCCGATTCCCGGACAGGAGAGCCGCAACAGCGACTTCCTGCTCGAACACGGCGCCGCGATCAAGATCAACAACCTCGCCCTCACCGCGCACAAGCTCCAGAGCCTGCTCGGCAACCCCGAACGCCTGGCGCGCCTGAAGGCCAACGCCAAGCGCCTGGGCAAGCCCAACGCCGCGTACGAGATCGCGCGCCGCGTGCTCGACTGGTAATCGCGCCGGAGATTCACCCATGAGCGACGCGCCTAAAAGCCCCTGGGACCCCAACCAGTACGAACGCTATAAAAAGGAGCGCGCGCAGCCCTTCTTCGACCTGCTCGGCCTCGTCCAGCCCCGGCCCGGCATGCGCGTCGCCGATCTCGGCTGCGGCACCGGCGAACTGACCCGCGAACTGCACCGCAAGCTCCAGGCACGCGAGACCCTCGGGCTCGACAGTTCGCCGAGCATGCTCGCCGAATGCGCCAAGTACCCCGCGGACGGCCTGCGCTTCGAACAGGGCGAGATCGCCGCCTTCGCGCCCGCGCAGCCGCTCGACCTGGTCTTCACCAACGCCGCGCTGCACTGGCTGCCCGGCCACGAGGACCTGCTCGAACGCATCGCCGGGCATCTCGCGCCGGACGGCCAGCTCGCCGTGCAGGTACCCTCGAACCAGACGCACCCTTCGCAGTCCATCGCCTACGGGCTGGCGAAGGAGGAGCCCTACGAGCCGTACATGCGCCACACGGACTCGTACGAGAACGTCCTGCCGCCCGAACGCTACGCGGAGCTGCTCCACCGGCTCGGCTTCCGCGAACAGCGCGTCTTCCTGCGCGTCTACGGGCACGTGCTGCCAGCGCGCGCGGACGTGATCGAATGGGTCAAAGGCACGACGCTCACGCGCTTCAAGCGCGCCCTGCCGGAAGCGCTGTACGCGCAATTCCTCGAGGCCTACCGCACGCGGCTCTTTTCTGTTCTTGAGGATCGCGCGCCTTACTTTTATCCCTTCAAACGCATTTTGATGTGGGGCGCGCGTTAACGGGGCGAAGGGAGGCGGGCATGGCACGAGGCAAGACGGCCGGCGCGAAGGTGCTGGCGCCGGGACTGAACTACATCGGCGGCGAGTGGCTTCCGGACGAAGACGGCCTGGTGCTGGAAAGCCGCAATCCGGCCGACATCCGCGAACCGATCGGCTCTTTTCCCAATTCGCGCCTGAACGAAGTCCGGGCCGCGGTGCACGCCGCGAAGCAGGCCTTCAAGACCTGGCGGCTGGTCCCGCCGCCGCAGCGCGGCGCGCTGATCCGCCGCTGCGCCCAGGTGCTGCGCGACCGCAAGGAAGCCATGGCGCGCCTGATGACGCGCGAGATGGGCAAGCCGTTGTCCGAAGCGCGCGGCGACGTGCAGGAAGCCATCGACTGCGCCGAATACTACGCGGGCGAAGGCCGCCGCTGGTTCGGCGAGACGACGCACAGCGAGCTGCCGGACAAGTTCGCCATGTCGGTGCGCACGCCCATCGGCGTCTGCGGCATGATCACGCCCTGGAACTTCCCCGTCGCGATCCCGAGCTGGAAGATCTTTCCCGCGCTGCTCTGCGGCAACACGGTGGTGCTCAAGCCCGCCGAAGACACGCCCGCCTGCGGCGCGGCCTTCGTGAAGGCGCTGGCCGACGCGGGCATCCCCGCGGGCGTCGTGAATCTGGTGCAGGGCATCGGCGAAGAGGCCGGCGCCGCGCTGGTGAACCACCCGGACGTGGCGCTGATCAGCTTTACCGGCAGCAGCTACACCGGCAGCGCCATCGCCGAAGCCTGCGGCAAGTCCCTCAAGCGCTGCTCGCTCGAGATGGGCGGCAAGAACGCGCAGATCGTGATGGACGACGCCGACCTGGACCTGGCGCTGGAGGGCGCGCTGTGGGGCGCCTTCGGCACCGCGGGGCAGCGCTGCACCGCCACCAGCCGCCTGCTGCTGCATAAGAAGATTCACAAGACCTTCGTGGCGAAGCTCGTCAAGGCCGCCAAGGCGCTGCGCGTCGGCGACCCGCTCGACGAACGCAACCAGGTGGGCCCGCTGGTCAACCAGGCGCAGCTCGACCGCGTGAGCGTCTACATGGACGTCGCGCGCAAGGACGGCGCGACGCTGCGCTGCGGCGGCAAGCGCGCCACCGGCCCGGGGCTCGCGCACGGCTACTTCTTTCAGCCCACGATCTTCGACGGCGTGACCCCGGAGATGCGCATCGCCCAGGAGGAAATCTTCGGGCCCGTGACCTCGGTGATCGAGATCGGTTCGCTGGACGAAGCGATTGCCGTGCTGAACGGGACGAAGTACGGGCTTTCGAGCAGCATCTACACGCGCGACGTCAACGGGGCGTTCCGCGCGATCCGCGACATCGAGGCCGGCATCACGTACGTCAACGGCCCGACCATCGGCGCGGAAGTGCACCTGCCCTTCGGCGGCGTGAAGAACACCGGCAACGGCCACCGCGAAGCCGGCCGGAGCGCGCTGGACATCTTCAGCGAATGGAAGAGCGTCTACGTCGATTACAGCGGCAAGCTGCAGAAGGCGCAGATCGACGTGCAGGCGTAAGCTTCACACCGCCGCGGCGTCGCGGTACTGCGCGGGCGTCGTGCGCGTCCACTGCTTGAAGACCCGGCTGAAGAACGGCACGTCCGCGAAGCCGCAGACCTCCGCGATCTCGCGCAGGCTCATCTCGCTCCCGCGCAGCATGCGGCAGGCGCTTTCGACCCGGCGCCGCTGCACGAACCGCACGGGGCTCATGCCCGTCACCCGCCGGAAGAGCTTGCGAAACTGAACTTCACTCACGAAGAGCTGCTTCGCCAGTTCGCCGACCGATAGCGCCGCGTTGGGCAGGTTGCGGTCGATGTACTCCAGCGCCGGCAGCAGCCGCGGAAGTTCCGCGTGCACGCGCCCCGCGCCGGGCATGCGGAAGCGGTCGCCGTGATGCCGCGCGATGTAGTGCAGCACAAGCTGGATCTCGGCGGCCATCGCCGCGCGCCAGCCGGGAGCCTTGAGCGCGTACTCGCGCGCCAGCCGCCGCGAGGCCGCCTCGTACGGCGTGTCCTTGCCGCCCGGCGCGTGCGGCGGAAAGCCCATCAGGTCGAGCAGGTTGATGCCTTCGAAGACCTGCGCGTGGAAGTGCGCCGTGATCAGGTGCATCGCGGAGCCCTTGTCCTGCCTGACGTGGTGCTCCGCGCCCTGCGGGATCAGCATCAGGTCGCCCGGCCGGATGCGAAAGTATTCCGACTCGCCCTCGGGCCCGACGCGCCCGGCGCCGCTGCCGCTCGCGAACCAGAACCACATGCTGTCGTTCAGCACGCGCGGGCCGAGTTCCCAGCGTTCGGAGCATTGCCATTCGACGGAGGAGATCGCGTGGACGCGCACGGCTTCCAGCCACTGCGCCAGGCGCGCGGGGTCGCCCTGCGGCAGGTTCGCGAAGGGATCGAAGCCTTTGGGGTCGCGGTGGACGGCCAGTTCGCCCCTGGGCGTCGTGGCGGGGAGGCCCTTGCGGCTGTGGCGGGCAGGCATGGTTTCGAAAAGTACAAGCAGATGAGCGTCCCGTCCATAGCTAAATGCACAGGCGCGGGGTACAAATAGCACCGTCGTACGAGGGAAAAACAGCCGGTCGCACGCGTCCACCCGCCCAAAAGGAGCCCGTCCATGAAGGTGCTGACTCAGGAACAGAAAGATTTCTACAACGAACACGGCTACATCATCCTCGAGAACTTCCTGAACGCGGAACAGCTCGGCGTGCTCAAGACGGCGCTCGAAACCCTGGTCGAGGAGAAGGCCCGCAGCCTGACCAAGGACCACGAAGGCTTCAACCTCGAGAAGGTGAAGGACGCGAACGGCTACGCGACGCCCTTCAGCGGCGAAGCGATCGCCGGCGTGCTGCGCAAGATTCAGGAGATCACCAAGTACAGCCCGGCCTTCCGCGATTTCGCCGAAAGCGACAAGATGCTGGACCTGGTCGAGGACCTGATCGGGCCGTCGATCTACTACCATTCGAGCAAGATCATGTTCAAGCCCGCGAAGCACGGCGGGATCAAGCCCTGGCACCAGGACTACGCGTACTGGGCCAGCCTGCGCCCCGAACAGGTCACCTGCTGGCTGGCGCTCGACGACGCCACGCCCGAGAACGGCTGCATGCAGTTGATTCCCGGCAGCCACAAGTGGGGCCTGGTGAAACACCTGAAGGAAGAACTGCAGGTGGACCCGAAGAACCTGCCGATGGAGATGGTCAAGGTCGCGCCGATGAAGGCCGGCTCGATCCTCTGCTTCCACGTGCTCACGTTCCACTACTCGGGCCCGAACGCGTCCGAGAAGGGCCGCCGCGCGTTCATCGTCGATTACGACCCCAACAAGCGCCCGGTGAAGGACGGCTTCGCCGGCGACAAGGTCCTGCGCGTCGAAGGCCGCAAACCCACGCCCGAAGAGGTGGAAGAATCGCTGCGCGTGAAGGAAGCGGTAAACGCGTAAAGCAGGCTGGAGCGCAGAGGCAGTCCTCAGCCGCAGGAAAGGGACAGGCGAAATGCCTGCCCTTTTTCATTTTCGATTTTGGATTTTAATTCCTGAATCCTAGTTCCTGTCCCCCGCCGTTCACCGCACCCCCCAGGCCTTCGCGTAGTAGTCGTCGGCCCAGGCCAGGCCGTCGGTCAGGCCCTTTTTGAAGGCCTTCATGTTGGCGACGCGGCCGGCCATCAGGCCGAACCAGAAACCGTCGTAAATCTTGGCCATCTCGCGGGCGGTGCGGCTGGCGTGCTTGTGCAGGTCGGCCAGGGTCATCTCGGGGTGGTCGATGTTCTGGGCCACGCCGTCCAGCGCCCCGGCGGCGAAGAGGTACCACGAGGCGATGCGCCCGGAGAAGTACGAGACCGCCGCGTGCTGCGCCCAGTAGGGCCGGTCGGTCGCGCCGTACAGGCCGTCGTCGAGCCGCCCGTAGCAGTCGCCGGTCTTCGTGTCGATCTCGTACCAGGCTTCCATCGGCCCGTAGGTGCCGCTTACTTCGAAGGTCGGGACCATCACCGTCAGGTCGTCGTTGGCGCGCAGCGCTTCGGCGATCAGGTCCTTCGAGCGCGGGCTCAGCTTCAGGCCCGGCAGCACCGACGCGGCGCTGGCGGGATCGACGCGCACGAAGGCTTCCTTGGGCGCGCGCGGTTCGGCTTCCAGCTTCAGGTTGAGCGGGAAGGCGTCAGCCTTGCGGAAGTCGATGAGCGTGCGGATGGACCTGTACCCCGGCGCGGTCACCTGCACCTGGAACTCCTTGAAGGGTTCCTTGATGACCGGGATCGAGAAGCGCCCGTCGGCCCAGGAGAGCGCCTTCGCGTAGGGGCCCACGATGGTGACGGTCGCGTCCGCGATGCCGCGGCCGGTGGCCGCGTCGGTCACGCGCCCGGGGATGGCCGACTGCACGCGCGAGAAGTTCGCGACCATGGGGAATTCCGGATCGTCGAGCAGTGTGAGGGCGTTGATCGGCGCGCCGGACGGATCGAGGATCAGGCCCAGCTTGCGAATCTCCGCTTCGCTCATGCCCGGCTTGATCGTCCGGTCGTAGTGGCCGTACAGGTACACGACGCCGATCTTGCGCGGCGTGTTGTTGATCACGATCTCGCGCTCCTGGCGTTTGCTCGCGAAGAGGCGGACGGGTTCGGACTCCTTGCCGTCGTTGTAGACGTAGCGCAGCACCGTCGAGCCCTTTTCCTTGATCTCGCGGAAGGCGTCGCGGCTGAGCATGTCGATGGTCGTCCCCTTGCGGTTCATGTACCAGTAGGTGAACGCGCGGGCGTGGTCCATATCCTCGGCGGAGGTCTTGCGCGTGGCGCGGCGCGGATACGCGAGCCACTCGTTCTTGATGTCGTCGTAGTAATCGACGCTCTCGACGACGCGGTCCGGGCGCACCGAAAGATTCTGGATCTCGAAATTCAGCCGATCGCCGCTGAAGGAGAAGATGCGCGCGTTCTCGTACCAGCGTTCGCCGGGCACTTCGGTGTACTCGTAGACCGGTTCGTACTGCATCGGCAGGCGCGCGGAGAGCGCCAGGGCGACCTCGGTCTCCCGTGCGGCCGTCTCGATCTCGCCTTCGCCGAAGGACGGGCGCGCCAGGATCCAGCCGTTGCCTTCCAGGCCGTCCAGGCCCTGGCGCACGGCCGCGGAGGCCTCGGCGCGCAGCCCCTGGGCCTCGCGCGTAAACGTGACGGAAAAGTCCGGCCGGCCTTCCGGCGCCAGGCGCAGCGTCGCGCCCTCGCGCGCTTCCTTGAAAAGCCGCGCGAGCGAGCGCTGGAGGAGGCTCTGGCGTTCGGCCAGCGTGGCGTTGCGGCGCTGCATGGCCTGGGCGAGCAGGTCCATAGAGGAGACCGCGTTCGCGCCGGTGAACTGCGCGAGCACCGCGGATTCCAGGGAGGCGTCGAAGAGCGAACGCGCCGAGCCGAAGGCCACGCGGATCTCGTCGGAGCCGTTCGCGCGCAGGTCGTTCTTGCGCAAGTCGATGCTCACCGAGCGCGTGCGCTTGCCGTCGCGCTGGTGGTATTCGGCGGCGACGACGGTCAGGCGCGGCGCGGAAAACCAGGCCTCGGCCTGGAGGCGTTCCTTCAGTTCGCGCGCGTGGGCGTCGGAGCGCGAGAGGAAGGCGTAGGCGATCGTGTGGGCCAGGCCGGCGTCGCCGGGCATCTCTTCGCGCGCGCGTTCCTGCTCGCGTTCGAAGACCGATTCCGGAATCCAGCCCGCGCTGAGAGTGAAGGTGTAGCGGTTGTCGGGATGGAAGAAGGAAGGGAAATCGCGGTAGTGCGCGTCGAAGAGTTCGCGGACGCGTTCGGTCACTTCGCCGTCCGGCGCGCGGAAGCGGAAGACGACTTCCTGGCGCTGGGCCGTGCGGGCGTCGGCCGCGGATTCCAGCAGCACGCCCGCGCCCCGCAGCGTGGCGAAGACGCGCGTGCCTTCGGCGCGGTAGACGAGCGCCAGGTCCTGCCCGACGGCCTCGGCCGCGTCGAACGCGAAGGCTTCTTCGACGGCCGGGCCGCTGGCGGGGACGGTGCGCAGCAGGCCTTCGACGCGGTGGGCTTCGGCGGCGAGGTTCGCCGCGGGCACCTCGCCGGGGTCGGCCTCGAGGGCCGGGCCGGCGTAGCGGTAGTCGCCTTCCGAGCCGGTCTCCACGCCCCAGGTCCGGCCGCGCACGAGCCGCGCCGGGACGCCGCTGCGTTCGAGCAGGGCTTGAAGCAGCAGCGCGCGGTCGAGGTCGTTGCCCGCGCCGGACCAGAGCGTTCCCAGCGCGCCGCGAAGCATGCCCGGGTAAGCCTCGGCGGCGACTTCCTTGCGGACGTACGCCTGGATGCGCGCGGGGTCGAAGCCGAGTTCGCGGGCCTTGGCGGTCAGGTAGTCTTCGCGGCGATAGTGTTCCTGCGCGAGCTGGTAGCCGCCCAGCGCAAGGGTGCCCGCGCAGATCATGAAGCAGCCCACGATCAGGCAGAGCAGGCGGGTGCGGGACCGTTCGCGGCGCTGGGATTCGGTCAGGTTCGTCTTCACGGTCAGGCCTCCTTTATATGCATCACATGAAAGAGGAAGGCAGACCCCGTGCCAGCGGCGGGCGGCTTGACGATAATGATACAATTCGTTCGATTCGAATAGGTTATGTGACGAAAGCCGCCGCTGGGCCGGCGGCCGGCAAGCGTTCGCTCAGCGAGCGGCCCGGGGCGGTTGTTGGTTGAGACAACAACGGTTCAGTACGACCGGCCGCGTTCGACCTCGTTGCACAGGGGCTCGCCCTTCTCGTACCGCGCCAGGTTGTCGAGGAAGACCTCGAGCACGCGCTCGTCGTAGTCCGGGCGGTTGCCCCCGATGTGCGGGGTCATCACGACGTTCGGCAGCGCGTAGAACGGGCAGTCTTCGCCGGGCGGTTCGGGGTCGAGGACGTCCAGCCCCGCGCCGGCCAGGCGGCCCTCGCGCAGCGCCGCGGCCAGCGCGGCCTCGTTCACCGAGTTCCCGCGCCCGACGTTGACCAGCAGCGCGTGGCGCGGAAGCAGCGCCAGGCGCGCGGCGTTCATCAGTCCGTCGGTCTCGGGCGAGGACGGCAGCACCATCACCAGCACGTCGAAGCGCGGCAGGAGTTCGTCCAGCGCGCCGATGGCGTGGGTCTCGTCGGTCTCGGCCACCGGCCGCCCGCGGTAGCTGACGCCGACCGTGCGCATGCCGATCGCGCGCGCGATGGCGGCGATGCGCCGGCCGATCGCGCCCAGGCCCAGAATGCCCATGGTCTGCCCGCATAGGACCCGCGGAGCGCGGGCCTTCTTGCGCGCTTCCCAGATGCCGTGGTCGTACGGGCGCGGGCCGGGCTCGGCGGAAGCGTCGCTCGTGCCGCCCTGGCCTTCGTAGCGCGCGTACATCCCGACCTGCCGCGTAAGCGCCAGGAGCAGCGCGAAGGCGTGTTCGACGCAACTGTCGTGCGCGCCCGCGGCGGTGGTGAGCCTAAAGGCGCCGCGGTGGAACGCGTCCGACCGCGCGATCTTTTCGGCCCCGGCGGAGGTCGATTGCACCCACGCGACGTTCGTGGCCCCCGCGATCAAATCCAGCTTGGGCGGGCCGACGACGATCTCGGCGTCGGTGTGCGGCGCTTCCATGCGGCCCTTCGGGGCCACGGCCCATTCGAAGGACGGAAAGCGCGCGCGCCAGGCGGCGAGGGTCTTTTCGTCCACGGGCAGGCAGAGCAGGATTTTCTTGCGCGGACCGTTCATGGTTGCATTTCCGGGGCCAAGGGCCGAGCATCGTGGCTGCGGGGCAGGCGTCAAGTTCCACTCGCGCCGGGAGTTGGCGAGTGCCGGAAAACCCGAAACCGCGCCCGCCCGGCGGCGTCCAAAGCGTATCGCAAGGCAGGGGGCGGCATGCCGGTGTCCAGGTCCATGGGAATCGTCGCGCTCGGCCTGGCCGCGTTTCTGCTGGCCGTGGGTGTCGGCTTTGCGTTCGCGCCCGCGGCGGGCTCGCCCGCGCAGACTTCGTCCGCGCCGCAGGTGACCGTCGTTCCGGACCGACCCGAAAAGGCCACGCCTCTGCCGGCCCCCGTGCCGCGCGAAAGCACGCCCGCGCCAGCCAAGCCCAAGCCCATCGAAACGCCCAGGCCCGAACCCCAGCCCAAGCCGCCGGCCGACCCGCGGACCGCCGCCGGCGAAGTGCTCGGCGGACTGCAGATCGTCGTCCACGTGGACCGCGTGGAAGTGGAACCCGGCGCGAACCTGAACGTCGCGTGGGAGATCGTCAACCATCTCGACACGCCCGTGCAGTACCTCGACGTAAAACCCGCGATCGCGATCTCCAAGGACGGCTGGCGCGGCACGTACGTCGCCGCGGGCCGGAACCGCCCCGCCACGCCCGACGACGTGAAGCAGATCGGAGCGAACGGGACGATGTCCTACGAACGCAGCATCGAATGGCCGCGCCGCGTGCCGAACCAGCCCGACGACTGGCCCGACTACAGCCGCCCCGGCACGTACAAGCTCACCGTCGGCTTCCAAGGCGATCCCTCGATCCCCGCCGCCGCCGACCAACTGCAAAAGGAGAAGGGCGCGGCCGTCTACCGCCACCCGCTGGTCAGCGGCACGGTGACGATCGTGGTGAAAGGCGAGGCCCCGCAGCCCCCGCCGTCCAAGACCGCCGACCCCGTCAACGAAGAGTTTTGAGCCGGGCGCAAGCGCTTTCACGCTGAAGCCTTACGGGCTTCGCGCGTATTTTTCCATTTTGATGCAGAGCGGGGCCTCCGCGTGCCATGTACCTGTGGATGGAGGCCGTTAGGATGACCGCCGTGCAGCATTTCCCGGAACGCACCCAGCCCGCCCACAGCGACGCGGCCCTGCTCGAACGCTTTGCGACCCAAGGCGACGGCGAGGCCTTTCGCGCGCTCGTGGACCGGCACGCGGGCATGGTCTTCGCGGCCTGCCTGCGTGTCCTGGGCGACCGCCACGGCGCCGAAGACGCCGCGCAGGCGGTCTTCCTGCTCCTGGCGCGCAAGGCGCGCGGCCTGGGGCCGGGCGTGGTGCTGGCCGGGTGGCTGTACAAGACGGCCGTCTTCGCCGCCCGCGAAGCCAAGCGCGGACGCGCGATCCGGGCCCGCCACGAACGGGAGGCCGTCGTCATGCGTGACCCCGCGAGCGATGCCGCGACCGAAGCCGCCGAGTCGGCCGCCTGGGAGGCCCTGCGCGGCGAACTGGACCGCGCGCTTTCGGCGCTGCCCGCCGCTCAGCGCGACGCGATCGTGCTGCGCTTTCTCGAAGGCCGCAGCCTCGAAGACGCCGCGCGCGAACTGAACGTGCCCGCCGGAACGCTCTCCGCCCGGGTCTCGCGGGGGCTCGACCGCCTGCGCGAAGCCCTGGCGCGGCGCGGCGTCACGCATTCGGCCGGCGCGCTCGGCGTGTTGCTCGCCGGACGCGCCTTCGAGGAGGCTCCGGAGCATCTCGCGGCTTCCATCCACGCGGCCTGCCTTGGAACGGCAGGCGCATCGGCAGGCTCGATGGTACTCGTGGAGGCGATGATGCGAACGATGCTCTGGTTCAAGATCAAAGTAGTGGCGGCGGCGGCGTGCGTGGCGCTTGCCCTGGGGATCGGCGTGCCGCTGGCCGTCTCGGGCGCGGGCGCGGAAGAACGGCCCGTGCCGCCGGCGACCCCCGCGGCTTCTGCGGCGCCCGCCGCCGGCCCCGCAGCCAAACCCGGCGCGGCCACGTTTGTCTGGGCGCGCCTCGTGGACACTTCCACCAAGGCGGAAGCCGCCAAGGAACGTTCGGACGCGTGGATCGAACAGATGCTGAAGGCGAAGAACATTCCGGCCGTGACCGGCCAGGGCCCGTGGGTCAAGCTCGAGGAAAAGCCGGCGAACATCTACCTGAGCCTGGTCCAGGAAGCACGCGGCGGTCGTTCGATCCTGGTCTCCAGCCGGCAGGCCGCGGCCAACGGAACGTTTTCGGTGCAGGTGAATGGGACGAAGATCGAGGTTCCCGGCGAAGCCGTCACGCTCGACGAACGGCGCCCGCGCACGATCTTCGCGCTGACCAAGTACCCGGTGGAGAACCTGCAACTGGCGCTGGCGCTCGGTGACGAGCACGGCCCGTTTGCCGGAGGCGAAGCAGCGCCCGCGGCCGGCGGGGCACCGACTGCGCGCGAGGCCGACTGGGACGCGCGCGTCGCGGGCATCGGCAAGACCTTCGGCAAACGCGTGTACGAGATGCGCGCGCGCGGCAAGGCCGTGGGGCGCTGGACGATGACTTCGGCGCTGGCCAAGGACCAGGGCAAGGAGGTGATCGTCTTCGCCGACACGATGACCCTGGACGCCGGGCGCGACAAGGTCAGCGTGCAGTTCGAGACGCGCTGCGTGCCCGGGCGGCTCTTCGAGCCCCTGCGCCACATCGTCACCATGGACAGCGGGCAGGCGGCCGACGACGAGGAGGTCTCGCCGCAGGATCTGACCATCGGCGCGGACAAGATCGCCGGCGAGTTTCGCGGCCGGAAGATCGAGGTCGCGCGCGACGGCAAGACGCCGCTGGTCGTGGTCACGACGGCGCTCTACCGCGTGCTCGAAGCGCTGCCGCACGAGGCCGGGTGCGAGGTCGCCTTCGACGCGCTGGAAGGCGGCACGCAGGTGAAGCCGGGCGGAAAGGTCCGCTGCGTGGGCGAAGAGAACCTGACCGTGAACGGCAAGGACGTGAAGGTCTGGAAGTACGAGTACACGAACCCGCGCGCGCGGCCGACCGCGTACTGGACCGACGAACGGCACCGCCTAGTCCGCATGCAGCTTGACCACTTCGAGATGTTCCTGACGGAGGACGCGGGGCGCAACGAGGAGTTCTGAGCGGAAAAGCTTTGCGCGCGAAGAGGCCCGGCGTCCGCCGGGCCTTTTCTTTTTGCGCGCGAGCCCTACGATGCGAGGCGGGCCTTGGAAAGAGGAGCGCACGCAGCGATGGGCAAACGAGTCTACAATTTCAGCGCCGGGCCGGCCATGCTTCCGACGGAAGTGCTCGAAGCGTCGGCGGCCGCGCTGGTCGATTACAAAGGCAAGGGCTACGGCATCGCCGAGGTCAGCCACCGCAGCAAGGATTTCGACGCGGTGATGGACGAGGTGAAGGCGCGCGCGAAAGCGCTGATGTCGATCCCCGACGGCTACGACATCGTCTTCTCGCAGGGCGGCGCCTCGCAGCTCTTTCTGACGATTCCCTGGAACTTCCTGCAGGGCTCGGCCGACTACGTCGTCACCGGCGAATGGGCCAAGAAGGCCGCCGAGGCCGCCAAGGCCTACGGCACGGTGAACGTGCTCGCCAGCAGCGAAGGCACGGCCTTCGATCGCATTCCCACCGGCTGGACGCCGGCGGCGAACGCGAGCTACCTGCATGTCTGCACCAACAACACGATCTACGGCACGCGCTGGAGCACCCTGCCCGAGCACCCGTGCCTCTTCGCGGACATGAGCAGCGAGTTCATGGCGCGGGTGGTGGACGTGAGCAAGTTCGCGCTGATCTACGGCGGCGCGCAGAAGAACCTGGGCCCGTCGGGTGTCTGCATGAGCATCGTGCGCAAGGACCTGTACGCGCGCATTCCCAAAAGCGTCCCGAAGCTGTTCAACTATCAGGTGCTCGCGGAGCAGGACTCGCGCATCAACACGCCGCCGACGTTCGGGATTTACATCCTGCTCGAGACCTTCCGCTGGCTCGAAAAGCAGGGCGGCATCGCGGCGATCGAGGCGCGCAACGAGGAGAAGGCCGCGCTGATCTACGACGCCATCGACCGCGCGCCGGACTTCTACCAGGGCACCGTCACCGACACGCCCAACCGCAGCCGCATGAACATCACCTTCCGCCTGCCCAGCGAGGAACTGACCGAGAAGTTCATCAAGGAGGCCGACAAGAAGGGCATGGTCTCGCTGAAGGGCTACCGCACCGTCGGCGGGATTCGCGCGAGCACCTACAACGCGATGCCGGTTGAAGGCTGCGCCGCGCTGGCCAGGCACATGGACGAATTCCTGGCCGCGAATGGCAAGAAATAGCGACAGTTGGCGGAAAAACGTACACGCCCCGGAGCCCGTCTCCGGGGTTTTTTATTTTCGCGCGCGGGAACCCTTTCGCGCGGCCCCGCGCCGGTGGTAAGCTCCGGCGCCTTCCACAAAAACGCGGTTCGCGCTTCTCGAACAAGGAGGTCTCCCATGCCTGCGTTGCGAACGGTTCTGACGGTGCTGGCGCTGGCGTGCGCGCCGGGGCTTGCCGCGGCGGAGACCGCCTTCACCGCCGAGGTTCCCGCGGCCGGCCTGGTGCGCGCGGAGACTTCCGACACCAGCCTGAACATGAAGATCGATACCTCCGCCGCCGGGCGGCTGGTGAATTCGCAGAAGGTCGCGCGGACCGAACACAAGAAGACCAAGACGACGGTCCTGGAACTGACGGGCAAGGAACCGACCCGCGTGCGCATCGTCTACGAAGAGTACCGCAGCGACGATCCGCAGGGCTCGCCCGCGCCGGTGCTGAACAAGGCCTACCTCGTCGAACTGATCGAAGGCCGGCTCTCCGGCGTGGACGAGAAGGGCAACGAACTCACGCCGCTCGAAGGCGCCTTCCTCTTCAAGGAGTTCGGGAAGTTCGGCAAGCCCGATCCGCTCGCCAAGGCGCTCGACGGCAAGACCCTGAAGCCCGGCGACAAGGTCAAGCTCCCCGACGAGGACGCCCGCCTGCTCTTTGATGTCGAGCAGGCCCCCGGCGTGAAGCTGGAGGAATGCACGCTCACCTTCAAGGGCCTGGAGAAGGCCGCCGCGGGGCAGGTCGCGGTTTTCGACACCAAGGTGCTGATCGCGAAGACCAGCGGGATGGGCTCGAAGATGACCACGCAGCTTACCGGGCCCATTGCCGTCGATCCCAAGACCTGCTGGACGGTTTCGATGAAGATCGGGGGCCCCATCGTCGTCGGAGGTTCGATCGTCAACCCGGAGGCCACCGTGCGGATGTCGGGCGGCGGCGAGTCCCGGACGGCGCGGACCGCTTCGTACACCAAGCCGTAGCAGCCCGCGCGGGCCTCTGGTATGCTCCCGCCGTTCTTTAACGGAATCCATCCTTAGGAGACGCGCATGCGCACCCTCTGTGCTTATGTGACCGCACTGGTCCTGTTCGCGGGCCTCGGCCTGCGGGCGGAAGATACGTTCACCTTCAACGTGGAAGTGCCCAAGGCCGGCGCGACCCGCACGGAGGTCGCCGACCTGAGCCTGGACATGAAGATCGACGCGTCGGTGGGCGGGAAGGTCGTGAACTCCCAGACGATGGCGCAGAAGGAACACAAGAAGTTCAAGTCCACGGTGCTGGAACTGACCGAGAACGAACCGAGCAAGGTTCGCGTCGAGTTCGAGGAGTACAAGGCCGACGACGGCGCTCCCGCCGGCGCGCCCGCCCCGGAACTGAACAAGGCCTACGTCGTCGAACGCAAGGACGGCAAGGTCTCGGTGGCCGCCGAGAAGGGCGGGGACCTGTCCGAGGCGGAGAAGGCGTTTCTCGACAAGGAGTTCAAGCGCTTCGGCAAGAGCGACAGCTTCGCGAAGTTCCTCAACGGCAAGGCGCTGAAGGCCGGCGAGAAGCTGAAGATCAGCGAAGAGGACGCGCGCACGCTCTTCGACATGTCCGGCGAGGAAGGCATGAAGCTGGACGAGTGCTCGCTGGTCTTCAAGGGCCTTGAAAAGTTCGAAGCGGGCGAGGCCGCGGTCTTCGAGTCCAAGCTCCTGATCTCCAAGGTCGACGAGGGCGGCCTGAAGATGAACATGGAGATCACCGGGCCCATCGCGGTGGACCCCAAGACCTGCTGGCCGGTCTCGATGAAGATCGGCGGGCCGATCGTGATCGGCGGCGCCATGAAGAAGGGCGAGATCACCATCGACATGGGCGGCGGCGGCGCCATGAAGATGACGCGCGCGGCCACCTACACCCAGCCGTAAGAGGCGCGCGTGCCGCGCCTGTATCTCTTTCCCGGAGTCGGGGGCAACCGGCGCATGTTCGAGCGCCTGGCCGTTCCCGGCTGGGACCTTGTCACGCTGCCGCTCGCCGATCCCGAACCGGACGAGGACCTGGGCGCGTACGCCGCGCGCATGGCCGCCATGCAGGGCCTGCGCGCCGGCGACTGCGTCGGCGGGGCCTCGATGGGCGGGATGGTGGCCGCGGAGATCGCCCGCCGCAACGGCGCCGCCTGCGTCGTGCAGCTCGGCAGCGCCCTGACGCCGCGGCGCGTGCCCGGCTACCTGTGGCTGCTCGAATCCCTCAGCCGAATCCTGCCCGACCGGGCCATCGCCGGCGCGCCGCGCGGCGGCCCGCCGATGCGCTGGGTGCTGGGGCCGATCTCGCGCGCCGACATGGACCACGTGCTTGCCATGGAACAGGCGTGCTCCACGGCGCTGCTGCGGCGCGGCGTGCGCATGATCCGCCGCTGGCAGGGCGTGGCGGACCTGCCCTGCCCGCTGTACGCGCTCCACGGGCGCCGGGACCGCGTGATCCGCGTGCCCGACCCCGCGCGCTTCACGGCCGGGCGCGACCGCCTGGAACTCCTCGACGGCGCCGGCCACATGCTCACCATCACCCACGCGCCGCACGTCGCGGCCTTTCTCGAAGCGGCCCTTGCGCCGCACCGTTCCGGGCCCGGCGCGTAGGAAATTCCGGCGGGCGAAGCGTTCGCGCCGGACGCGGATGCGGGTTTTTTCGGCACGCGCGCGCATGGCCGCGCCGGGGAGGCGCTGGCACGCGCTTTTCTAGCGCGTATCCTTTGGGCCCGGGTCGATCCCGGGAACGCGGCGAGGAATGGACATGAATCGGCAACGGTGGATGGCGGCGGCGCTTCTGCTGGCCTGCGCGGCGGCGCGCGCGGAAGAGAAGGAAGGCGGGCGCAAGCTGCCCGCGCGCGAGGGCCTTTCGTACACGCTCGCGACCGACCTCTTTCTCCAGGTGGACAAGAACAGCGGCATGGCGGTGGTCGTCAAGACCGAGAAGACCGTCACGAACCTGGAAGTGAAGGACGGCGAGGCGACCAAGGTGCGCGTCGTCTACGGCACGATGCAGAGGTCCGGGAAAGTCTCCATCGGCCGGCGCGAAAAGGAACTCGATCCGTTCCCCTCGGTGGCGGGCAAGGCCTACATCGTCGAACTCAACCCCGAGAAGGAGAAGGTCAAGGTTATGACCGAGCAGGGCGAGAAGCCGCCCGGCGAGGAACGCGAGTTCGTCGAAGACCAGTTCAAGCGCCAGTTCAAGATGCGCAAGAAGCTCAAGGAGAAGGAACGCCAGGGCGTGGATCTGGCCGGCGAAGGCACCGTGAAGGAACGCGTCGAGGAAGCCGTGACGCAGAAGCTGGAAGAGCACGGCATCGAGGTCGAGGAGTTCGCGCTGGAGATGCAGGGCCCGCGCGAGGAGAACGGCGTGCCCTGCCTGGCCGTGGGCGTGGTGCTGAAGGCGGGGAAGGGGATCTTCTTCGTCGGAGACGCCTCGGTGGACCTGCACGGCGAGGTGCTCGTGCCGCTGGCCATCGACGCGCCGGCGAGCTTTCACATGGAAGGCCCGACCTCGCTGGTGCGCAAGAAGGGCCTGCTGCGCCTGCGCAAGGGCGACGAGTACGACGGCTCGATGAACTTTAAGGTGACGATGAAGCTGCTCGACCCCGGCACGCCGCCCGAAGGCGCCCCCGCGCTGCCCGGCGGCCGGCTGAGAGAGAAGGCGCCGCGCGGCGCGCAGGGCGGGCAGGGGGAAGGCGGCGAGAAGGCCCCGTAGGCGTTACTTCAGGTCCTTGCCCTTGTAGGCGAAGTACGCGAGCAACTGCACGCAGGGCGACTGGTACGTGATGTCCGGCTCGTTGTACTCCCACGGCTTCTTGGTCCAGTGCAGGCCTTCGACGTACACCTTCATGCCGCCGTTGGGCCCGCCGACCACCATGCCGGGAAAGGGCCCGACCTTGCCTTCGCCTTCGCCGATGTACTTCGCCGAGGCCGGCTTGCCGTCCGCGCCGACCCACGAGTGGAACATGACCATGATCGAGTTCTCGGCGCCGATGGATTTCAGGTTCGTCAGCCAGCACTTGCCCAGCGCGTTGCGCCCGTACAGGTAGTGGACGTACTCCTCGGCGGCCTCGAGGTACTTCTTCTTCGCGGCGGGATCGGCGGCCAGTTCGGCGGCCAGCACGCCCATCGCGCCGGTGCGCCCGATCAGCGCGTTGCTGCCCCACCAGAACCCGCGGATGCCCATGCGGTAACTCTTGTTGGCGCCGGTCCAGGCGACCATCTGGTCGGCCTGCGTGAGGATCAGCTTCTTCATCGCGTCGGCCACGCCGGCGTCGGCCTTGGGCGCGAAGGCGTACATCCAGATGAGCGGGTAGAGGTCGCCCATCTCGCCCGGCTGGCCGGGTTTGACCGTGGCCCAGAACTCCTTCACGATCTGGTCGTAGCCGCTCTCGCCCGTCAGGCGGAAGTAGCAGGCCGCCGTGAGCGCGCGCATCTGGTCGTACTCCAGCGCGAACCAGTAGCCGCTGTAGGCCTCCTTCTTCGGGTTCTTGGGATCGGGCTTCCAGGGGAAGGGCTTCTTCAGCAGCAGGTCCCACGAGCGCCGCGATTCTTCCTCGCACTTCTTGGCGAAGGCGTCGTCGAACTTCGATTCCTTCCAGACCACCGCCGCCATGGCCAGCGCGGCCGCGCGCGCCATCGTCGAGGCTCCGCTGACCTCGGTAAGCTGCACGGGGTTCTTCACCGCGTCCGGCGGGCAGCCGCCCAGTTCGTGCACCTTGCCGAAGGCCGCGCCTTCCTTGTCGCAGACGCGCATCAGGAACTCGGTGCAGTAGCGGATCTCGTCGAGCATGTCCGGGGCCTTGTTCCCGGACTCGGGGATGTTCAGTTCGTTGTCCTTCGCCGCGCCGGCCACCAGCAGGTACGCGAGCAGCAGGTCGTTGTGGCAGCGCACCGTGTTGCCGGTGTACTTGTTGAAGTCGCCCGCGTCCCACCAGCCGCCCCGCACGTCGAAGGTCTCGTCGTTCAGCGGTTCCTTGCCGACGGGTTCGTAGTGCGGCGCGCCGGTCCACTTGTAGACCTTGGCCTCCTTCGCCTGGTTGGGACCCAGGAAGGCCGGCCCGTGGTTCCAGACGCCGGCGTACTTCTCGGGTTTGTCGCAGTCGGTGCGCTGGTAGTAGAAGGACTTCATCGCCGCGAGGCCGGCTTCGCGGTAGACGTCGTCGCCGATGTTGAACATGAAGGAGCGCAGCTTCTTCCCGTCGGCCGTGTACGCGACGTAGTAGCGCCCCGGCTTCGTGAAATCGCTCAGGTCCAGATGCGCGACAAAGTCGCCGGACTCGCCGTCCTTCTGCCCGCCCTTGAAGGGCTTCACGCTGCCCGCGTGGTCCTTGCTGCTCCAGACCGGCTGGTGGGTCTGCGCGTCGCAGAGTTCGAAGAGCATGTCGCTGGGGATCGCCGCGTTGCCCGCGACGACCAGGACCTTCGGTCCCGTTGTGCGGTAGCCGATCTGATCGGTCCAGACGCGCACGGCCGAATCGCGCGCGACCATCGCGGGCGCGTCCGCGCCCAGCGCCGGCAGCATCAGGCTCGCGCTCATCACCACCAGCGAACTCAGGATCGCATTCGAGGTCTTCATCGCGTCGCCCCCGGCTTACGGTGTATCCGCTTTAACGTAACAGCCCCCGTCTCTGCTACACCGCCTCCTCTTTATTCGTGAATTGGAAGTTTTGATTGTGCTTCATTTTAGGTTTAACGCTGTAAACCCATCGGCGCCGGGCTCGCGCGATCCACAGATTGGACACGCGAACGCCACGCGGCATTCACCGGTTATTCACACGTTGTGCACAGAATATCGACGACGGAAGGCGTCTAGTGGCCGAGCCCGCGGCGGACGGTTTGAACTTCGAGGCGGAGCTGTTCGTCCTTCTTAAGGTCTTCGGTGACCTTGCGCACGGCATGCAGCACCGTGGAGTGGTCGCGGTTGCCGAAGTAGATGCCGATCTCGCCCAGGCTGAAGCTGGTGAGCTGCTTGCACAGGTACATGGCCATGTGGCGCGTGCGGACCAGACTGGCGTGACGCTTGGAACCGCGCACTTCGTCGGCGCTCTGGTTCGTCCGCTGGACCACCGCGGCGAGAATCTCGTCGAGCGAGAGCGGGCCTTCGCGCAGGTAGCCGAGTTCGCGCAGCGCGAGCACCACCATTTCCTTGTCGGGCGCCTTGCCTTCGGTGGCCGAGAGCGCGCCGATCTTGCAGACGACGCCTTCGAGTTCGCGGACGCTGCGTTCGACGCGCGCGGCGACGATCTCCGCCAGCGCCGGCGTGACCGCGAGCCGGCGGGAATCGGCCTTGCTGCGGATCAGATCCACGCGCGTCGCGAAGTCCGGCGGCGGGATGCGCACGACCAGCCCGGAGACGAAGCGCTCGGCCAGGCGCGGGTCGAGGTTCTTGATCTCGCGCGGGTGCACGTCGCTGGAGAGCGCGATCTGGCGGCCGAGGTTGCGCAACGCGTCGAACGTATGCAGCATCTCGTCCTGGGTCTTTTCCTTGCCGGCGAGGAACTGGATGTCGTCCACGACCAGCGCCTGGCAGGACCGGTAGTCGGCGCGGAAGGCGTCGAGCTTGCGTTCCTGGAGCGCGCGCAGGTACGCGTTGGCGAACTCCTCGCACGAGACCAGGCGGACCTTCACGCGCTGTTCGTGAAGCGCGTGCGCCAGGCCCTGCAGCAGGTGCGTCTTGCCGAGCCCGTGGTCGGCGTGGATGAGCAGCGGATTGTAGAGCGCGCCGGGGGAGGCGGTGGCGCTGGCGCAGGCATCGTACGCGAGGCGGTTGGTGGCGCCCGCGACGAAACTGGAGAGGCGGAAGGTGGGATGGGTCTTGAGGGTCTCGCTCGCGGAGCGTTCGCCGCGGCGCGCGATGGAGCCGGAGATGACTTCGTCGAGGGCCTGAGGGCGCTCGGAGCGGGCGGAAGGAAGGTTGGGGAGGAAGACGACTTCGACGGCGTGAGTCTCGGGCTGGATCGAACGCGCGACGGCCAGCACGTCGTTCCTGTAGTGGCTTTCGATCCACTGCTTCACATAATTGTTGTTGGCCGCGATCTTAAGGACGCCGTTCTCCCATTCGATCACGGAGACTTTCTGGAACCAGGTGGCGAAGCTGTCTTGGGGAAGGTGTGCGCGAAGGGAATCGAGGAGCGCGTGCCGAGTGGCGTTGACCGATTCAGGCACGAAAACATCCCCCAGGCACGGACGAAAATGATCGCCGCGCCCCCCGTGTGACAAAAAATGTTCAAGGACGGATGCAGGACAGCATCCGGCTCGGAAGCATTGATTTCCGTTGCTCGAACGCGGCGGATTCTATGAATGCAACAACCCTTGTCAATGGGGAAAAACGATTCTCAAACGTTGCGCTTATCATTGTTTGCTCTTGCACTTACACTTCGCGAAAATTTTCCGCAAATCGCGCGCGCGCGCGCGCCGCCGCGCCTCGCGCAAACGCAATACTTAACATGCTCGCGCGACTTTGACTTACAGCAGGTGCTACGAACGTTCGCGAGCGTGTTACGCCTCCGTTGGCTGAAATTTTTTCTTCGCGCGCGAGCGGACGCGCGCGGCGCGCGAGCGGGAAATAATTTTCGCGGCGCGCGCGGAAAATTTTCCCGCGCGCGCGATCCATCGCACTTGACAGTGCGGCGCGTTGCGGTCCAATGATTTTTCATCGCACACATATCCGGCCCGGAGACTCGGCGCGTGGCGGACGTCGTGCTCAAAGACGTGGAGAA
Source organism: Planctomycetota bacterium (assembly GCA_026184295.1). Lineage (GTDB taxonomy): Bacteria > Planctomycetota > SZUA-567 > H5-PLA8 > H5-PLA8 > JACQFI01. The sequence goes on from JAHCJK010000002.1 coordinate 106,849, forward strand.
AGTCTACGCGGGCGGCGTCAAGGCCGTGCGCGGCGCCCATCTTCAGATCGCCGACCGGGAATTCGTCGTGCTCGTCGGGCCTTCCGGCTGCGGCAAGTCCACCACGCTGCGCATGATCGCGGGCCTGGAAGAGATCAGCGCCGGCACCATCGCCATCGGCGGCCGCGTGGTCAACGACGTCGCGCCGAAAGACCGCGACATCGCGATGGTCTTCCAGAACTACGCGCTGTATCCGCACATGACCTGCTTCGAGAACATGGCCTTCGGGCTCAAGTTGCGGCATTTCCCCAAGGAAGAGATTCGCAAGCGCGTCGCCGATGCTGCACAAATCTTAGGCATCTCCGAGCTGCTCGAACGCAAACCCAAGGCGCTCTCGGGCGGGCAGCGCCAGCGCGTCGCCGTCGGGCGCGCGATCGTCCGAAAGCCGGACGTTTTTCTGTTCGACGAACCGCTCTCGAACCTCGACGCAAAGCTGCGGGTCGAGATGCGCGTGGAACTGCACAAATTGCACGAACGTCTCGCGACGACGATGATCTACGTCACGCACGACCAGATCGAAGCGATGACGCTCGGCGACCGCATCGTGATCATGGACCAGGGCGAGATCCAGCAGGTCGCGAGCCCGCTCTCGCTGTACGACGAACCGTACAACCGGTTTGTCGCAAGTTTTATCGGTACACCGGCGATGAACTTTCTCGACGGCGTGCTCGAAGCCAAAGGCGACGCGCTGGAATTTGTCGGCGACGGCGGCGAGGTACGCGTGCCGATCGGCGCCGAGATGGCCAAAAAGTTGTCAGATCACGCGGGCAAGCCGATCGTGCTCGGCATCCGCCCCGAACATATCCACGACGAGGCCTCCGGCGCGGCGGTCAAGGCCGCGGCGAAGGTGACGGCGAAGGTGGAAGTCGTCGAGAGCCTGGGCGATCAGAAGGTGGTCTACTTCGCACAAGGCGCGCACACTTTCATCGGCAAGCTCGACGCGCACGTCCCGGTCGAGTCCGGCCGGCCGATGTGTCTGATTTTCGACGCCAACAAAGTGCATTTCTTTGAAAAGGTCCAGGGAAGGAACCTGACCTGCCGCGTGGAGCGGTACGAGGCGCCCGACCTGGCCAAACTGCCGCAACCGGTGGGGGCTTGAACATGCGAACGTCCGCGCTGCCCGGCCTGGCGCTGAAGCCGTCGGTGGTGGCCCTGGGCACCGGCCCGTACGGCTCGGCCATCGACCGGGATGCTTCGTTCGCGATGCTGGACGCCTACGCGGAGGCCGGCGGGAACTTCCTGGACAGCGCGCACGTCTACGCGTCGTGGGTGGCGGGCGGCGAAGGCGCGAGCGAGAAGACCATCGGCGCGTGGATGAAGGCCCGCCAGAACCGCGCGCGGATCGTGGTCGGCACCAAGGGCGCGCACCCGGACCTGAAGACGATGCATATCCCGCGGATGCGCCCGGAAGACATCGCAAAGGACCTGGGCGAGAGCCTCGAGCGGCTCGAGACGGACTACATCGACCTGTACTGGCTGCACCGCGACGACCTCAACACGCCCGTGGGCGAAATCCTGGGCGCTCTGAACGAACACCTCGCGGCCGGGCGGATTCGGGCGCTCGGCGCGAGCAACTGGACGGTGGCGCGCCTGCAGGAAGCGGCGGACTACGCGGCCCGGGAAAAGGTGACGGGCTTCTGCGCGAGCCAGATCGGCTGGAGCCTGGCGCGGGTGAATCCGGGGATTTCAGGGCAGAACGGAACGCTGTACATGGACGACCCGACCATGGCCTACCACCGTTCGAGCAAGCTGCCGGTCGCGGCGTATTCGTCGCAGGGCAACGGGTTCTTCGGCGGGAAGTACCGCCGCGGCGAGGCGCCCGAGGGCAAGAAGGCGGGCATGGCGAAGAAGTACTTCAGCGACGCCAACTTCGGGAAGCTCGAGCGCGCGCAGCAACTGGGCCAGGAACTCGGGCGCAGCGCCAACGAGGTCGCGGTCGCCTACATCACCAGCCAGCCGTTCGCCGGCTTCGCCATCGTCGGGCCGAATACCATGGACCAACTGCACGCAAGCTGCGCGGCGGGAAGCCTGGAACTGACGCCCAGCCAGGTCGCCTGGCTGGAAGGCCCGGCCTAGCCGCGCGGCGCGGCCCGCCGGTACTTCGACGGCGGCGCCTTCATGAAGCGTTTAAAAGCCGTGCTGAAGGCGAACGGATTCTCGTAGCCCACCTGGTACGCCACTTCCTCGATCGTGTACGCGCCGGTGGCCAGCAGCGCGGCCGCGCGTTCCATGCGCAAAAAGGCCACGTGCCGCATCGGGCTGCGGTTCAACTGCCGCTGGCAGAGCCGCCGCAGGTGCTCGGTGCTGGTCCCGGCGATCTCGGCCATGCCGTCCATCGTCCACGGCGAGGCCAGGTCCGCGCCGACGGCCTCCCACACTTTCCACAAGCGCGCGTCGATCTCGATGGGGCCAGCCACGCGCCGCGCCAGGCGGTTGACCAACTGCGCCCAGGCGTGCATCACGCCGGGCTCGCCGGGACCCAGCGTCTCGCGGTACAGGCCCTCGATGGCCGAGGCGAGCGGCTTGGGGTCGGCTTCAAAAAGGAGCGGCTGGCCGCCGGCGACGACGGGGCTCGCGTGCGGATCGGCGCTGCGCGCGCGCGGCGGTTCGAAGAAGACCCAGCAGAGCTGCCAGACGACGCCGGGCACGGCCTCGTAGGCGTGCGGAACTCCGTGCGGCGTGACGTACGCCTGCCCCGGGCCGCAGCGGCGCCACGCGCCGTCCATCAGCACCTGCCCGTGGCCGTCCAGGCAGACCAGCACCTGGCTCATGCCCGGACGCACGCGCGCGAAGCGGAAGCCCGCCTGGGCCGCCGAGAGCCCGCAGAGCTGGATGCCGTGGGTCGGCAGGGCGGGGCAGGCCTGGGGCGAGACGATGCGCTCGCGGGTCTGCGCGCCGATCATGTGTGTATCGCGAAGGTCTATGTTGCTCCCACCCATGGCGATTCCTCCTGACAGGTGGTATTGACTAAGGCGTAGGTTACGGCAAGCGAAAATCAAAGGAGCCCCCCATGACCGCCGCCCGCAGTGCCCTGCGCCCGCCCGCCGTCCCGCTCGTCGCCGCCGATCCGTACTTCAGCATCTGGTCCTTCGACGACCGCCTGACGGACGGGAAGACGAAGCACTGGACGGGTTCGAACATGCCGCTGACCGGCATGCTGCGCATCGACGGGCAGGCCTTCCGCTTTCTCGGCGCCGATCCGTCCAAGGTGCCGGCGATGGACCAGAAGGGCCTGGAGGTCCTGCCCACGCGCACGATCTACCGCTTCGAAGCCGCGGGCGTGGCGCTGACGCTTACCTTCACGACCCCCGCGCTCCCGCACGACCTCGACCTGCTCGCCTG
>JAHCJK010000020.1 GCA_026184295.1 Planctomycetota bacterium
AAACGGCCGCAGCCAGTGGCACCAAAGTCCGTTCTCAACACGAATCGAGTCCCAGCCTGTGCCACCCGCCCCCTGAACCACCACAGCCATCACATCGGGGACAATTACACGGAACGCTTACCTCGTACCCACCAAATTGGACTGTCGTGAACGCAATAACCTACTTTCAAACCAACCTTAGCGCATGCCTTCTCAATGTCAGAATCGCATCTGAATCTGAGAAGAGAACGCACCGCCACTTTAGATAACTCTGTTTCAATCATAAGCTCATATTGCCCATACAAATCATCACAATTCATCCGAACAAATTCAGGAAACTCAAACGACTCATCCCTCTCTGGAATGCCGCAAAACCTTGATGTCTTTATTCCAACAGAAACACATCCATATTGTGCATTCAGATCAAGCACAATTGCAGTAATTGTTTCTGCCCTTTGATTTCGGAAGTTCAAAACCGAAGCCCGCAAAAGGTTCAGTAGCTTCTTAAAAATCACATTCTTGGTTGCTTTAGGCCTTCTCCGAAAGTACTTTTCGCAACTACTAAACCTTGCAATGCTTCTGCATTTATCAGCTCTTTCAAAACTGACCGAATATAGACGCGGTATATCGATATTCTGTGGGTCCTTGAGACAAAACTCACCATTAATAATAGCCCAAAGGCGGCTTAATGGCACATCGCTAGCGTTTGAAAAAAAGTCTTTTTTTGAAGTGAATATTGGAATGAATTTGTGATTGATAAATACCCACCTGTTTCTTGAAATTGAACCGCATTGAATGCGTTTAAATGTCGAAATCCCTAATCTGCTGCGAAAAAATTTCACCGCATCGTCACTTAAGATAGGATAAGCTAGCCCCGCAAGGATGCTTGGGAGCATTCCCGTGCCACCAACAATAATGCGAAGCCGCCTAAAGGGCTTTTGTGTTTTTGATAACTGTATGCAACACAATTCTGAAGACATTGGGAAACAGCCGATCAATCTCACTGCCGTCGGATTCTTCTTTATTCTAAACCACGGGAAGCGAGGTCGCAGCACTATCTGACTCCTGAGTATTTCTTGAGAAGAAGCTCCGGGGACAGACAGCTCAATTATTTCCAGAGACAGCCCGTACCAGGATATTCGAGATGTACTTTAGGCCTTGGGCGCAGCGGATGCAATGGGCGCGAAAGCACCTGCTCCAGTTTCGTCCTTCGGTCGCAAAGCGGCGCGCGTGCTACCATGACTCGGAGGGCCTGGCACAACCCAGATCAATGGTTAGATAGATTCAAATCGTGTGCGGGTGCCGCGCCGGGCCGGTTCACCGGGCCTTCTGGGGGACTTCTTTTTTTCTGACCTTGGTCAGGACGCCCGTCATGGCGGTCTTTCCCGTGCCGTTCAAGACAACCGAAAAATCCACCTTGTCGCTGGCCACGTACTTGAAATACATGGTGCTCTTGTCGTCTCCGCCGGAAAGGATGAGAACGTCCTTGTTGGCCTTGTCGTAGGAGCAGCGGAAGACCAGTTCTTTCAACTCCTTCTGCCGCTTGTCCGGCATCGGGGCCAACTCGCCGGATTCCGGATCGAGAGCAACCAGGCGAAAGTCCTCCAGGTGGGGAATCATTCGAAAGGCCATCGCGCTGCGGACGGGCTTCCCGTCCCATTCCGTCGAGATCTCGCCCTTCCATTTGCCCGAAAAAACGGCTTCGCGGTAGACGGGCTCCAGCAGCACGGCGCGCTTCATGAACTTCTGTTCCGCGGTGGCGTCGATGGCCAGCGGAAGCAGCGGCCACGCCAGGGGCATCGGCTTTTCGCCCGTCGCGCTCGCGACCTTGGGCTGCAGGTTGATGCCCGCGCCTTTCCAATAGACAACGTGCGCCATGGTGATGCAGTCCATGGTCATCTCTTCGTATTTGACCTGATCCTTCCGCGCCAGCGTCTTGGCCCACTGCGCCGGAAAGACCTCCGCGACGAAGTCGCTGCCGTACTTCACCTTCGCGACGGCGCATTTCAGCGCTTCTTCGACGACGCGCCAGCGGCGCGGGTCGTCCAGAGGCAGCGACTGGCGCTTCTGGTTCCAATGCGTCGGATCGGTCCATTCGATGGCCGCGCCCTTGTCGCCCTCGAACTTGAGCGCCCCGGTGGGATGCAGGGCGCGCGAACCATGCCCCGTGAAGAACTCCGTGAACTGCTCGGCGAACGAACGAACGGCCACGCGCGGAGCATACGAATCGACGACCAGGAACGAGTCCTTCAGCCCCTCGTCGTAGGAATAAATCACGCACTGCTCGAAGGCCTCCGCGTACTTCTCCCGCAGGGCGACCGGCAGGTTCTTCCACTTGCCCAGATAGATGCCCGCGTGCCCGGGAAACGAGGACATGTTACCCAGCACGAGGTCCCCCGGCACCATGCCCGTCTCGTCGGCCTTCGGCGCCGGTTCGTTTTCCGCGAGAGCCGGAACGCAGGCGAGCGCCACCAGCACAAGCAGCGCGTGAAAGAGGCGGCGATTCATCGCAGGTTCTCCGTTCGAGGTTCCAGGCGGACCGATAAGTTCGATACGCACTCAAGCTAAGCATTGCCCATTCCATTTCAACTGTCTATGTCAAAGGCCCCTTGAAATGTTTTAGGCCTTCAATGGGCGCGAAAGCACCTGCCCCAGTTTCGTCCTTCGGTCGCAAAGCGGCGCGCGCGTGCTACCATGGCTCGCCGTAACCCATAATCCAGGCAGGAAGGCAGGACCGCACATGGCCACGAAGCGTTCGAACCGGGCGTCCAGCCCCGGACCGATCGAGTGTTTTCCCAACCGCCACGCCGACCGCGATTACGAGATTCGCATCGTCGCGCCGGAATTCACGGCCGTCTGCCCGCGCACGGGCCAGCCGGACTTCGCGACGCTGACGCTCACCTACGTCCCCGACGCGCTGTGCCTGGAACTCAAGAGCTTGAAGCTGTACCTGCAGAGCTACCGCAACCGCGGGATCTTTCACGAACACGTCACGAACGCGATCCTGGACGACCTGGCGAATTCCTGCCGGCCCCGGCGCATGACGCTGGTGGGCGAATTCAACGCGCGCGGCGGCATCGCGACCACGGTGACGGCCACCTACCCCGCCCGAAAGTCGAGAGCGCGCCGGTAACCGGGGGCTCAGCGCCCCGCGTATTTCCTGTTCAGGTCGGTGATCAGCGCGTCCAGGCGGTTGGCCTTTTTCTCGATGCGCGCGCGGTCGGCGTCGCTGCCGTCGGACTTCAAGTAGTCGTCCATGACCTCCAGCATCAGGCCGTGAAACTCGCGCAGCTTGGGATCGGAGACCCCCGAGATCGGCAACTGCGCAAACTGTGCGCGCATGTTGGGAAGGTCCTTCAGGACCCCTCGGCCGACTTTGCGGTCATAGGCCGTCGCCGCCTTCCAGTAGGTCAGGTCGCCGCTGCTCTTCCCGCTCAGCGCGCTGCCGATCCCGCCCAGCACCACGATCAATACGACGACCCCGACCCGGATGAGCAGCGGATTCATGTCGCTGCTCTCTTCCCGCCGGACCGGCCGCGGGCGGCGTCTTAGCGCCGTGCGCCGCGACGGCGCTGGCGCTTCCTCCGCGGCTTCGAGCGGGTTCGGCGCCGCCGGTTCAGGCGCGGGCCTCGGGCGCAGGGTGGTCCTGGAGGCCGATACCGGCCGAGCGACGCCCAGTCTCGGGCGAGGCGAATTCGATAGCGCCATGGGCGCACCTCCGAATACGAGTCGAAAGTGGGTCATATCGTGGCGGCTGGCAAGTGCCACAGAATTCCATAAAAACCCACAAGTGCATGAAACAGATGGTATCAGGGCCTCTTGGGCTCGGCGGGCTCGGGCGCAGGCGATTTCGCCGCTTCATCTTCGGGCATCGCGGACTGCTCCCCATGGCGGCGCGGCGGTTCCGGCTGGTTCAGATACGCGAGCACGCCGATCAGGCCGCGCGCGTGTTCCGCCACGTCGGCGGGGCTGACGGCGACGGCCAGCGAGAGGTACCGCGCGGCGGCGTGCGGGTCGTTCGCCACTGTGGCGTGCTGCGCGCGCTCGATCAGTTCCAGCCCCGCGCGGCGCGAAGGCCACCAGCGTTCGGCGCAGGCGCGCGACGGAATCGCGATCACAGTGACGGCCACCTGCCCCGCGTCCAGAACAAAGGCAAGGCGTTAATGAGGCTGCGCGATCACCTAAACGGCAAGTATCTATAATAGATCGTGCAAGCGAGGAGGTTCCAGGAAGTCGCGTGAACCGTGCCAGCACCGGTCCAAAGCCCACAGGCGGAGTAAGAGCCACTCTTCTGGCCGTCACGTCCCACGCCGGCTTCGAGTTGGATTTTCATGGCTGTGTGCTGTTCTTTCCAAATTTCGCCACCTGTATGAAAAGCATTCTGCATGAGTGCGAAGTTTAAAACCACATCAGTACAGCCTGTGCCGTAGGCAAAACCGCCGCAGCGCTTGACCGCCTCTTTAAATGCTGTCGAACGCCGTTTGTGTACCAAATCACCTTCGATTTCCTTTTCGTTTTGTGTCTGCGGTGCCAAATCTGCACGCAACCAGAGATGTACATTGAACGCAAACACGGTGGCATAGGGCGAACTTTCGCCGTTCTGCGACCATTTGAACTGGCCGGTTTTGGAATCTTCCAATGAGGACAGCCAAGCCTCGATGCGCGGTAGGAGTTTCTGGAACTTGGGAGTCTCTTCAGCCGGATGTCGGAGCGCGCTGCGGAAACTCAACGTTAAAAGCCAAACGGCTGGCAAGCTTACTTTTGGGCAAGCATCGGAGGTTGGTTCGCGTTGCTTCGAAAACCATTGCTCAAGCACGTCTTCCGCGTAGCATCGGGCTTGCTTTGCTGCGGTCTTGGTCTCTGGTACATTTCCCATGGTGGAGGCGCAAGTCAGTGCCCAAGCGGCAAACGCGTGGGACGACATATCTTCCCGAGTGCCATTTGCATCGCAAAATGCTCCGTTTTCCCGCTGCTGACTTACGAGCCATTTGATTGCGCGTCTAACGTTGTCGCGATATTGCCCCACCCGCTCCGTGTGCCCGCACGACAAATATGCCACCAGCGCCAGCGCGGTTTGCGGAATATCGCCTTGCAACTCTGCGCCATGAAGGCGGCTGTTCCAGGAACCGTTTTGATCCTGTGCGCTTGCCAGCCACCTTAACGTGGCATCAGAATCAGATTGAGCGTCCTTTGAGTAAGATAAGCGCTTTAAACGCTTTTGGCCTGGTTTGATGTTCGTATAGCGCAGGCTCTCGACTTCTTCGGGGTCCAACGGAGGCGGTGGTTCTGGAACGGGCTTTTGGTGGTAAGTTAGTTGTACCACTGCATGGCCTGGCATTTTGGCCCCAAAAGCGGGCAGGAACAAATCCGGATAGGCCGATCGGTACGCTATATAATCCGCCGAGTTTGCCGCAAAAGCTTGCTGCGTTTCTTGCAACCGCTCCAGACTGGTCTTGCCCTTGGCAAGCATGGCTTCCTGTGTTTTGAGCGCGTCCTTATACTGCGCAACTCGTTCTTCGTAGGTGTACAGCAGTTCGGCCAACGGGAGGAGCGATTCGACGCGCATGCGGACTTCCGGTTCCCCATGCTTGCGCGCAGCCAATAATGCCAGATATGCCTTGCCTCCCAATTCATGGAGCTTCTGCATGGCCGCTTCGCGTGTGTCGAAATGTTCCGCGCCAAGCTGTTCAATCAGCTTTTCGGCCTCGGAAGGTGCTTCCGCGCATAATGCATTCATGGACAGTAAACACGACAAAAAGATTGCGGTTCCTAAGTGCATGATCGCTCCGAATCCATACCACCTCTGGTTGGCAACCCAGCGCACCGGCGTATGAATAATACAACGCCCTTGGGGGTCATATCGTGGTGGAAGAAAAGCGCCACAGAATTCCATAAAGGCCCGCAAGTTCCTGAAACAGCACTGACCGTTCAGGGATTTTTCGGCTCGGCAGGCTCTGGCGGGTCGGACGAGTTTTTTCCGGTCTCTGCGTCGCCCGGCTTGGTCTTTTCGTCCGGATCGGCCCCGTGGCGGCGCGGCGGTTCCGGCTGGTTCAGATACGCGAGCACGCCGATCAGGCCGCGCGCGTGTTCCGCCACGTCGGCGGGGCTGACGGCGACGGCCAGCGAGAGGTACCGCGCGGCGGCGTGCGGGTCGTTCGCCACCGTGGCGTGCTGCGCGCGCTCGATCAGTTCCAGCCCCGCGCGGCGCGAAGGCCACCAGCGTTCGGCGCAGGCGCGCGCGTCGTCGAAGCGCGCCTGGGCTTCGTCCCCGCGGCTCCGGTCTTCGGCGCGGAGCCCCGCGTGGACGTAGTACCAGGGATCGAAGAAGGTCCAGCGCGCCGCCGCGATCAGGCCCGCGGACACGAGCACCATCGAGAGCAGCAGCGCCAGCCCGACCCGCTGGTGCTTGCGCCAGTATTCGAAGAGCATCCCGTAGAGCGTGCCGAAGACCAGCCCGCCCAGGTGCGCCCAGTTGTCGGTGCGCGCGCCCAGCATCAGCGCGAAGTACAGGATCGCGATCATCAGGGCCGTGCGGCGGACGTCGGCGCTGCGGTAGGCCGTCGTCCAGCGCGCGTTCTGCATGATCAGCACGGCCAGATACGCGCCCTCGATCCCGAAGATGCAGCCCGAGGCGCCGACCGAGACGTTCCCGCCGAAGAGCATGCTCAGGCAGATCCCGCCGATGCCGCTCATGTAATAAATCGAGCCGTAGTTCGAGGAACCGAAGTGAACTTCCGCCGAGGGCCCCATGTACCAGAGGCACATCATGTTCATGACGATGTGCATCAGCCCGCCGTGCAGGAACATGGGAAGCACCAGGCGCTGCCACTGGCCGTCCCACAGGCCTTCGTGCTGGCTCGCGCCGAGCCGCACGAGCGTCTCCAGGTCCACCCGCATCAGGCCGCCGGTGTGGCCGTCCAGCGAATGAACCGTGGAACTGGCGACGACCGAATACACGAAGAAGCAGATGCACCCGGCCAGGTTGGCGCAGGTGATCGGCGCGGCTTCGAGCATGTTCGCGGGGCTTCGGCTGGGCATGCGAACCTTTTACCACGCGCCTGGAAATGTGCGTGGGCATTCGCCGCGGCGCAGAGGGGGCCTTGCAACCGTTGGTGAAACCGGGCATGATGCCGCCTCGCGTCAGCCATCCGGGGGGATTCGGCCGAGGAGTCTCAGCGCCCATGGGCGTGCGCTTTTGCGTCTTGGGATCGGGGTCCGCGGGCAACGCGGCGCTGGTGATGACGCCGCGCGCGCACGTCCTCATCGATCTCGGCTTCACCCCCGACGACCTGGCCGCGCGCATGGAAGGCACCGGCGCCGCCTGGGACTCGCTCAAGGCCGTCGTTCTGACGCACACCCACGGCGACCACCTGAAAAAGCGCACGCTCAAAGAGATCGCGAACCGCGAGATTCCCTTTTTCTGCCACGAAGGCCACGCCAAGCACCTCCAGGGCGGGCGGTACTTCAAGCGCCTTGCCGCGGCCGGCGCGGTGCGGACCTACAGCGGGCGCGAACCCTTCGAGGTCGCCGACGGGATCCGTTTTCTGCCGCTGCATCTCCCGCACGACTGCCCGCCGACGTACGGGTTCCGCATCGAAGCCCTGAACGGCAACGGCGACGAACGCCCGGCCAAGCTCGGCTACCTGGCCGACCTGGGCCACGAACGCGCGGGCCTGTGCGAGGCCGTCGCCGACGTCGATCTGCTCGCGCTGGAATTCAACCACGACGAGGACCTGGAACGGAACAGCGGACGCCACCCGAAGCTGATCGACCGCGTGCTCGGCGACCAGGGGCATCTTTCGAACCGCCAGGCCGCGCTGGTCTTCGAAAACGTGCTCAAGCTGGCCAACGGCACCGGCGGCCCGCGGCTGCTCGTGCAGATGCATTTAAGCGAAGACTGCAACCGCCCCGACCTGGCCTACAAGGCCGCGCAGGAGGTCGTGCTGCGCATGGGCGCCCACACGAAGGTCTTTTCCACGAAGCAGAACCTGCGCGGGACCGTGCACGAGATCGCGTAAGCGCCTCGTCTGCCGGCTCGACCTTCTAGGCTCGCGTCTTTTCTTTATCTTTGCCGTCGTCGGGTTTCTTGAATGGGTTCGGCGGAATGAAGAGCAAAGCCAGCCCGTAAAAGAATGGAAATGAAACCAGCGCGACGACCACCAAGTAGACCAGGGCCAACCCTGCGCGCTTGAGATCGCTCAGCTTTTCCCATTGAACAAGTTTATAGAATAGGAAGAGATTGACGGTCACCGTCAACACCGCATACAGGAAGACATCCACGCTGAATGGTCCCACCAGGTGATCGGGGAAGAATTTCCGGTATTGATAGTGAGCGACGGGATACGTGAATCCGTAGCCGATTATCAGGACCATCAAGGTCAAAAGAGAAAACTGAAACGGTGCCGCTTTTTGTTCGTGCTCAGGCTTGGGAAGTGGTGAACTGTCGCAGGGCGGGCGCATACCCCTACATCTTACCATACGGCTTGGCACGGCTGCGCGAAGCAGCCGTACCAAGCGCAAAAGGTCAAACTACTGTTTCTCGCCGCCCGGAGGCGGGCCCTTGGGGCGGTCGCCGCCTTCGGCGTGGCCGCCGCCCTTCTCGCCTTTGTCGCCATGCGGCGGGCCTTTCTCGCCGCCCGGGCCGCCGGGGTGTTCGGCCATGAGGATGCCCTTCAGCTTCTCCAACTGCTCGGGGGTCAGGATGTCCGCGAGCGGGCCACCGGGCTTGCCCATCTCGCCTTTGCCCTCCGGGCCGCCCTTCCCTTCCGGCGGATGCTTGCCGTCCGGACCCGCCTTTCCTTCCGGCGGCCCCTTGCCGTCGGGCGGACCCTTGCCGTCCGGAGGAACCTTGCCGTCCGGAGGAACCTTGCCCTCGGGCGGGCCGTTCCTGGGCCGGTCGCCGCCTTCCTTCGGGCCGCCGTCCGGCGGGCCCTGCTTGGCGCCGCCTTCACCGTCCTTGGGGCCGTGCTTCATGCCGCCTTCGCCGTCCTTGGGACCTTGCCTGGGGCCGCCCTCGCCGTCCTTGGGCGGCTTGGGCATGTTCTTGAGCAAATCCTCGATCTTGCCCTTCTGTTCGTCGGTCAGGTTCAGGTCGGCGGCGTGGTCGAGCACCGTCTTCAGGAGCTTGCCGGGTTCGGGGCGTTTGGGGCGCGGCGGGCGGTCGGGCTTATCGGGGCGATCGGGCTTGTCGCCTTCGGCGCGCGCGCAGGGCAGCCCCGCGAGCAGCGCGGCGAGCAGGACCAGGCAAATCCGCTTCATGGCAGTGCCTCCAGGTGAGGTCCGGCGCGACGCGCGCGCCGGGGGTATTAGGCAAGAAGGGAGAAACGGAGCTTTTGCTGCGAATTTTGCGCGCCCAGCCTCGCGGCGCCCGTGCATCGCCAGGGATGCGCAGGCACGCGTGCAATAATCGAACGAATAGCGGCGGGGAACGGCTTACTTGGCCCCGATCTCGGCCAGCAGGCCCTTCAGCGACTCGGCGGCGATCTTGAAGAGTTCCGCGCCGTTCTTGCCTTCCAGCCCGGGGCTGCGGGTCAGGTGCGGCTCGAGGGTCAGCATGCCGGCCCAGTTGTTGGCGAAGGCATCCGTGAGAATCTCGCGCATCCGGCCGTCGCCCTTCCCGGCGGGGACGTTGCCCTTGCCGGCGATGGACCAGTCCTTGATGTGGAAGTCCTTGACCCACTTCTTGAGGCGCGGCCAGGCGGCCAGCGGGTCGTCGCCTTCGTGGACGAAGTTCGCGAAGTCGAACGCGGCCATGAAATTCGGCGCGTTGACGCCTTCCATGATCTGGACGCAGCGGTCGGCCGTGTTGCCGTAGATGCCCGCCTCGTTCTCGTGGATCAGGTTCAGGCCTTCGGTTTTGGCGTAGTCGGCCATGGCCTTGAGGCGCTTGATCACTTCGCCGCCGTGGCGCGCGGGGTCGCCGTCCTGCGGGATGTAAAAGCTGAAGACGCGGATGACCTTGGTCTCGAACTGCTTGGCGCGCTTGCAGGCGATCTTGAGGCGCTCCATTTCCTTCTCGAACGGCTCCTCGATCTTGACCTTGCCGACGGGCGAGCCGATGCACGAGAACTTGATGCCGCGGTTGTGGAACTGGGTCTTGGTCAGCGGAATCTGGAAGTCCTCGAAGTCCATCACGTTCTTGCCGTTGGCGCCGCGCAGGGCGTTGAACATCACCCCGTTCTCGATCAGGTGGTCCATCTGCACCTGGATGTCGGTGGAAATCTCGTCGGCAAACCCGGCCAGTCGATACGGCATCGCGTCGCCCTCCCGAGGCGCAAGAGTCCTACCGTGGTACTCAATCTATCGCCTCAAAACAAGCGGCGCCGAAGATAAATCTCCGGCGCCGCAAGGATCCAGGGAGACGGCCGAGCCTTACTTGGTGGCTTCGGTCTTCTTCTCTTCGGTCTTCTTTTCTTCCGACTTCTTCTCTTCAGGCTTCTTTTCTTCGGCCTTCTTCTCGCCGGCCTTCTTGGCTTCTTCGGCCTTCTTCTTGGCCTCTTCGGCGGCCTTCTTCTCGGCCGCCTTCTTGGCTTCGTCGGCCTTCTTCTTCTCTTCGGCAGCCTTCTTCTCGGCGGCCTTCTTCTCTTCTTCGGCCTTCTTGTCCGCCGCCTTCTTGGCCTCTTCGGCCTTCTTGGCTTCGTCCGTCTTCTTCTCATCCTTCTTCGGCTCTTCCTTCACTTCCTTCTTGGGCTCTTCGGTCTTCTTTTCTTCCTTCTTCGGTTCTTCCTTCTTCACTTCTTCCTTTTTGGGCTCTTCTTTCTTGGGTTCGGCCTTCTTCTCGGCTTCCTTCTTCGCCTCTTCGGCCTTCTTTTCGGCGGCCTTCTTGGCTTCTTCGTCGCTCTTGGCCTTGGCCTTCGCGTCGTCCTTGGCCTTCTTCAGCGCGGCCTTGGCGGCTTCGAGGGCCTCTTCGGCCTTCTTGACGTTCTCTTCGGCGGTCTTGATCGGATCCGCGGCGGCGGGCGCGGCCGGAGCAGGGGCCGGAGCCGGCGCGGGCGCCTTCTCCTCCGCCTTCACAACCAGGCCACAGGCGAAGAGCATCGCAACGGCACAAACAATCCACGTCTTCATGGCAAGTTCCTCTCCTCAAAAGGTATACGCAAAAAGGGCAGGGTTAAAGTCTTATCAGATTCAGGTTAGCGGTCAAGGCAAGCCCTGCATTCTCGAAAAAGGGCCTTGGCGCGAATAACCTTACTAGTATCATCGTCCACCGCTTAAGCACTTAGATGCCATTGGGGCATCCTGAAGTCTTTTGGAACTCCGGACTTAAAGGAGAGGAAGCATGCGTCACACCCTGCTCGCTGCACTCGTGCTGGTGGCCGTGGCCGCTCTGACTACGAATCTCCGCGCCGAAGAAAAGGCGCCCGCGCCCATCACGCAGGCCATCTGCGTCCTCACTTCGACCGAGGGCAACAAGGCGCACGGCGTCCTCAAGTTCGTCCAGGAAGGCGACAAGCTCAAGATCGTCGGCGACGTCGAAGGCCTGACGCCCGACGGCAAGCACGCCATTCACATCCATGAGTTCGGCGACGTGACCTCCAAGGACGGCACGAGCACCGGCGGCCACTACAACCCCGAAGGCCACGACCACGCCCTGCCCGAGAAGGCCGAACGCCACGCCGGCGACCTGGGCAACCTGCAGGCCGACAAGGACGGCAAGGCGCACCTGGAAATCACCGTCGAGAACGCCTCGCTGGCCGGCAAGAACCCGGTCCTCGGGCGCTCCATCATCGTGCACGCCAAGGCCGACGACGGCGGTCAGCCGACCGGCAACGCGGGCGCGCGCATCGCGCACGGCGTGATCGGCGTCGCGAATCCGAAGTCGATGTAATTCCGCAGGCCGTTCGATCCGACGGAGCGGGCCAGGCATCTGCCTGGCCCGTTTTGTTTCCGCAGACGCCGCGGGAGGCTCAGTCGTCGGCCTTCGCGGGCGGCTCGCCCAGGTTGCGCAGTTCGTTGATGCGGTCGCGCAGGCGCGCGGCCTCTTCGTAGCGCTGCCCGGCGATGGCGGCGGCCTTGTCCTTCTCGAGCTGTTCCAGCTCGGAGAGCGGGCGGCGCCCGCGGATTTCCTTGTCCATCTGGTCGAGCGCGTCGAGCGAGCGCTTCTTCTCCTGCGTGAAGACCTCGTTCTCCTGCGGCGCCAGGTCCTGGATGCGCCGGCGGCAGGCGGCGATGGCGTCGAGCGCCGCGTCCAGGTCGCCGGCCTCGAGGTGCTTCATCACCACGGCCGTGAAATGGATGCGCAGGATGTACGGCCACCAGCATTCCTGATGGTTGCGGTCGGACTCCGTGCCGCCGTGGTCGTGCGCGAAACGGAAGACCTTCATGTTGCGGGAGGTATCGCGGACGACGCGGTCGTAATCGCCCATCTGCAGGAGCACCACGTAGCGGTGGTAGACCTGGCTGCTTTCCTCGAAGAGCTTTTTGCACTGGCTGCGGGTGAGCTTGTAGTCGGCCTCGCGCCCGCCGTCTTCGACGTGCTTGCGCATCTTGGCTTCGAGGTAGTCGAAGTAGAAATCGAACCCGTGAGGGCGCTTGCCGTCGGGGCGGCCGTCGCATTCGAACTGCAGGACGCCGTGAAAGCTGTCGATGCAGACGCGGATCTGGATCTTCTCGCGCCCGTCGTCGCCGCGGATGCGCCGCGCCGTCGGGCCGTCGCCGTGCTGCCAGTCGCTGATAAGCCGCGAGATGTCTTTGCTCATGGCGTCCGTTTCCCGTCAGCCCTGGACCCGCTCGCCCTTCAGCGAGAGCGCCGTGGCCTCGGCCACCTTCACCTGCACGATCGTGCCCGCCAGCGACGCGTCGCCGGGGAAGTGCACCAACTGGTGCGTGCGCGAACGCCCCGTCACGCGGCTCGCGATGGTCTTGCTCGGGCCTTCCACCAGCACTTCTTCGACGCGGCCCACGCGCGCGCGGTTCTTCTCCAGCGAAATCCGTTCCTGCAGGTCCAGCAGCGTCTGGTTGCGTGCCTTCTTAACGTCCTCCGGCACGTCGTCCTCGAGCTTCAGCGCCGGCGTGCCTTCGCGCGGCGAGTACTTGAAGACGTAGCTCGACTGGAAGCGGACTTCTTCCATCAGAGAGACGGACGCGGCGAAGTCTTCTTCAGTCTCGCCGCAGAAGCCCACGATCCAGTCGCTCGCGATCTCGACCTCCGGACAGTGCTTCCGCGCCGTCGCCACGACTTCCAGGTAGCGCGCGCGTGTACCCGCGGGCCATGCGGCGCAGCATCCGGTCGCTGCCCGACTGCGCGGGCATGTGGATGAACGGCATCACCTTGTCGCCCAGGTCGTGCATCGCGCGCCAGAGGTCCTCCTGGCATTCTTCCGGATGGCTGGTGATGAAGCGGATGCGCCGCAGGCCCTCGATCTGGTGCAGTTCCGCCAGCAGCCTGGGCAGATTGGCGTGCTCGCGCCCCAGGTCGTGGCCGTAGGTGTCGATCGTCTGGCCCAGCAGCATGATCTCGATCACGCCGTCGTCCGCCAGGCGCCGCGCTTCGGCCACCACGTCGGGGATCGCGCGCGAGACTTCCGGGCCGCGCGTGTACGGGACCACGCAGTAGGTGCAGCGCTTGTTGCAGCCGCGCGTGACGGTCAGGAACGCCGCATGGCGGTGCTCGCGCCGCGCGACCGTCTCGCCGAATTCGACCGTGGGCGTCTCGTCGATGGCCAACAGCGGCGTGCGCGCACCCTCGCGAACGCGTTCGAGCAGCTTGGGGAACTCATGCAACTGCCGCGTGCCGACGATCAGGTCCACGTACGGGAAGCGCTTGGCGATCTGTTCGCCTTCCTTCTGCGCCATGCAGCCCATCACGGCGATCATGAAGCCGGGGTTGTGGCGCTTGCGGTGCTTCAAATAGCTAAGGCGCCCGTAGACGCGGTCTTCGGCGTGGCCGCGCACCGAGCAGGTGTTGAAGATGAGCAGTTCGGCGTCGTCTTCCTGCGCGACGAAGCCCGCGCCCTTCTCGCCCAGCAGCCCCGCGACCATCTCGCTGTCGTACTTGTTCATCTGGCAGCCGAAGGTGACCAGGTGGACTTTGGTGCCGGCGACGAGCGGGTGCGCCTGGCTGCCCGCGAGCGCCCGCGGATCGGTCTCGTAGACGGTTCCGCCGGGACCACAGAGGTCCGGGTCCTTCTCGGGCGACTCGACGCCGCGCGCCTCGGCCGGAGCCATCGCCGCGCCGCCGGAAGCCCCGGGCGGGTCGGCGTGTAGAAGCCGGTGAACGTGGTGCACTCCCTGCATCATGGAGGTATTTGTACTCGATTTTGACGAGCAATTCAAAGACCTACCCGCGCGCCAGATCGCGCAATCCGATTCCTCGGAAAGACCGTTGCCCGTCTCGGTTCATCCCATAAGGTGAAGAGACAAATCTCTTTATTCGACCTTCGCGCAAGGAGCCCCCATGAACTACCGCAAGCTCGGCCGCCACGGCGTGAAGGTCTCGGAGATTTCCTACGGCTCGTGGATTACCGGCAACGACGGCGCGGCCGAAGCCAGCATCGCCTGCCACAAGCGCGCCTTCGACCTCGGCATCAACTTCTTCGATACCGCCGACGCCTACGCCTCGGGCGAGGCCGAAAAGATCGTCGGGCGCGTCCTGAAGGACCTCAAGCGCAGCGACATCTTCCTGGCGACGAAGTGCTTCTTCCGCATGGGCAAGGGACCGAACGACGGCGGGCTCTGCCGCAAGCACGTCCGCGAAGCCTGCGACGCCTCGCTGCAGCGCCTCGACACCGACTACATCGACCTGCTCCAGTGCCACAGCTACGACCACGACACGCCGCTCGACGAAGTCTGCCGCGCCTTCGACGACCTGATCCGCCAGGGCAAGCTGCTCTACTGGGGCGTCTCGAACTGGTCGGGCCTCCAGATCGCGAGCGCCTCGGAACTCTGCGAACGCCGCGGCTTCGACCGGCCCGCCAGCCTGCAGCCGCGCTACAACATGTTCCACCGCGACATCGAAAAGGACCAACTGCCCGCCTGCGCGCAGCACGGCCTGGGCATCGTGGTCTACTCCCCGCTCTGCCAGGGCATCCTGACGGGCAAATACGCCGGCAACCGCACCCCCGAAGGCAGCCGCGGCGCGGGCAACGAGCAGTTCAAGAACCGCTTCCTGACCGACTACAACGAGGCCGGCGTGCGCGACCTCGGCGCCATCGCCGCATCGCTCGGCCTCACCCTCGGCCAGTTGGCGCTCGCGTGGATTCTGCGCAAGAACGAGATTTCGAGCTGCATCGTCGGCGCGAGCCGCCCCGAACAGCTCGACGAGACCGCCAAGGCCAGCGGCATCACGCTGACCGAAGAGACCCTGGCGCGCATCCAGGCCGCGCTCGACAAGCGCTGGGCGATGGTGCTCGACGAAGACGCCAGGAAGCTGCGCGATGGGAAGAAGTAGGTGCTCGATTTACAATTTACAATTTACAATTGACGATTGACGATTGACGATTGGACTGCCCTGCTGAAAGCACGAGCGGTGCGCAGCGTTGTCCGCACTTCAGTGCGGACGAAACGTGCAGTTGATCTGTTGCTTGCCACCAGCTTTTAGCTGGTGGAGCAGAGACCCGCCCGCCGGCCTTCAGCAGGCTTCAGCCTGCTTCCCACGATTCCGATGGCTTAAGCCGCACCTTGGAAGCCGGCTGATGCCGGCTGGGCACCTGAAGGAAGGCTCCACCCCACCAGCTAAAAGCTGGTGGCAAGCAACAGATCAACAAACGGCTCGGCCTCCCTAAAGGGTGGCCGACGGGCGTCCATGGGCGAGGAATTCAACGGTGCACCATTACAAAGGACGATTGCACCAGCCTCCGGCTCAACTCGTCAATCGAACGGCAGCGTCACCTTCTTCAGCGGGCGTTCCGAGGCCTTGATCGGCAGGATGTATGCGCGTTCGGGCGAGGATTGGCCCGGCTTCTCCGCGCGGTACTTCACCAGGTACACGCCGGGGACCAGGTTCACGCGGGCGGGGGCGCCGTCGTACGCGGCGGCGGAACCTTCGGGCGCGCCGACGGCGAAGACGCGCAGGCGCGTTCCGGGGGCGGCGGAGAATTCCACGGGCACCTCGACGGCCGGCGCGGCCTTCTCTTCGCCTTTGGGCGGATTCGCGGGCGCGGCGGGTTCGTCGGGGTCCTTGATGATCGAGGTCACGGTCGTGTCGAACTGGGTGATCGCGCTCTTGATCAACTCCTGCAACTTCGACGGATCGAGCTTGGCCGGGTCGAGCTTCAGTTTCTCGAGCAGCTTCTTGATCTCCTCGTCCTTGCGCTGCGCCTCGGCGGCCTTGCGGCGGGCGGCTTCGTCGCGCATGCGCTTGGCGTCGCGCAGGCCCAGGAAGGCGGCGGCGTCGTTCGGGTCGCGCTGCATCGCCTCGACGTAGCGTTCCTCGGCCTGGTCGTAGTCGCCTTCCTTGAGCAGTTCGCGGCCTTCGTGGACGAGGCGGCGGACCTGGCGCTGGCGTTCGCGCCGTTCGGCCCAGGCGCCGAGCACGGTCAGGACCACGAGGGCGGCGAGCGCGCCCTTCCAGCCCCACAGGCCGCGGCGGCGCAGGAAGCGCACGAGCCCGCTGCCGCGCCCGGCCCAGGCGACGGGGGGCGCCTCGCCCTTCAAGAGCGCGCGGACATCCTGAAGCATCTGGTGCGCGGAGGCGTAGCGGCGCGCGGGGTCCTTCTCCATCGCCTTGAGGCAGATCGCTTCGGCCTCGCGCGAGACCTTCGGGTTCAGCGCGCGCGGCGGGCGCGGGTCGTCGTGGCAGACCTTATAGAGCACCTGCATCACCTGCTGGCCCTCGAACGGCGGGCGCCCGGTGAGCATTTCGTACAGGATCGCGCCGAGGCTGTAGATGTCGGCGCGCGGGCCGATCTTCTCGCGTTCACCGCGGGCCTGTTCGGGCGGCATGTAGCTGGGCGTGCCCAGCGCCACGCCGCTCTGGGTCAGGCGCGAGCCCGCCGTGTCGTCGCGGGCGAGGCCGAAATCGACGAGCTGCGCGTCGCCGAGGCGGTCGATGAGGATGTTGGCGGGCTTGAGGTCGCGGTGGACGACGCCCTGCGCGTGGGCGAAGTCCACGCCCTCGATCACCTGCGCGAGCGTCTCCAGGGCGGCCTTTTCGGCCATGGGCCCGCCGTGCTTGAGCCGGCGGGCGAGGTCCTCGCCGTCCACGTATTCCATCACCAGGTAGGGCGCGCCGGATTCCATCTGGCCCGCGTCGAGCACCGGGACGATGTGCGCGTGGCGGAAGCGCGCGAGCGTCAGCGCCTCGCGGAAGAGCCGGCGGCTCATCTCGCCCTGCGCGGCGATGGAGAAGCGTTCGCCCACGTCCGGCGTCAGGAGCTTGATCGCGACGGGCTTGCCGAGGGTCTCGTGGCGGCCCTTGAAGACGATGGCCGTCCCGCCGCGCGCGATCTCGGCTTCCACCAGGTACGCGCCGACTTTTTCGGGGGGCTTCTCGAAGAGGGCGCGCGCGCCGGAGGCCGTCAGCGCCGAAGGCTTTTCGTCCGCGGCGGCGGAAGGTTCGCCCAGCACGCTCGTCTCGGCTGCGGTCTCGCCCCGGCGCGGCGGCACCGAACCGGGCACGGTAAAGACGCTGCCGCACTTGCCGCAGCGCGCGCGGCCGCCGGGCTTGAGGCCCCGCAGGTTCAGCGCCGCGCCGCAATCGGCGCAGGGCAGGTGCGCGGAACTCGCCCCGTGCCAGAGTTTCCAGAACAGGCTGCCGCCCCGCGCGGCGGGCGGCGGCGCGGGGTCGGCGGCGTTCGGCGCGCGGGCGGACAAGGCCGGCGCGAGTTCTCTCGACATGCCTGCGCTGCCTCCGCCGTTACTCCCAGTCGCCGCTCACGACCGTCAGGTCGGCGTTGATAACCCGCCGGCGCACGCCGAAACGGATCAGTTCGCCCTGCTTCGATTTCTTCAGTTCGTACAGCACCTGGTCGAGCGTCGGGTCCTTGCGCCCGTTGACCGTCCGCACCTCGTCGCCGACGCGAAAGCCCGCCTTCTCGGCCGGCGAACGCGGATAGACCGAGCCCACGATCAGCCGCCCCTGCGCGTTCGCGTCCAGCTTCACGCCGATGCGCCAGTTGAACCCGGGATCGGGCAGCGCGGACGAGGCCGTCGGCGTCACGCTCTCCACGACCTTCCCGTCCCGCATCTTCAGGACCGTCTTGCCCGAGGGAAAGACCGTCAGTTCGGAGCCGCCGAAGCGGTAGGTCCAGACGCCGTCGGGCGCGAAGTTCGCGCTGCGCCCCGCGCCTTCCTGGGCGAACGGCTTGCCGTGGGCGTCGCGTTTTTCGTCCACGCGCACCGCGCCCTGGATCGAGACGCGCGCGCCGAAGCGGCCGGTCACGCTCTGCCCTTCCCAGCCGTCGGACACGGCCTTGAAGACCACGCGTTCGCCCTCGACGTTCAGGCTCCGCGTTGCGGGCACCCAGGCGACGTCCAGCGGCGCGAGGATCTCGGCCGGCGTCTCGACCGGCGCGGGTTCCGGCGTGGCCGACGATTCCTTAATCGGCGCGCGGCCGGCCTGCATGGCGGCCTCTTCGCCCGCGCGGATTTCCACGCGGCCGTGCTCGTTGCTCAGTTCCACCCGTCCGCGCTGAACCGTGACCGAGGTGCTCCCGGACGGCGCGGGCGCGGAATTTTCCTCAGCCCCAAGCCGCACAGGCAGGGTCGCCCAAAGGCAGAACGCCAGGCATCCGATAGGCCGCATCATCCGCATCTTAGCAGACGCACCTCCGCGCATGCATGTTACAGCCGGAGCATGGCTTGCGAAAGCCGCGGGTTCCAGAACCGGCGCGGAAAGGATGAACGTTCCTGCTCAAAACTACGCTTACATAGTCAGCTCAGAACGCCCACGCGCGGCCGATTGAGGTTGAAGTGCACGGAAGGCACGCTACAATCTTTTTACTAGCCTAGCCTTGTGCGTATACTCAATCTTGTTCTGAACGAGTGCACCAATTTAAACACAGGAGGACCGTACGATGAAGACCCTCTACGCCAGCGCGGCGATGTTCGCGCTCCTGATGCTGACCTCCTGCGGCGGCTCGAAGCCCGCGCCCAAGAAGTCCGATGCGCCCAGCGAGAGCAAGACGGCTTCGGAGAAGTCGGCCGAGCCCGCGAAGACGGCGGAAAAGTCCGCCGAGCCCGCCAAGACCGAAGCGACCGAGAAGACCGCCGAACCGGCCAAGACCGAATCCGCCAAGACCGAGCCCGCCAAGGTCGAAGCGCCCAAGCCCGCGCCCGCCGCTGCCGACGACAAGCCGGTCTGGGGCAAGGCGACCGACGCCGAAGGCGACCCCATCGGCGGCAAGACGATCGGCTACTACGTCAACGACCTGGCCGAGAAGGACAAGGAAAAGCTCCTGACGGCGATCGAGTACTGCCGCATGTCGGGGAACAAGGCCAGCCGCGGAATCCCCATGCTTGAAAAGCTTTCCAAGAATACCGACAAAGAGATCGCGGACGCGGCCGCCGAGGCGCTCAAGGAAGTGAAGCGCTGAGGTTCCCGAATTGAACAAGTGCAGTCATAGATTGAATTTAGCGGCTTAATTTCTGCACCCTATACCGCCCCGTAGTATACAGATACTAAGGGGCGTGCGGGTGTGCTGCTATCGTACCCGCCGGGAGCCGGGGAGCGCATGGCCGACACAACCAATTCGATCAAGACCAACTTATCGGGGTTCGAGATCCTCGAAAAAGTGGGCCAGGGCGGCATGGGCGCGGTCTTCAAGGCGCGCCAGATCAACATGGACCGCATCGTGGCGCTCAAGATTCTCCCGAAGAAGCTCGCCGCCGACCCCAAGTACAAGGAACGCTTCTTCCGCGAAGCCCGGCTGTCGGCGCGCCTGAACCACCTGAACATCGTCAACGCGATCGATTGCGGCGAGGCCGGCGGGTACACGTTCTTCGCCATGGAGTACGTCGAAGGCAAGACCGGCAAGCACCTGCTCAAGGAAAAGGGCACGCTGGCGGTCGAAGAGGCCGTCCCGATCGTGCGCCAGATCGCCGAGGCCCTGCGCTACGCCAACACGCAGCAACTGATTCACCGCGACATCAAGCCCGACAACATCATGATCACGAAGGACGGCACCGCCAAGCTGCTCGACCTGGGCCTGGCCAAGACCACCGGGCAGAGCGAGGACTCCTCGCTGACGCAGACCGGGCAGGCCGTCGGCACGCCGCACTACATCTCGCCCGAACAGGCGCGCGGCGAAGCCAACCTCGACACGCGCACCGACATCTACTCGCTCGGCGCGACCTTCTACCACTTCCTGACGGGCAAGACGCTCTTTCCGGACGGTTCGCCCGCGACGATCATGGCCAAACACCTGATCGAGTCGGCGCCCGCGGTGACGGAGCTGAACCCCGAGGTCCCCGAAGACTGGGCCGCGATCGTCTCGAAGATGACCGCCAAGGACCCGAAGGACCGCTACGCGGACTTCTCGGAATTCCTCGCCGATCTCGAGGCGGTCGAGCACAAGATCGTGCCGAGCGCCATGAACTTCCGGGGCAAGACGACCTGCGCGATGCCGCCGAAGGTCAAGCCCGGCAAGCGCGGCGTCGGGGGCACCACGGGGATGAAAGCCCCGATCCGCCCCGCCAACACCACCGGCCCGCGCATGCCCGTGAAGGAACGCTCCACGACCGGGCCGAACTCGCCCGTCGGCCCGCGCAACACGACGGGACTGAACGCGCCCATCGGCGCGCGCGTAACCCGCGAACGCCCGGCCGCCGCGAACAACGGCGCCTCCTCGATGATCGTGGCCGGCGTGGCCGCCGCGATCGTGCTCGTTCTGCTGGTCGTGATGCTCGGCGGAGGCAAGAAAGACCCGCCCCGCCCGGTGGCGAAGGCCGACGCGCCCGTCCCCGTGCCGCCGCCGGCCGCGCCGGTGACGCCCGCGGCGATCCAGAAGACGGTCTCGACTTCGCCCGAACCCGAACCGCCCGCGCGCCCCGCTCCGCCCGAACCCGAACCGGAAGCCAAGCCCCCCGAGCCCGCGCCGGCCCCCGCGCCCGAACCGGCGAAGACCGCCGAGCCGGCCGCGCCGCCCGAAGCCAAGACGACGGAACCGCAGGAACCGGACACGGCCGCCAAGGCCGAACCCGCCGCGCCGGCCGACGATCCCGCCGCGGCGCTGGCCTTCGCCAAGTACCTGGGCGAGGTGCTCGAGAAGGGCCGCATGGTCGAGCTTTCGAAAGTGACGGACGAGGCGCGCGCGCTTTCGCGCAAGCCGGAGTTCGCGCCGGCCAAGGCGCTGATCGCGCAGGACCTGAAGGACCTCGACCGCGCCGTGAAGATCGAGAAGGCCGGCCTGGAGACCCTGGGCGCGGCCAAGGGCGAGATCGACCTGCCCGAGGACCTGGCGCGCAAGTACGGCGTCGCGAAGGTGAAGGTCGAGAAATACGACGAAGGCCGCGGGCTCTCGGTCAGCGCCAAGGGCGTCGGCATGTCGCTGGCGGGGCTGAACGTGCCCGTGGCGATGGTCGAGGCCGCCGCGAAGGGCAAGGGCGAGCCGCTCGACCATGCCGCCTACCTGATCGCGCGCGGTTCCTACCCGGAGGCGCTGGCGATGCTGACCAGCCTGCCTCCGCCCGAGGCCGAACGCCTCGGCCGCAAGCTCGACCTGCTCAAGGCCGGCGCGACCGAACTGAAGGCGCGCGAAGCCTACGACGGCTTGGCCCAGCTCTTCGCGCAGAAGAGCTACAAGCCCTTCATGGAAAAGGCGGAAGCCTTCGAGAAGGAGCACGGCGAGACCGAGGCCGCCAAGGCCAAGGCCGGCGAACTGGCGCAGTGGAAGGAAATCGCCGACCAGGTGCTGAACCCGAATCCGCTGCCGAAGGTGCTCCACGCGGCGCAGTGCAAGCCGGTGGGCGACGGGTACTTCGAGATCACCTACGATTTCAGCACCGTGGAGCAGGCCAAGGACTTTACCGGCGAGCACGGGAATCCGATGGTCGAGAAGGGCCAGGGCCTGACGGTGCCGCCGTTCGGTGGCGAGTACTCGCACGCGAAGTTCATCGCTCCGATCCAGGCGATCAAGCACTTCGAGGCCGTGACGCGTTCCGTCCAGCAGTGGCGCAGCGGGCGCTACGGCGTGTACTGGGTCACGCCCGATCTGCCCAACTGGAACCTCGCTACGAAAATGGTGGTGCGCCCCTACAACGGCTGCGCGCACCTGGAAAACTGGGCGCCGCCCTTCGCTCAAAACTGGAACAACGGCGGCGGGTTGAACGCGGTCGGCAGCAAGCAGATCGACGTGCTGAAGGATTTCCCCATCGTCGCCACCGGCAACGGCAAGGAACTAAAGTGGACGGTCAACGGCGAGGACATCGGCACCGTTAAGGTGCCCGACAGCGTGGCGGGCGGCTATCTGGCGCTGGCCTACACCAACGGCGAGCACTGCTGGTCGCGCATCCGCATGATCGTGAAGGTCGATGCGGCCTGGGCCAAGCAGCAGCTCGAAAAGGCCAAGCCCTGACCGGCACTCAAGCCGCTAGGCCGCCTGGAGCCAGGCGCGGGCCTGCTGGTCCTCGCCGGGCTTGAAGCACTTCACCGACGCGCCCATGAACGGACTGCAGTAGGCGTTGATCCACTCTTCCCACTTGCGGTCGCCGACCACGGCCATGCGGCTGATGCGGTTCAGGCACGTGACGTCGAAGGGCAGGTCGCAGCCCAGGGCGTCCATGTCCCAGCCTTCGAAATCGAGAAATTCGAGCATCAGGCCGACCTTGGCTTGCTTCGTCAGCCGCCGCTCCAGTTCCTGAAAAAACGACCGGTACTCGCTGGAATCCTTCCTGCCGCTCGCGTGGATCTCGACCACGCGCCCTGCCTCGTCACCGCTCACCCGAAGGGACATGTCCCACCTCTCGCGCCGGGGCCTCCCCTCCTCCTTCGCACCTGTGAATAAAAAGCAGCGGAGCCGGCCGAGGCCGGCTCCACGCTTACTTTACCCCATGAACCGCCGGAGCGGCCACTTTGAGGCTTACTTTTCCGACTTCAGGAAGACGTAGCGGAGCATCTCGTCCGCGCGCACCTGCAGGCGCACGCCCTGGCTCAGGTCCTGCCGGGCCATCTCGTCCTGGAAATCTTCCACCGAGTTCACCGGGCGGCGCCCGACGCTCACGATCACGTTCCCCTGCGCCAGGCCCGCGCGGTCGGCGATGCTGCCGGGTTCGACCTCGGCCACCCGCACGCCGCGCCCGCGCGTGCCGCGGTCGGCGTAGCGCCGCGCGCCGTTCTCGCCGCCCAGGTTCTCGAGCGTCAGGCCCAGCTCCTCGGCCTCGGCCTTTCCGCCGCCCTCGGCGGCCGTCTCGTCCATGCGGCCCAGTTCGATGGACAGCTTCTGCGTCGCGCCCTCGCGGTAGACCTCAACCTCCACCTTCTTGCCGGGCGCCTCGGAAGCCACCAGGTTCCGCAGCTGGTTCACGTGCTCGATCTTGCGGCCGTCGAAGCGCGTCACGATGTCGCCGGACTTCAGCCCGCCCTTCTCCGCGGGGCCGGCCTTGGTGACGTCGCTGACCAGCACGCCGTCGGTGCCTTCGAACTTGAACGAGCGCGCGAGGTCCTCGGAGAGGTTCTGGATGCCAACGCCGAGCCAGCCGCGGTCAACGTGGCCCTTCGAGATCAGCTTGTCCATGATCTCGCGGGCCATGTTGATCGGAATCGCGAAGCCGATGCCCATGTTGCCGCCCGAACGGCTCGCGATGGCCGTGTTGATGCCGATCACTTCGCCCTTCAGGTTCACCAGCGGCCCGCCGCTGTTGCCGGGGTTGATCGCCGCGTCGGTCTGCAGGAAGTCTTCGTAGTCGGCGATGCCCATGTTCGAGCGGCCCTTGGCGCTGATGATGCCGGCGGTGACGGTCTGTTCCAGGCCCATCGGCGAACCGACCGCGATGGCCCACTCGCCCACTTCCAGCTTGTCCGAATCGCCCAGGTGCGCGGCGGACAGCTCGTTCGCATCGACCTTCAGCACCGCCACGTCGGTCTTCGCGTCGGCGCCCACGACCTTGGCGGCCAGGGTCTTGCCGGTGAAGAGCTTGACGGAGACGGTGTCCGCGCCGTCCACGACGTGGTTGTTGGTCAGCACGTACCCGTCGGGGCTGACAATCACGCCGGTGCCAAGCCCGCGCTGTTCCATGCCCCCCATGCCTCCGGGACCGCCGGGACCGGCGGAGCCGTCAAAGCCACGGCGCTGAAGAAAGCGGTTCAGGTCGTCCCCGAAGAATTCCTGGAGGCCGTTCGTGTCCGGCATCGCGCGGCCGTGGGTTCGGATCGGCGTGGCCTTTTTGACCGAGGTGACGCTGACGACCGACGGGCGGACGGCCTTGGCGACGTTCTGGAAGGCCTGCGAGATCGCGTTGGCCTGCTGCAACTGCTCGTGCGCGACCTGGGCCTCCCCGGCGCCGGCCGCGTAGACGATCTTGGACACCAGGGGCGGCGCGACGACGAACACGCCGGCGACCAGGGCCGACATAAGCACCAACACCCCCGCAACTCGTTTGAGGCGCATGGCAGACTCCTTCTTCAATTGAGGTTTGAACCGGCCGCGCGCAACTGGCTGGCGGCCGTTTGTCTTCCACTAAGAAAAACGTCCCAGCCGCCCGATCCTTCACAAAAATATTTTGCGCCGCTTTTCCGTCACTAAACAAAAGCCGCCGGGCAAGACCCGGCGGCGTACGGCATGCGGTAGCTTGTACGGACCGCGCGGCCGGGCGTTACTCCGGATTCGCGGCGCGGATCTGAATCCTGCGCGGCTGCGAGGCCTGATGCTTCGGCAGCGACAGGGTCAGGACGCCGTTTTCCAGGCGAGCCTCGGCGCGTTCGGCGTCGAGATCGACCGGGAAGCGGACCACCCGGCTGAAGGCGCCCGCCCCGCGCTCGCGGCGGTGGTACGTCAGGCCTTCCTTGGCTTCGGCCTTGCGCTCGCCCTTCAGGGAGAGTTCGTTGCCGGCCACGGAGATTTCAATTTCTTCCAGTTTCAGGCCGGGAAGTTCGGCTTCGACGACGTAGGTCTGGTCCTGTTCCCAGATATTCAGGGCCGGAATCGACGCGCCATTTCCCTCCCCCGCGAGGCCGCCCAGCGGCGCGCCGCGGAAAAACTCGTCGAACAGGCTGGAAACCTCCGGACCAAATCCCGCGGGTAACGGACGGTACATTCGCGCAAGCATGCAAACACGCTCCTTTCGGATCTATGAGCCCCGCCGCTCCTTGCAGCGGCTTTTCATTCCTCGTTTTGGGGATAATCAAAACACGTGCCAACCCAAATCGGGCGGGTACAAATCCGTAATTCTTGAAGAATCAAGCGCTTAAATATTTGAGCCCGGCGGGCGAAAACCCGGGCGCGTCATTTGGACATGCCCGCGGCCTGTCATTCTGAACGAGGAGTGGACCTTACGGGGCGGGAACGGCGGGTTGCGTGGCGACCTCGAACTGAAAGTGCTCTTCGTCGCCGTTGGCGCGCACGTCGCCGTCGGGCGTGCGGACAAAAAAGGAGTCGCGCGCGGCCATGCCCGTTCCTTCGACGGCCAGGCGGCCTTCTTCCAGATGCACTTCGCCGGGCCAGAAGCTGACCTTGGCGGGACCGCTGGCCGTGACCTTGACGCCCACGGGCCCCTGCACCAGCACCGACGCCTGGGCGTCCACGAGCAGTTCGTCGCCGGCGAGGAAGTGCTCGAAGCCGTCGGCGTTCATCACCCGGCCTTCGCGGATGAACTTCACCTTCGCGCCGGGGCTGTTGAGCGCCCAGCCGCTGGGCTTGGGGCCGCCCATCTTGTCCACAAAGCGCCCGACCAGGAGCAGCGCCAGCAGCCCGCCGAACGCGCACAGTCCCACCAGGAAGATGCGCCGGAACCACGAAGGCTGCAGCGCCTCGGCCACCGGCACCTCGTCCGGCAGCGCGCGCGAGAGCCGCGACCCGAAGGCCGCGAAGCTTTCCGACGGCGCGGGCAACGCGGAGACTTCCGGGCGCGCGGCGGCGATCAGGACGTCGTGGCTCGCGCGAAGCGCCTGATACTCGGCCTTCAGCGCCGGTTCGCGCTCGATCCGGCCGGCCAGGGCCTCGCGCTCGGCGCCCTCCAGTTCCCCGTCCAGGTACGCGGAAAGCAGCACCAGGTCGGCCTCCGAAAGGCCCCCGCCGCCCGCGGCCGCGTCGGGCGCGAACAAAGGTTCGGCGCGCGGGGTCATTCGAAGAACTCCTCTTCGCGGCCTTCCAGGATCGCGCGCAGTCGCTGGCGGCCGCGGTAGATCCAAATGCGCACCTCGTCGAGCGTCGCGTCCTGAATCTCGGCGATGGTCTTGTAGTCCAGGCCTTCCAGTTCGCGCAGCACCAGGACCTCGCGGAACTTCTCGGGGAGTTTCTCCAGCGCGCCTCGGACGGTCCGGCGGAGTTCCTCGGCCTGCATCTGCCGCGCGATGTCGGTGATGCGGCTCGACGCGGCCACCCCGCCGAGCATCTTCGACGGCGACCCGGTGACTTTGCCTTTGGCGAGGACGTCGTGCCCGCGCCGGCGGCGGCTGCGGCAGACGTTGACCAGCAGCTTGGTGAAGAAGGTGTTGAAGCTCGCGTCGCCGCGCCAGAGGTGCGCCTTTTCGGCCACGCGCAGGAAAGCGTCCTGCACGGCTTCCTCGCTGGCGTGCCAGTCGCCCAGGATGTTGTGGGCCAGGCGCAGGGCCTTGTCGCCGTGGCGCGCGAAGAGTTCGGGGAGCGCGGTCTCGCGGCCCTTGCCTTCGGCCAGGCGCGAGAGCAGGGCCTCGTCGGTGGCGCCGGCGGCATCGAACATCGCCGACGCGGCAAGCCCCGCACGGGGGTCGCGGCGCGAAGCCGGTTCGGGTGAGGCGTCCATGCGCGGCCATGCTACCGCAGCGGGATAAGCAGCGTCCAGTAGACGAACGCGGCGCGCGTAGGCACTTGCACGCGGCCCGCGGCGCGCACATGCTTGGGCCATGCTTTCGGGAACGCGCTCGTTCGACCCGCCCGACCCGCGCCTGCTGCCCGCGCCGCCGGGGGAACTCTTCCGCCGCCAGCGCCGCGTGCAGTCGCTGCTCGCGCGCTGCCGCAGCCTCGACCGCGAACGCTTCGCCGAAGTGCTTACCGAAATCATGCTGCAGGGCACCGGCGCGCTGCCCGAACTCCGCGCGGCCTCTTCCGACGCCGATCCCGACGCGGCTTCGCTGGCGCGCGCGATGGTGCGGGCGCTAGTCCCCGACGAGATCGGCCAGATGCTCGCCACGGGCCTGCTCCAGACCGAAGACGCCTACCCCGTCGAACTCGCCGCCGGCCTGCTCGCGCGCCTCGACGAACCTGACCTTTCCGTGCAGCGCCTCATGGAATCCTTCGACGCCCTGGGCGCCAAGGCCGCGCGCATGATCGGCGAGGACCTGAAGACGGCGCTCACCAAGGAGTACCTCGCCACGCACACGCTGGACGTCCTCTTCCGCCTCGGCGAATTCTGGAAGGGCGAAGGTTTTCGCGGCAACACCGACGACTACTACGACGCCAAGAACAGCTGGATCCAGCACGCGCTGGAGTCGCGCGTCGGCCTGCCGATCACGCTCTCGGTCATCTACGTGGCGCTCTGCCGACGCCTGGGCTTGAAGGCCGAAGGCGTGGGCCTGCCGTGGCACTTCATCGTGCGCGTGGAAGTGCGCACGCGCGACGCCCACGGCTACCTCTTCATCGATCCGTACCACGGCGCGCGCCCGCTCGACATCGACGACTGCCGCAAGCTCGTCGAATCCCACGGCCAGCGCTTCGAACCCGAGGAACACCTGCGCCCGGTGCAGACGCGCGAGGTCCTCGTGCGGATGTGCAACAACCTGCTCTCGGTCTACGACCATCAGAAGAAGCACGGCGAGGGCGAACGCGTCGCGACGGTGCTCGTGCACCTGAACCCGCACGACCCCGCCCCGCGCGTGATCCGCGCCGAACGCCGCCTGCGCCGCGGCGACTTCCGGCAGGCGCGCGAAGACCTGCAGGCCGCGCTGGCGTGTTCGGCCAGCGGCCCGGTGGCCCACTACGCCGCCAAGATGCTGCGGCAGATCGAATACGATCATCCGTTCTGACGCGCTGGCGTTGAGGCGCTCTGACGCAGTGACGTGCTTACCAGTGACGTTCTTACGCTTCGCGCTCTTTGATGGATACTCCGCTACCTCTAGGGCCGCACGCCTCCGCGCCAGCCCTCTCCCTTCAAGGGAGAGGCCGACGTGCTCGCAGCGCACGCGGGTGAGGATGTGCGCTTCGCCAACCCATGATCTGCGCGCAAGGAAAAAGCCTGCGCACACCCTCTTCCCGGACTCGCTTCGCTCGCTCGGCCTTCTCCCTTTAAGTGAGAAGGCACTATCCGCGCGCCGCCAGTACGCGTCGCTTGGCCGGGCTGCCGCCTTCGCTGCGGACAGGCGGGACGCCTGTCCCACACTTTAAGGAGAACTTTGCACGCACAGTGCGGCGCCTTTCCTTGATGGGGGGCGCGCCTACCTTTAAGAAGGGTCTTTTGATTCGCCTTTGCGAGGAGAACTCCGTGAGCACCGGCACTTCCATCCGCCGCCAGGCGGCCACCGTCAACGCCAAGGTCCTGATCGCGGACGCGCTGAACGACCGCGGCGTCGCGATCCTGAAAGAAGGCGGCTTGCAGGTCGAGACCAAGACGGGCCTGAACGAGGACCAGCTCTGCGCGGCCATCGCCGAATACGACGGGCTGATCGTGCGCTCGGCCAGCAACGTGACCCCGAAGGTGCTCGAAGCGGGCAAGAAACTTCAGATCGTCGGCCGCGCGGGCGTCGGCGTGGACAACATCGACCTCAAGGCCGCCACGGCGCTCGGCATTGTCGTCCAGAACACGCCCTTCGGGAACATCACGTCGGCGGGCGAGCACGCCGTCGCGCTGCTCTTCGGCTGCGCGCGCAACCTGACGCGCGCCGACGCGGGCATGAAGGCGGGCCAGTGGCCGAAGAAGGGCCTGACCGGCGTCGAACTGACCGGCAAGAACATCGGCGTGATCGGCATGGGCAAGGTCGCCGCGATCGTCGTGCGCGTGGCCAAGGCGCTGGAGATGAACGTCCTCGTCTTCGACCCGTACCTGACCGACCGCAAGGCCGAGGAGATCGCCGTCACCAAATGCACCGTGGACGAACTCTGCGAACAGGCCGACTTCATCACCATCCACACGCCGCTCACGCCCGAGACCAAGGGCCTGATCAACGCCGCGCGCCTGAGCAAGATGAAGAAGACCACGCGCATCGTCAACGCCGCTCGCGGCGGGATCATCGACGAAGCCGCGCTGGCCGAAGCGCTCGCGGCGGGGCAGATCGCCGGCGCGGGCCTGGACGTCTTCGAGACCGAGCCGCTCGCCGCCGATTCGCCGCTGCGCAAGCAGGAGAAGCTGATCCTGACGCCGCACCTGGGCGCGAGCACCGAGGAGGCGCAGGAGCGCGTCGCGGAGGACATCGCCAAGCAGTTCGTGGAATTCTTCCGCGACGGCGTGATCCGCAACGCGGTGAACATCCAGATCACGCTCGACGCGCGCGTCGCGCCGTACGCGCGCCTGGCCGAAAGCATGGCCGCGATGGGCACGCAGATGTCCGACGAGCCGGTCAAGACGCTCAAGGTCGGCTGCTACGGCAAGCTCGCGCAGCTCGATACTAAAGAAGTGAGCCTCTGCGCGCTCAAGGGCGTGCTCGGGCGGACCGCCAGCTACCCCGTGACGCTGGTAAACGCGATGAGCATCGCCGAGACGCGCGGCGTCGAACTGGTCGAGCACAAGTCGGAGAAGGTGCAGAACTACGCGAACATGGTCGTCGTGGGCCTGGAGACCGCCGCGGGCGAGCACACGATCTCGGGGACGTGCTTCGACAACCAGCAGCCGCGCATCGTCCGCATCGACGACTTCGACATCGACCTGCGCCTGCCCGAGCGCCTGCTGCTGATGTTCTACCCCGACCAGCCGGGCATGGTCGGCAAGTTCGGGACGATCCTGGGCGAATCGGACATCAACATCGCCAACATGGCGGTGGGCCGCCGCCAGAAGCGCGGCCAGGCCGTCGTGGCGCTGACGCTCGACGACCAGGTGCCGGACGTGGTGATCGACCGCATCCGCAAGGCGGCGCGCATCGACGAGCTGTATTACATTGAATTGAAAGTCTAGGCCGGCCATCGGAAGGCTTCATAAAACGTAACGCGTAAAACGTAATCGCAGCTTCGGCATGGAGGCTGTTCTTACGTTTTACGCGTTACGTATTATTTTTTGCGCCTATTTCCCGTCAAACAACACATACCGCTGCTGCGGCTTCGCCAGGCCCATGAACTCCTTGAGCGGCGGCTGCAGGGCCGGGTCGTCGAAGTTGTCGCCGTAGTGGTAGAGCAGCGTCTTCTTTTTGATCTCGGGGGCGAGCGTGCGCATCTCGTTCAGCGTCGCGTGGACGGTCTCGTCCTGGTCGAAGAACTGGCAGTCGTGGAAGCAGAGGTCCGCGACTTCCATCATGCGCGAATAGGCCGCGTAGTCGAAGCGCGTGTCGCCCGAATAGAAGATCGAGCGCCCCAGCTTGGGATGCGTGACGAAGAGCCCGTAGCTCGGCCAGTCGTACTTCCGTTCGATCTGCACGTGGTCGGTCGCGAAGATCTCGAAGCGGTACGGCCCGACGTCGAAGTGGTTCTTGTTCGCCTTGCCCGGAATCAGCGCGCGGATGAAGAAGTAGTCCTGCAGCAGCGCGTAGCGGTTCTGCATCGTGTTGAGACCGCCCTTGAGCGAGTGGTCCCAGAGGTTCACCAGGATGTTGATGGTGCTGATCAGTTCGGCCTTGAAGGGCTTGCCGGACTTCTTGTCCTGGTAGACGAAGGTGTTCATCAGGGCCAGTTCTTCCAGGCCGCCGATGTGGTCGGCGTGCTGGTGGGTGACGAAGACCTTGCGGATCGCCGGGTAGTAGTTGTTGTTGCCGAAGGGCGCCTTGAGGTGCCCGAAGCCCGGGCGTTCCTTTAAGGTAAAGAAGGCCTGCGGGCCGTTGGCGCCGAAATCGACGAGCAGGGTGTCGTCCGGCGGAGCGGACGGCTGGTCGCCCTTCCAGGGCTTTTCCCAGAATTCGAAGATCGCGTTGGAGTTGAAATTGCGTTTGGCGAAGGCGGAACCGACACCGAGGAACGTCAGGGTAAGCATAAGGTTCTCCAGGCCATGATAGGCCAACCGCACCTATGGGCTTTGATAAACCCATACGAGGCTGTGACCTGCGCGGGCAGATCACGAAGGCGCGTAAATCTACCCTTAGTATCGTGCGTGCGAAAGTGAAAAATGAGGTTATATGCACAGGTCCCGGCGCGCCCAACACTTCTTTAAATTGTTAGGATTTGATTAGCGCCCTTCACATGGGTAGGAATAGAATAAATCTCGGTAAGACGGGGCTTGAAAAGTTCCGGAACTCACGCGTGCTTAACATAAAACTTACACAAGCGCCTGATATTGTTAGCGATGCCAAACGAACCGACACGTGGGGGTAACACAAGGGAACAACGCATGGGAAAAGAGAACATTCTGGTCGTTGAGGACGAGGAAGACATTCAGGAACTGGTTCGCTACAACCTCGCCAAGGAAGGCTATCCCGTCAACACGGTCGATTCGGGCGAAGAGGGTCTCAAGCAGGCCCGCGCCAAGCGCCCCGACCTGATCATTCTCGACCTGATGCTTCCCGGCATGGACGGCCTGGAAGTCTGCAAGCTCCTCAAGAACGAACCCAAGACGCAGCACATCCCCATCGTGATGCTGACGGCCAAGGGCGAAGAGTCCGACGTGGTCTCCGGCCTGGAACTGGGCGCGGACGACTACATCACCAAGCCGTTCAGCCCCAAGGTGCTGATCGCGCGGATTCGCGCCGTGCTGCGCCGCCGCAGCAAGGAATCGTCCGAGAAGAGATCGACGGTCAGCCTGCGAGATCGTCATCCACCCCGGAAGCCGAGTGCTGGTGAAGGGCAAGCCGAGCCTGACCTTCACCGAGTTCAAGCTGCTGCACCTGCTCGCGCGCCGGCCCGGCTGGGTCTTTACGCGCTACCAGATCGTGAACGCTGGGGGAGGACGTGATCCGCCTCGACCGCAACATCGACGTGCACGTGCGCAGCATCCGCAAGAAGCTGGGCGAGCACCGCGAGCTGATCGAGACCGTCCGCGGCGTGGGCTACCGCTTCAAGGAGTAGCCGCCGGGGCCGGGGTCTTGGCCGGCGCGGGCGCCGCGCGGGCCACGATCTCCTTCGACTTCATCGACGGGCCGTGCTCGTTGATGGACACCAACATGTAGACATAGCGCGTGCCCGGCGTGACGCCTTCGTCCAGAAACGCCGGCGTCGCGAGGCGGTCGGCCACGACGGTCTCGGTCTCCGGCACGCGCACGATGTAGCGCTTCTTCTTGTCCTTCAGCTCCTTCTCCTGCGGCTCCGCGATCGCCTCGTACCGGTAAATCCGGTACTCGGTCGTGTCGCGCGATTCCTGCCAGGAGAGCGCCATCCCCTTCCCTTCCATGTACGCCGCGGCGACCTTCCACGGCGGCGTGGGCTGCTGGTCCATGCCGAGGCCCGACCACATCAGCCAGTAGATCCCGCCGCCCAGGGCCAT
This sequence comes from Planctomycetota bacterium, assembly GCA_026184295.1. GTDB lineage: Bacteria > Planctomycetota > SZUA-567 > H5-PLA8 > H5-PLA8 > JACQFI01. The sequence continues at coordinate 32,539 of JAHCJK010000020.1, forward strand.
CGTGGACGGCAGCGTAAAGACCCAGGCGAGGATGATCTTCTGCCCCAGGCCCCAGCGCACGGAATTGATGCCCTTGGTCGAGCCGACGCCCAGGATCGAACCGGTGATCGTGTGGGTGGTGCTCACCGGCACGCCCAGGTGCCCGGTGCCCAGCAGCACCAGGCTGGCGGCGGTCTCGGCCGCGAAGCCGTCCACCGGCTTGAGGCGCGAGAGCCCGTGCCCGAGCGTCTTGATGACCTTCCAGCCGCCGCAGGCCGTGCCGAGCGCGATCGCGGCGCCGCAGGAGATGACGACCCACGTGGGGATGCCGCTTTCCATGCTCGCGTGCCGGCCGCTCAGCACCAGGCCCAGCGTGATGACGCCCATGACTTTTTGCGCGTCGTTCTGGCCGTGGGTCAGCGACATCGAACTGACGCTGACCAGTTGCAGCCAGCCGAACATGCGGCCCGTCGGGCCCGGGCGCTTGTTGCGGAAGAGGTACGCGATGACGGAAAAGAGCAGGAACGCGAGGAGGAAGCCGAGGATCGGCGAGAAGAGCATCGCCAGGAGCACCTGCACGATGCCTTTGGCCTGGACGACGTGGACGCCGGCCTTGGCCACGGCCGCGCCCATCAGCCCGCCGATCAGCGAATGGGAACCGGAGATCGGCATGCCCAGGAAGGTCATGGCGGCGGCCCAGACGATCGCGCTGACCATCGCGCCGACCAGCACGGTCTGGGAGATCAGGTCGGGGTGCACGAGCCCGCCGCCGATGGTCTTGGCGACTTCCTCGCCCATAAAGGCACCGGCCAGGTTCAGAACCGTGGCGAGCATGATGGCCTTGAACGGCGAGAGCACGCGCGTCCCGACGACGGTCGCGATGGCGTTGGCCGCGTCGTTCCAGCCGTTGACGAAATCGAAGAGCAGCGCGGTGATGATGACCGCCCACAGCAGGGCATCGTAGGGCATCGGCGGCCTCTAAGCGTTCTTGACCATGATGGAGCGGATCGTGTGCGCCACGGTCTCGCAGGCGTCGATGGAGGCCTCGACGAGTTCGTACAGTTCCTTCCACTTGATCACGTACAGCGCGTCGCCGGTCTCGAAGAGCCGCGCGAGGGCCGCGTGGTTGTGCTCGTCGCCCTTGTTCTCCCAGTCGTGAATCTCGATGAGCAGGCGCGAGAGCTGCTCCTGGTTCTTCATGTTGCGGATGCACTTGATGGCTTCGGCCAGGCGCCGGGTGATCTGCACGGCGTTCTCGGACTGGCGGATGATGTCGTCGGTGGGCTTGTCGATGCCGTAGAGCAGGATGCGCTGGGCGGCGGCGTCGAGGGCGTCCACGACGTCGTCGGCTTCGGTGATCAGCGCGTGGATGTCCTCGCGGTCGAGCGGGGTGATGAAGGTCTGGTCGAGCTTGGTGATGGTGTCGTGGGTGATCGAATCGCCGCGGTGTTCGGCCTCGCGGATCGCGCCGAGAATCTCCTTTCGGCGGTCGAAATCCTTGAGCATGCTCTGGAAGAGTTCGGCGGTGCGCACCATGTTCTCGGCGGCACGCTCGAAGAGGTCGAAGAAAGTCTTGTCCTTGGAAGCAAACAGCATGGGACGCACCTCGAGTGTTAGAATTGAGTTTGCAATCGGTTAGGACTAGGTAAGCCAAAGGGCGGGAACTGCAAGGATGCTTTTACAAGGTGCGTTCGGAATTTCAGAGGTGCACCTCAGACCATTTCGCAATTTTGCGCTCATACAATCCTTACGTCGCGCCCTAGAATAACTGTTAGCTTTCTACTTTCCTTGCTCCTACGGAGCATTATAGCAATTGAGGGGTCAAACTCAGGACTAACATATTTATGTCCGTGCCTACACGTGCCGTCCCGCCCAAACCCCGCCTCATGTGGAACCTGTTCTGGTGCATGGTGCTGGTGGGTCTGTTGGCGATCCTGGTCACCACGCTCTATGCATCCTCGCTGATGCAGCAGATTTACCTCGACCGCTGCCGCCGCGACCTGGAGGACCGCGCCTTCCTGCTTCAAAAGGAGGCGCTGGAGGCGTCGCGGACGGGCGAGATTGAAACCGGCGACCACTTCTGCAAGAGCCACACGGGGCCGTCGGCCGCGCGGCTGACGCTGATCCGCGCCGACGGGGTCGTGCTGGGCGACTCGGAAGAGAGCCCGTCGCGCATGGAGAACCACGCCGACCGCCCCGAGATCAAGGACGCGATGCAGGGACGCACGGGCACCTCGGTGCGCCTCAGCCCCACGCTGCACGTGGACATGCTCTACGTGGCCATCCCGTTGCAGGACCTGGGCAAGATCGTGGGCGTGCTGCGGGTGGCGATTCCGCTCCAGATGATCCAGGATGCGATGGTCGCGTTCTACTTCAAGGCGCTGGCGGGCGGGATCGGGGTGGCGTGCCTGGTGGGCCTGATCAGTTGGCTGCTCTCGCTCAAGATCACGCGCCCGCTGGTGGAACTGCGCGCGGCGGCCGACCGCATCTCCGCCGGCGACCTGGCCTGCCGCTGCAAGGTCTCGGACACCGACGAGTTCGCGGCGATGGCCGAGTCGCTCAACCGCATGGGCGAGCAGCTCGACGACCGCATCCGCACGCTGCTGCGGCAGCGCAACGAACTGGAAGCGGTGCTTTCGAGCATGGTCGAAGGCGTGCTGGTGATCGACCGCGAGGAACGGCTGGTGCGCATCAACCGCGCGGCCGCCGATTTTCTGGGGATCATGAGCGACGAGTCGATCGGGCGCAGCATCCAGGAGGTGGTCCGCAACGCCGACCTGCAGCGCTTCCTCGCGCGCACGCGCTCGGTCCAGGAACCGACCGAGGACCAGGTGGTCCTGCGCGACGAGGGCGAACGCCACCTCCAGGTGCACGGGACGGTGCTGCGGGACTCGGAGAACCACCTGATGGGCGTGCTGGTGGTGCTGAACGACGTCACGCGCATGCGCCGCCTGGAAGGCGTGCGCCGCGACTTCGTCGCCAACGTCTCCCACGAACTCAAGACGCCCATCACGTCGATCAAGGGCTTCGTCGAGACGCTGCTCGACGGCGCGCTGCACGACCCCAAGGAGGCCGAGAACTTCCTCCAGATCGTCGCGCGCCAGGCCGACCGCCTGAACGCGATCATCGAGGACCTGCTGACGCTTTCCAAGATCGAGCAGGGCGAGGAGCAGGAGAGCATCGTGCTCGAAGAAGCCAGCGTCCGCGACGTGGTCAAGAGCGCCATCCAGGCCTGCGACCTGAAGGCCGGCGCGAAGGACATCCGCATCGACCTGCACGCCGACGAACACCTCCGCGCGAGCATCAACGCGCCCCTGCTGGAACAGGCCCTGGTGAACCTGATCGACAACGCGATCAAGTACAGCGAGCCCGGCGGGATGATCAAGATCGAGACCCAGCGGGCCCACAACGAGATCGCGCTGAGCGTCCGCGATTTCGGGTGCGGGATCGAGAAAGAGCACCTTTCGCGGATCTTCGAGCGCTTTTACCGGGTGGACAAGGCGCGCAGCCGGAAACTCGGCGGAACCGGGCTGGGACTGGCGATCGTAAAGCATATTGCTCAAGCGCATAAAGGGCGCGTCGGGGTGGAAAGTGTTCCCGGAAAGGGAAGCACCTTCACGATTTACATATGATTATGGATCAAGGTTCTTACACGTTTCTAATGCATCTCTAACACTCGAACCGCAGTATTCCCGTACTGTGCCTTGGTCCCGCGAAGCCGAGCCTAAGCCTCCAAACGCGGACGTGCATCCGGTGGCCCTCCGGGCCTGACGTGCGAAAGTTGCTTTCCCCCTGGGACGTGGTGTAGGAGAATCTCCAATGGCGAACGTCGAATCCGCAGAAAACACCGCCCGCAACACGGCTCAAGCGGTCGCAACCGACACGAAAAAAGTGAGCACCCCGAAACCTACCTTCGATACGAACGGCGACGAGACCGCTGCCCCGACCGAGACGACGGTCGAGGTCAAAGACCTGTGCCTGTACTACGGCGAAAAGAAGGCCCTGAAGTCGGTCCACATGAACGTGCCGAAGGGCAAGATCACGGCGCTGATCGGGCCGTCGGGCTGCGGCAAGAGCACCCTGCTCCGCTGCATCAACCGCATGAACGACCTGGTGGACCACGTCCGCATCACGGGCCTGCTGAAGGTCAACGGGCAGGACATCCACGACCCGGCGCTGGACGTCACGGTGCTGCGCAAGCACGTGGGCATGGTCTTCCAGAAGTCGAACCCGTTCCCCAAGTCGATCTTCGAGAACATCGCCTACGGCCCGCGCATCCAGGGCGAGAACAACAAGGCGAACCTGGCGAACATCGTCGAGAAGAGCCTGCGCGGCGCCGCGCTGTGGGACGAAGTGAAGGACCGCCTGCAGGACAGCGCGCTGGGCATGTCGGGCGGGCAGCAGCAGCGCCTGTGCATCGCGCGCGCCCTGGCGGTCGAACCCGAGGTCCTGCTGATGGACGAGCCCTGCTCGGCCCTGGACCCGATCGCGACCAGCAAGATCGAAGATCTTATGGAAGATTTGAAAGAAAAGTATACGATCGTCATCGTGACGCACAACATGCAGCAGGCGGCCCGCGTCTCGGACTTCACGGGCTTCATGCTCATGGGCGAGCTGATCGAGTTCGGCGGGACGAAGGACCTCTTCACCAACCCGACCGACCAGCGCACGGAAGACTATATCACCGGCCGCTTCGGCTGATCGCCGCTCCGGCCATGGCCTCCGGGGCCGGGGTGCTCTCATGAAGCACATGCTGATGGAGTTCGAGAAGCTCAAGAAGAAGATTCTTGCGCTGAGCGCCATCGTGGAAGAAAGCGTCCACCGCGCCGTGAGTTCCATCCAGCGGCGGGACGAGAAACTGGCCCGCAAGGTCATCGACAGCGACATCGAGATCGACCACATGGAGGTCGATGTCGAGGAAGAGTGCCTCAAGATACTGGCGCTTCACCAGCCGGTGGCCACCGACCTGCGCTTCGTCATCGCCGTGCTCAAGATCAACAACGACCTCGAGCGCATCGCCGACCTTTCGGTCAACATCGCCGAACAGGGCGCGTACCTGGCCACGCAGACCAAGGTCAACATCCCCTTCGACTTTCCGGGCATGGCCGAGAAGGCGCAGCGCATGCTCCGGCAGAGCCTCGACGCGCTGGTGAACATGGATTCCGCGACCGCGCGCAAGGTGATGGCCGCCGACGACGAAGTGGACGCCATCAACCGCCACATGTACGACCAGGTGAAGGAAGGCATCCGCCGTTCGCCCGAGAACCTGGACTGCCTGATCCACCTGCTCTCGGTCTCGCGCCACCTGGAACGCATCGCCGACCACGCCACCAACATCGCCGAAGACGTGATCTACATGGTCGAAGGCGAGATCATCCGGCACCGCACGGAGGAGTACTTCTCCAACGTCCAGAAGGCCGCCACCGCCAAGCACAACAGCCTGAACTGAGCGCCCGGGCGTCCGGGCCACAAAAAAGCGCGCCTTCGCAGGCGCGCTTTTTTCATGGATGCAGGAGTGTGGTTCGTCAGGCGCTTTCGCGCTGGCCGGCCTCGGGCTTTCCGGAAGACGGCAGCGGCGTGGCCGACGCGGGCGGATCGCCCAGGGCCTTGCCGAGCGCCTCGCGGCCCTTCTCGACCAGCGGCGCGGTGATGACCAGGCGGCGCAGGTCCTTGCGCGAAGGCAGTTCGTACATCACGTCCAGCATCAGCGTCTCGATGACGTTGCGCAGGCCGCGCGCGCCGGTGCCCTTCTCCATCGCCTTCTTGGCGATCGCCTTCAGGCTGTCGGGTTCGAAGACCAGCTCGACGCCGTGGAGTTCGGCCAGCTTCTGGTACTGCTTCACCAGCGCGTTCTTGGGCTCGGTGAGGATGCTGACGTAGGCGCGTTCGTCCAGCGGCTCGAGCGACGTGAGGATCGGGAAGCGCCCGATCAGTTCGGGGATCATCCCGAAGCGCAGCAGGTCGTCGGTCTCGGCGTACTTGAGCAGCTTGCCGGCCTCGCGCAGCGTGTTCACGTCGCGGCCCAGCGTGCCGAAGCCCATGCGCTTCTTGCCCACGCGGTTGGCGATGTGCTCTTCGATGCCCTCGAACGTCCCGCCGCTGATGAACAGGATGTTGGTCGTGTCCATCTGCAGGTACTTCTGCTCGGGGTGCTTGCGCCCGCCCTGCGGGGGGATGTTGGCGACCGTGCCTTCGAGAATCTTGAGCAGGGCCTGCTGCACGCCCTCGCCCGAGACGTCGCGGGTGATGCTGGGGTTCTCGGACTTGCGCCCGATCTTGTCGATCTCGTCGATGTACACGATGCCGCGCTCGGCCGCGTCCATGTCCATGTCGGCCGCCTGGAGCAGGCGCAGCAGGATGTTCTCGACGTCCTCGCCGACGTAGCCGGCCTCGGTGAGCGTCGTGGCGTCGCCGATGGCCAGCGGCACCTTGAGGATGCGCGCGAGGGTGCGGGCGAGCAGCGTCTTGCCGCAGCCGGTGGGCCCGATCAGCAGGACGTTGGACTTCTCGAGCTCGACGTCGCCTTCCTTGGCGCCCTTCTCGCGGCTGAGGATGCGCTGGTAGTGGTTGTGGACGGCCACGCTGAGCGTGCGCTTGGCCACGTCCTGCCCGACGATGTACTGGTCGAGTTCTTCCTTGATCTCTTTGGGCGTGGGGACGCGCTTGAGCTTAAGCGGGTTCTTGCCGCGCTGCGCCGACTCGCGTTCGAGGATCGAATTGCAGAGTTCGACGCATTCGTTGCAGATGTAGACTTCGGGGGGCCCGGCGATCAGGCGCTCGACCAGGTCGGCCGAACGTCCGCAAAAGCTGCAAATCTCGTCGCTGCGCCCGCCTGGAGGGAAATTGCCCGGACCGGAACTGCGTCGCGCCATGAGGTTAGCTCCCGATGCGGCGCGGACCCTGCCCCCCGCAGCCCAAGAAGCCCTAAAACGGGCCCTCCGGCGATCCGCCACCCGATTCGACGTCGAACTCTAACAGGCCATCTCTTCAGGACTACTGTAAAATAACATCGACCAAACCATAGTCCTTGGCCTGCTCGGCCGACATGAAGTAGTCGCGGTCGCTGTCCTTCGCGATGCGCTCGATCGGCTGCCCGGTGTGCTTCACATAAAGTTCGTTCAGGCGGTGCTTAAGGCGAACGATTTCTTCCGCCTGGATGGCGATGTCGGCGGCCGTGCCCTGCGCCCCGCCCCACGGCTGGTGGATCATCACGCGGGCGTTCGGCAGGCAGTGGCGCTTGCCCTTGGTCCCGGCCGAGAGCAGGAAGGCGCCCATGCTGGCCGCCTGCCCGATGCAGTAGGTCGAGACGTCGTTGCTGATGTGCTGCATGGTGTCGTAGATCGCCAACCCGGCGTTGACGCTCCCGCCCGGCGACATGATGTAGAACTCGATGTCCGCTTCGCGGTTTTCGAGCTGCAGGAAGAGCATCTGCGCGATGATCAGGGAGGAGACGTAGTCGTCGATCGGGCCTCCCAGGAAGATGATGCGGTCTTTAAGGAGCCGGCTGTAAATGTCATACGCGCGCTCGCCGCGGCCGGTGCGCTCGATGACCATCGGGATCAGGCTCATGGTTACTCCTTGGCGTTGAACGTTTGAGAGCGGGCGGCGTCCGAGGCCGCTCCGCCGGTCCTAGTGCTTGTGTTCCCCTTCTCCGTGCGAATGTCCGTGGTCGTGGCCGTGACTGTGGTCATGGCTGTGATCGTGGCTGTGGCTGTGCCCGTGGTCGTGGCCGCAGTCTTCGCCCTTGGGCGCCGGCTTGCGCGCGACGACCTTGATCTCGGCCTGTTCGATCAGGAAGTCCATGGCCTTCTTGGCCTTCAGGCCCTGCTTGATCTGCTCCAGGCCGCCTTCCTGTTCGAGCTGCGCGAAGAGTTCGGCCGCGCGCATGCCCCGCGAACGCGCCTGCTTGACGACTTCGTCGTCCACGTCCTCGTCCTCGACCGCGATCGACTCCTTCTTGCAGATGGCGTCGAGGATGAAATATTCCCGAATCTGGCGCTCGGCGTTGCCTTCGTTGTGCTTCTTGAAGTCGAAGTCTTTGAGCTGGTCCGGCGGGATGCCCATGCGCAGCAGGTTCATCTGCTGGTCCATGATCATGCGCTGGTCGAAGGTTTCCAGGAGCCGCTTGGGCAGATCGAACGGCGAGCCGTCCACGATGCGGTCCATCAGGTCCTTGCGCGTCTTGGCCTGGGCGTTCTCGGCCAGGGAGCCGCGCAGGCGCTCGGTCACCTTTTCCTTCAGGTCGGCGAAATCCTTCGCGCCCAGCTTCTTGGCCAGTTCGTCGTCCATCGCCGGCAGCTTGGGGCGCTTGATCTTCTTGAGTTCGAACTCGATGGTCGCCTTCTTGCCGCGGTGCGCTTCGTCGGGAAAGGTGTCGTTCAGCGCTTCCTCGATGGCGCGCTTCTCGCCCACCTTGGCGCCCTTGAGGTAATCCAGGCCCAGGTGCGCGTGCGCGCCGACCACGTGCCCCTGATGCAGCAGGAGCATCGCGTCCTCTTCCTTGCGGACTTCGTTGCCGTCCACCAGGAAGCGCAGCACGCCGTTGGCGACGTCCTTGTCCTGAAGCTCCGCGCCCTCGGGCGCGTCGCCTTCCTCGGCCAGGCGCAGGGCCATCTGGTCGAGCTGCTCCTGAATCTCTTCGGACAGCACCTCGACCTCTTCCTGCTCGACCGGCAGGCCCTTGTAATTGCAGAGTTCGAAGGTCGGCTTGACCTCCACATCCACGCCGAAGGCGAAGTCCTTGCCGCGCTCGGCACTGACGCTCTCGTCCACCAGCGCGGGCGAACCGACCACTTCCAGCTTTTCGGCCGTGACGGCGGTGTGGATCGCGCGCCCGAGCACCTTGGAGGTGACCTGCTTGGAGATGTCGTCCTTGAAGAGCTTCTCGGCGTAGCCGCGGGGCACCTTGCCGGGGCGGAAGCCGGGGAGGCGGATCTGTCCGGCGATCTCGCCGACCACCGCATCGAAGGCCTTGGCGACTTCGCCCGAAGGGACGGTGATGTCCAGGCGTTTGGCCCACGTGCCCGTGTCCGAGACCGCGGTCTTGACCTCGATCGGGGTAAGATCCTGTTCTTCCAACTGTTCCTGGCTGATGGTCATGCCGCCCTCTCACTGCCCTGATGCGATGCGACAGGCAACCGTGCCCGAGATCCCACATGGACCTCGGTATTGCCCGTGTGTATTCGGCTGGTTATAGGTCCGGTGCGGGTGCCGTCAAGCAAATCGGTTCCTTACCGTGCGCAGCGTGCCGAAGAAAGGTGGCGTGCCATGACGGATCAGATAAAAATCACAAGATGAAGCATTACTGAAATGATCGCGGGTTAGTGAATGGATGCACATTCCGTGCAGTCCCAGTTTCGGCGGGGTACCAAAGAGCCGGTGCAGGTCCCATCCTTCTTGTTTCGCAGCCTGACGTGAAAGGAACCTCATGCATACGGAACGCTTTGCGCTGCTCTGCGTGCTTCTGCTGGCCGCCGCGGGCCTCGCGCAGGCCGAAGAGACCCGCTGCCCGGCCTCGCGCGATGTCTGGATCTCCGCCGCCAACCGGCAGGAATCCGACACCAACGGCGGCAAGGCCCCGCGCATCAAGCTCAAGGTCTGGCAGGAGTACGGCCTGATCGATTTCGATGTCTCGGCCTTGAAGGGCAAGAAGATCGCATCCGCGGCCCTGCACGTCAAAGCCGAAGGCGGCGGCGTGCACGGCGGCAAGCGCGGCACCGACCTGCGCTGGTTCAGCGTCTCCACCGTGAGCGGCGACTGGGTGGAAGGCGACGGCACGCAGTACAGCGTGGACGACAAGGGCAAGGGCGCGACCTTTAACGAGGCCAGCTACAAGACCCGCCCCTGGGCCTTCAAGGGCTCCAAGAACTGGGACGTGATCCTGGGCAACGGCAACACCCTGCGCGACGACGTGGACGGCGGCGACCCTCAGGGCGGCTGGTTCACCCTCCCGATCAAGAAGGAACTCGTCCAGGCGCTCGTCGCCAAGGCCAGCCACGGCCTGATGATCATGGACGGTTCGACGGGCGTGGACCGCAACTGCTACATCGCCGCGAAGGAGAGCGGCAACGGCGCTCCGTATCTGACCGTGACGCTGGAAGGCGACGACGCGCAGGCTCCCGCCGCGCCCGCGAGCCTGAAGCTGGAACCCGCGCCCAACGACGCCGGCATGACCGAAGGCGCCGCGCGCCTGACCTTTAAGGTTCCGCAGGACGCCTTCGCCTACCAGATCAAGGTCAACGGGACCGAACTGCCCCGCTGGCAGGTGCCGTTCGCGGGCAAGGCCGGCGAAGAACAGTCCATCGTCCTCGAATTCCTGGCCCCCGGCAGCGACCTGACCGTCGAACTCGCCGCCGTGGATACGGCCGGCAACGTCTCGCCCGCGGCAAGCGTGAAGGGCAAGGCGAGCCCGGCGATCACCGTGCCGCGCCTGCCCGCCAGCGCCTGGCAGCCCAAGGGCGGCAGCGCCCCGGTGGCCGGCGACAAGCTGAAGGTGTGGGCCTACCCCGAAATCTGCAAGCTCGACCCGCTCACCGGCGCGATCGTCCTCGAGAAGGACATGGACGGCGCCGCGAGCAAGAACGCGGTCTGGGACGCGGGCAGTTCGACGGTGCGCGTGGCCGCCGCGCGCGGCGACATCGGCGGCTTCCAACTCGCCCTGGAACGCCTGGGCGGCAACCTGGACGACGTGACCGTGGAAGTCGCCGCGCCCGAGGGCGTGCAGGTGAAGCTCTGGCGCAACTGGTTCGTGAAGATCGGCAACGCCTGGCAGGCCGAGTACGCGATTCCGGTGAAGGCGGGCGAAGCGCTCGCGATTCCCGCGGCCGACAACCAGATTCCCGAGCAGAAGTGCGCGGCGATCGCGGTGGACCTGATCGTGCCCGAAGGCGCCAAGCCCGGCGACCTGACCGGCAGCGTGACGGTCAAGGCCGGCGGCGCGTCGGTGAAGCTGAACCTCCAGATGAAGATTTACGAGACCGTGATCCCGAAGGAGATTCACTTCAACCCGGAGATGAACTGCTACAACGGCCCCGGGCAGGCGGGCAGCCCCTACTGGTTCGACGCCTTCCGCATCGCGCATTACCACCGCTCGACGATCAACCGCGTCCCGTACTCGCAGAGCGGCAACATCCACGGCGACTACGTCCCGGCCGTGGGGCCCGACGGCAAGGTCACCGACTGGTCGAACTTCGACAAGAACATCGGCCCGCTGCTGGATGGCTCCGCGTTCAAGGACAACCCGCGCGCCGGCGTGCCCGTCGCGACCCTGTACCTCCCGCAGAACGAGAACTGGCCGGTCTCGATGCACGCGCACTACAACCCCGGCGCGCCCACCAGCGGCGACAACTGGAAGGCCAAGCACGACGTCTTCGCCAAGGCCCCGGAAGATTCCTTCAGCAAGGCCTACCAGGACGCCTGGACCGCCAACATCGCCGATTTCGTGAAGCACTTCGAAGAGAAAGGCTGGACGAAGACCCACGCCGAACTGTACCTCAACAACAAGTACAACTTCGGCAAGGAAAAGATGGGCGGGACCGCCTGGACGATGGACGAACCCTTCGAGTACCTCGATTGGCGCGCGCTCATCTTCTACAGCAAGCTTTTCCACGCCGGCACCAAGGACGCCAAGGGCGCCAGCTTTTACTTCCGCGGCGACATCAGCCGCCCGATGTGGCAGGGAAGCTGCATGGACGGCCTGATGGAGATCATGTACGTCGGCGGCGGCGGCTTCGACATGGCGCGCCTGATCAAGGCGCAGAAGGAAAAGATGCCGACGGTGCTGTACGCCTACGGCGGCTGCAACGACAACAACCGCCCGAACCACGAGACCACCGCGTGGTGCCTCAAGTCGTACGTCTACGAACACGACGGCGTGCTGCCCTGGCAGAGCATCGGCGGGGACGACGCGTTCGTCCGCGGCGACAATGGCGGCGGTAACGGCAACGCGCTGATCGTGGACGGCAGCAAGCGCTTCGGCGTCAACGCGATCGCCTCGTTCCGCGTGCACGCCTTCCGCGTCGGCGCGCAGAACTGCGAACTGCTCCGCCTGGTGCTGCTGAAGAACAAGTGGAGCCGCATGCACGCGGGCGCGCTGGTGGAACAGTTCGTGCCGCTGGGCTCGGAGTACATCCAGAAGTTCACCGACGACGCGGCCGCCACGACCTTCGGCGCGATGAACGGCAACCGCTTCGTGGAACTGAAGGAAAGCCTGCTGACGCTGCTGGCCAGATAGCCCGAACGTCGTACAAGAAAGCGAGCGCGTGGCGCTCGCTTTCTTTGTGTCCTTACGAAGGACTGTAATGTTTAGACATCAAAACAGACCCATCGAGGAGACTGCCTGATGCCCCTGGGACTTCGCGCGCTTTGCCTGCTGGCCCTGGTCTGCCTGCCCGCGTTCGCGGCCGAGACCGTCAAATGCCCCGCCACCGCGGACGTGTGGATGTCGTCCACCGGCAAGGAATGCGACGCCAACATGGGCAAGGCGCCCAAGCTGAAACTGAAGGGGTACCAGGAGTACGCGCTGATCGACTTCGACGTCTCGGCCTTGAAGGGCAAGAAGATCGCGAAGGCCCGCCTCTGCTTTGCGTATGCCGACGGCCGCAAGAACGCGCCGGAGGCTCGCGGGACCGACCTGCGCTGGTTCACGGTCTCGACGGTCGCCAGCGCCTGGAAGGAAGGCGACGGCACCAACTATACGCTCGATTACGACGGCGCGGGCGCGTGCTTCAACTACGCCTCGTTCGACAAGCGCGAATGGGCCTACCCGGGTTCGAAAAGCTGGGACGTGATCCTGGGCAACGGCAAGACCCTGCGCCAGGACATCGACGGCGGCGACCCCAAGGACGGCCGGTTCAGCGTGCCCATCGACGTGAAGATGGTCCAGGCGATGGTCTCGGGCGCCTCGCACGGCCTGCTGCTGATGGACGGCAGCGTCTTCACCAGCACCAACGCGTTCATCCATTCACGCGAGGCCGGCGACGAGAAGGCCCCCTACCTTTCCGTGGACCTGGACGGCGAGGCCAAGGACGCCCCGCCCGCGCCCGCGAACGTGAAGCTGGAACCCGCGCCGCTCGACGCCAGCGTCTCCGCCGGGGCCGCGGCGGTCTCGCTCACCGTGCCGGACCGCGCCTTCTCCTACGACGTGAAGATCGACGGCAAGCCCGCGCCGCGCTGGCAGATTCCGCTCGCCGGCGCGCCGGGCACGACGCAGCGCTTCGTGATCGAGGGCCTGAAACCCGGCGCCGGCGCGAACCTGGAACTCACGGTCGTGGACGCCGCGGGCAACCGCGCCGAACCCGTCAAGGCCTCCGGACAGGCGAGCCCCGCGATCGTGGTCCCGAAGCTCCCGCGCGCCGCCTGGCATCCGCGCGGCGCCGACGCCCCCGCGCTGGCCGGCAAGCTGAAGGTCTGGGTCTTCCCCGAACTCTGCAAGCTCGACACGCAAAGCGGCGAGATTCAGCTCCAGAAGCGCGCCGAGGCGTTCGAGCGCCGCAACCCGGTCTGGGACGCGGACGGCAAGACCGTGCGCCTGGCCGTCACGCGCGGCGAGATCGCCTCGGTGCAGATTGCGCTCGTCGCGCCCGAAGGCTCGGCGAAGGGCATCAAGGTCGCCGCCGAGGGCCTGGAGGAGATCAAGCCGCGCCTCTTCCGCACCTGGTTCGTGCCGATGGAGGGGAAGTACTACGCCGACTACGCGATCCCGATGAAGGACGGCGAGGCGCTCGCGATTCCCGCCGAAGACAACAAGATTCCGAACCAGAAGGCGGCGGTGGCGGTGCTGGACCTGATCGTCCCCGAGGACGCGAAGCCGGGCGAACGCGCCGCGACGCTGAAGGTCAGCGCCGAGGGCCTCGGCGAGGTCGCGCTGACCCTGAAGCTGGACGTCTTCGGGACCGTGATCCCCAAGGAGACGAACTTCATCCCCGAGCTGAACTGCTACCGAGGGCCGCTGGGCGACGCGGGCACGCCCGAGTTCTTCGACGCGTTCCGCGTCGCGCACTACTACCGCTGCACGATCGACCGCGTGCCGCACCACCACAACGGCAACACCGACGACGACTGGATTCCACACACCGCCGCCGACGGGCGCATCACCGACTGGAGCACCTTCGACAAGAACCTGGGCCCGCTGCTGGACGGCTCCGCGTTCAAGGACAACCCGCGCGCCGGCGTGCCGGTTCCGGTGCTGTACCTGCCCTTCAACGAGTCCTGGCCGCTGCCGATCAAGGAGCACTACCGGCCGGGCGAGAACGTGCCGCTTTCGGGCGCGAACTGGCGCGCGCTGCACGACCTCTACGCCAAGCCGCCCGCCGAAGCGTTCAGCAAGGAATACCAGGAGGCTTTCGTCAGCGCCGTGCGCGCGTTCGTGCGCCACTTCGAGGACAAGGGCTGGACCCGGACGCTCTGCGAAGGCTTCCACAACAACAAGCTCCAGTACGGCAGCGTCCCGGAACTCGACGCCGACGGCAAGCCGGTGCTCGACAAGGACGGCAAGCCCAAGCGCATCCCCGGCATGACCGGCACGGCCTGGACGCTGGACGAACCGCAGACGTGGCTCGACTGGCAGGCGCTGCTCTTCTACGGCAAGCTCTTCAAGGAAGGCCTGAACGAGGCGAAGACGGTCCAGTTCGCCTTCCGCGCGGATGTCAGCCGCCCGATGTGGCAGGGCAGCAGTTGCGACGGCTACATGGACGTCGTGGTCGCCAGCGGCGTGCAGTACGGCATGCTGCCCCTGATGAAGGACATGAAGGCCCGCGGCGCGCGCCACCTGTACGACTACGGGGCCTGCGGCGCGCAGAACCGCAGCAACGCGCTCTCCGCCGCCTGGTGCGTCAAGGCCTACATTCACGAATGCGACGGCGTGCTGCCCTGGCAGAGCATCGGGGGCGACGAGGCCTTCGACAAGGGCGACGAGGCCGGCAACGGCAACATGCTGGTGGTGGACGGGCGCAAGCGCTTCGGGATCAACGCGGTCGGTTCCCTGCGGCTCGCGGCCTTCCGCAACGGCGCGCAGATCTGCGAACTCCTGCGCCTGCTGGAAAAGAAGAACGGCTGGAACCGCACGCACAGCGGCGTGCTGGTCTCGCAGCTCATCCCGCTCAGCAGCCAGTTCAAACAGGCCTTCGAAGACGAGGCCGCGGCGCTGAAGTTCGACGACCTCGCGCCGGAAGACTTCGTGCCGCTGAAGGAAGGGCTTTTGAAGCTGCTCGCCGAGTAACCCGGGCGCGTCAGGCCTTCTTCGCCGCGACTTCGACGAGCGCGCGGAAGAGGGCCTGCTGCGGCGCGTCGTCCACCATGCGCTCGGGGTGCCACTGCACGCCCAGCACGAAGCGGCCGGCCTGTTCGAACGCCGAACCCGCGGCGGGCTCGATGCATTCAGGGATTCCGTCCGGCGCCCAGGCGCTTACGCGCAACCCGTCGCCGGGGGCCCCGGGCTTGATCGCCTGATGATGGTAGGAATTGCTCTCCAGCACGCCGTCCGTCGCGCCCGTCACTTTTGCGAGCAGGCTCCCCCGCTCCACCTTGAGCGTGTGCCGGTAGCCGTCCACGTGGGAAGGCGTGCGTTCGGCGGCGGCATGCGGGAGCGGCTTGCCCTCGGGGGCCTGCCATTCGGTGCGGATATCCTGGATCAGCGCGCCGTTGAGCGTGATCGCGATGAGCTGGCAGCCGCCGCAGACGCCCAGCACCGGCAGGGTCGTCATCTTGAGCACGCGGCGCGCGAAGGCGCAGTCGAAGCGGTCGCGGCGCTCGTCCATCAGTTCCTCGGCCTTCTGCATCCGGCCGCCGTAGTGATACGGCAGGTAGTCCGGCCCGCCGACGAAGCAGATGCCGTCCAGTCCTTCCAGCAGCGCCGCGCCCAGCGTGACGTCTTCCAGCGGCGGCAGCAGGATCGGGAGCCCGCCGGCGCGGCTGACCGCGTCGAGGTAGGCGAGCCCGATGGACGCGGAACCGAGCGGCGGCTTGTTCGCGCCCAGCACCGAAAGATTTAGACCGATGCGCGGCAGGCGTGCGGGCATGTTCGGGCGTGCTCCGGAGAGTGCGTGGCCGCGGCGCGCGGCCGCGCGCGCGTTACAGTTCGTGCTTGTGGTAGAAGTGCGCGAAGACTTCGTCGCGCGAGGCGTGGTCGGTGACGAAGACGCCGCGGATCGCGCTGGTAACCATCACCGCGCCGGGCTTCTGGACGCCGCGCATCGTCATGCACGAATGCGTGGCCTCGATCAGCACCGCGACGCCGCGCGCGTCGAGGCGCTCCATCAGCAGGTCGGCGACCTGGCTGGTCAGGCGTTCCTGCACCTGCAGGCGGCGGGCGAATTCTTCCACCACGCGCGCGAGTTTGCTCAGGCCCACGATGCGCCCGTTGGGCAGGTAGGCCACGTGCGCCTTGCCGAAGAACGGCAGCATGTGGTGTTCGCACATCGAATAGAACGGGATTTCTTTCAGCACCACGAGTTCGGTATGGCTCTCGTCGAAGGTGACCGCAAGGTGCCGGCCGGGGTCGAGTTTCAGGCCTTGCAGCACTTCCTCGTACATGCGGGCGATGCGCGAGGGCGTGTCTTTCAGCCCGTCACGATCGGGATTTTCGCCCACGGCGGCCAGGATTTCGCGAACGGCGGCTTCGATGCGTGCGTGGTCCAATGAATGCGTCCTCCGATGAAGCTATAATAGTTACACATACCCAACGTATTTCAAACACCACCAAAAAAGAAAGCAGACCGATAGAACTGACATTGCAATACAAGCGAGACGAGCCGCATGAAACCCAGATGGACTCCTGCTTCGGCGAACATGGCCCGCAATGGTATCGAGGAACCAAAGATCTAGAGCGCCCGTCGTTTCGCTACGGTTGAACTGATCGAGTGAACTCAACCCAACACCGGTGAGTGTGAAAACCACGATAAGAAACTCCCACATGTTTTTCGGAGATGGAGCCCCCTCTTGAGCTGCCCCGCGACCCGTTGAGAGGTAGAGAATCAGAAAGAAACCAGCCGACAGCCAACACAATATTGCTGTAATGCCAAGTACCCTCAGCGGCTCCCTGGTGTTCTTCACCTGGTCGCTTTCATTCAATTCGATGGTCGAATGGCAAGTAGGGCAATGCAATTCATGGGACCTAACCACCAGGGCACTCTCGCAGATAGGGCACGAGATTGTTTGGTCGGAGAAGTCCATACGGATGATTTAGATAACCTGCCAAGCCTGCCTATGCCAAGGCTAGGCATTCGTGACCTGCCAGTCCAGCACCCCGCCCGGCCCGCGCGCGATGCGGCGGTACAGGTGGTCGCGCTCGATCGGTTCGCCGCCGGCCTCGCGGATCAGGTTGTGCAGGTCGTCCACCGTCAGGGCCTGCGGCGTCGTCGCGCCGGCCATGTGGTAGATCTTCTCCTGAATCACCGTCCCGTCGAAGTCGCTCGCGCCGTAGTTCAGCGCCATCTGCGCCACGCCGACGCCCAGCATCACCCAGTAGCTCTTGATGTGCGGGAAGTTGTCCAGCATCAGGCGCGCCACGGCGTAGGTGCGCAACTCCTGCAGCGCCGACGGGCCGTGCTCGACCTTGAGCATGTTGTTGTCCGGGTGGTACGAGAGCGGGATGAACGCGAGGAACCCGCCGGTCTCGTCCTGGAGCGCGCGGAGCTGGAGCAGGTGATCGACGCGCTGCGCGACGGTCTCGTAGTGGCCGTGCAGCATCGTCGCGTTCGACTTCAACCCCAGGCGATGCGCCGTGCGGTGCAGGTCGAGCCACTCCGCGCTCGTCTCCTTGCCCTTGCAGATGACGTTGCGCAGTTCGTCGTCGAGAATCTCCGCGCCGCCGCCAGGGAGCGAGTCCAGCCCCGCTTCCTTCAGCGCCGCGAGCGTCTCGCGCGGGGAGAGCTTGGCCAGCCCGGCCAGGTGATAAATCTCGATGGCCGTGAAGC